>DSDT01000359.1 GCA_011048615.1 Chloroflexota bacterium | reverse complement strand
TGGTACGGGAATGGTTTCCCTCGTCTGAGAGCTATGAACAGTTCGTGCTGCAAGAACCACATCCCAGGATAGCCGCCGAGATCGAGCCACTGAAATTGGAGTAGATAAAGGTGCGACGCACCTCACCTGCGAAATCAACCCATGAAACCTGAACCTGATACCCAAAAGATTCTGCGCATCCACGACCTGCTGCTCGACGCCTACGGCGACCACCCGTGGCAACCCACCGACCCCGTCGCTGCGCTGGTCAACACCATCCTCTCACAGAACACCAACGACGTCAACCGCGACCGCGCCTTCGACCAACTGCGGGACCGCTTCCCCACCTGGGAGGCCGTGCGCGACGCCCCGCAGGCCGACCTGGTCGAGGCGGTCCGGCCGGCCGGCCTTGGGCCCACCAAAGCGCCCCGCATCCAGGCCGCCCTGCGGGCCATCACCGAGCAGGAGGACGCGATCACGCTCGATTTCCTGCGCGATATGTCCACCGAGGAGGCGCGCGCCTGGCTGCTCGACATCCCCGGTGTCGGCCCCAAGACGGCCGCCATCGTGCTCTGCTTTGCCCTGGGCAAACCGGCCTTCCCGGTCGACACCCACGTCCACCGCGTCACCCGCCGGCTCGGCCTGATCCCGGAAAAGACCAACCGGGAAAAGGCCCACCCCCTGCTGGAGGCGTTGATCCCGGAGGAGATCTATTACCCCTTCCACCTCAACCTGATCGAGCACGGGCGCGCCGTCTGCCAGGCCCGCAAGCCTGCCTGCCCAAGTTGCATCCTGCAAGCCCTGTGTGACTATGCGAGTAGCCAGCGGGAGAAGAATGAGTGATCGGCGGGTGCGGCTGGGCCGGCGCGGCGAGGATCTGGCCGTGGCAGAGCTCGTGCAGCGCGGCTACAAGATCGTGACCCGCAACTGGCGCTGCCCCGTCGGCGAGGTCGACGTGGTGGCCCGGCGCGGCGACACGTGGTACTTTTACGAGGTCCGCACCCGGCGCGGGCGGGCGCACGGTACGCCGGAGGAATCGCTGACCGAGGCCAAGCAGCAGCGTATGGTCGAGGTCGCCCTGACCTACCTGGGCGAGCAAGACGTCAACCCCTACGCCGCCGACTGGCGCGTCGGGCTGGCGGCGGTCGAGATGGACCGCGCCGGTCGCCTGCTCCGGCTCGAGATCTATGAGACCATCACATAACGACCGCCATACGCTCCTCATCATCGTCGGGCCGACGGCCGTTGGTAAGACGGCCCTTTCGCTCCACCTGGCCGAACGCTTCGACGGGGAGGTCGTCTCGGCCGACTCGCGCCTCTTCTACCGGGGGATGGACATCGGCACGGCCAAACCGACGGTGGAAGAGCAGGCCCGCGTTCCTCACCATTTGATTGACATCGCCAACCCCGACGAGACGGTCGGGCTGGCCGAGTTCCAGGCCCTGGCCTACGCCGCCATCGCCGCGATCCACACGCGGGACAAGCTGCCCATCCTGGTCGGCGGGACCGGCCAATACGTGCGGGCCGTCGTCGAGGGGTGGCGCATCCCGCGCGTCCCGCCCCACTCCGAGCTGCGGGCCGAGTTGGAGGCCGAGGCCGAGCGGGATGGGCCTGCTGCCCTCCACGCCCGGTTGGCGACCCTCGACCCGGACGCCGCCGAGGGCATCCACCCCCACAACGTGCGGCGCGTCGTCCGCGCGCTGGAAGTCTGTCTGGCGACCGGGCAGCCGATTTCCGAGCTGCAGCGGAAACAGCCGCCGCCGTACCGCATCCTCCAGATCGGGCTGACGATGGCCCGGGACGCCCTCTACGCCCGCGCCGACCGGCGGGCCGAGGCGATGATGGCGGCCGGGTTGGAAGCGGAGGTGCGCCGGCTGGTCGAGGCCGGGTATGGATGGGAGCTGCCGGCCATGTCGGGCCTGGGATACGCCCAGTTCCGCCCCTATTTGGAGGGGCAGGCGGCGCTGGACGATGTGGTCGTAGAGATCAAGCGAGCCACCCACGCCTTCATCCGCCGCCAGTACACCTGGTTTCGCCTGGACGACCCCGCCATCCACTGGTTCGACCTCTCCACCACCGCCCGCGCTGCCCTGCCAGAAGAGGCAGAGACCCTCGTCCAGGGCTGGTTGAACGGGCCGACATCCGAGTAAAGAGAAAGGTCGGGCGGATTCCCATTCCGCGCTGCACCCCGTGCAAGTAGAACAGATTGCGAATCCCCTCGCGACGGGGCAGTTTGCGTCAACTGCGGCCTGGTGGTAGAATGGCTGCGGGGACTCGACCTCACTGTATCCCCCTGATGGAGGAGGTACTTGATGCAGGTACGCCCGGCTGAGCCACGGGACATAGAGGCGTGTATCGCCCTCGACCACTCGTACACTACCAATCGCGTCTGGCAGATGGACACGCGCGGCGAGATCAGCGCGCTGACCGTCACCTTCCGTGTGGCCCATCTTCCTCGCGAGACCAAGGTCAACTACCCCCTGCAGAGAGAGACACTGCTGGCGGGATGGCAGCGGCGGGATGAGATGTTCGTCGTGGAGCAAGACGAGGCCATTCGCGGGTACGTCACGTTGACCGCCTACGCCGAGCACAACACGGCTTGGATCGGGGATTTGGTCGTGGATCGCCCGCACCGCCGGCGCGGCATCGGCACTCTGCTGCTGAAAACCGCCGCTCAATGGGGGCACAGCCAAGCCCTGGGTCGCCTGGTGCTCGAGATGCAGACCAAGAACTATCCTGCCATCCGCTTCTGCCAATCGCGGGGGCTGACCTTTTGCGGCTACAACGATCACTACTGGTCCAAGCAGGACATCGCTCTCTTCTTTGGGACCTCGCTGCGCTAGGAGTTGTGGCGTTCCAACAATTTTTGATCTGATGGGATTATTGTCGACCTTTGATTTTAGAGCATTGCTGGAACTGGTCAACGTCATCCTCACGTCCGGCATCGTCATCCTCTCCAGCGGCCTGCTCCTCTACCTGCTAATCTATAACCGCCATAACCCCGTCGTCCGCGCCTTTAGCTCGCTGCTGGCCTGTGTCTTGATTGCCTATTTCGTGGACGTGGCGCTGTTCGGCGTCCAAGACCTGGAGGCATCCACCCCCTGGCTGCGCTTCCAATGGGTCGGGATCGCCTTCGCCCCGGCAGCTTACCTGGCCTTCTCCAACGCCTTGCTGGTCACTACCGGCGCTCGGAGCGATTTCCGCGAGTTGGCCGTGCGGGCCAGCTACCTGTTGAGCGCACTTTTGTTGGTGGGAGTGGGCTTTAGCGACCTGATCGTGCGCGGGGGCGAGCTGATTCACCGCGTGCCGCATCTGCTGCCCGGGCCGCTGTTCCCTTTATTCATCCTCTACTTTTTCGCTGCCGTGGGATGGGGTACGGCCAACGCACTGTGGGCCCGCCGCCGCTGTCTCACTTCGACTTCACGGCGGCGCATGACCTATCTGCTGGCGACCTTTGCGGCTCCGGCAGCGGGCGTCTTTCCCTATCTGCTCCTTTCGGGCTGGCCTGCCACCTACAGCTCGCTGCCCTGGCTGATGCTGGTGTTGGGAAACATTGGCATCGGCCTGATGCTGGTGCTGCTGGCCTACAGCGTGGCCTTTTTCGGCGCTCTCACACCCGACCGAACGGTCAAACATCGCCTGATCCGCTTCCTGCTGCGCGGCCCGCTCCTCGCCACCCTGGTGGTCGTAGTCATCATCGCCGCATCTCAGGCCGAGGGCTGGCTCGGACTCCCCAGCCGCCGCTTGATGCTCTTTGGAGCCGTCGGCGTCATCTTGCTGCTCCAACCGGGGATCGAGTTCGCCAAGCCCTTGATCGACCGGGCCCTGTACCGCCAGGATCAACCCGAGATCGAATGGATCCAAGAGTTGAGCAATCGCTTGCTGACGACCACCGATCTGCGCCAGTTCTTGGAAAACGTCCTCACGGCGCTATGCGACCTCCTGCGGGTGGAGACCGCCTTTGTGGCCGTCATAGACGGAGGAACCCCCCACCTGGAAGTCACCTGTGGCAACCTGACGCCGGGGACGGCCAGCGACCTCCCAGCCGAGACCTGGCAGGCACCCTCGTCCGAGGTGCAGACGATCGAGCGGTACGGGGACCTGTTCGTGTGGAACGGCTATTGGCTGGCCCCACTGCACATCCAGGGCCAGGAGACCGTCATCGGCATGATCGGCATCCAAGCGCGCGCCCCGCAGCCAGACCTGACGCCCGACGAACAAGCCGGGATGGAGATGCTGCTCAGACAAGCCGCCGCCGCCCTGGAGGACCGCCAACTTCAGCAGGGTCTCTTCCGCGCCCTGGAGCGCATCATCCCCGATATCGAGGACATTCAACGCCGTCGTGGCATAGTGCACTATGTGGGAGAAAAGGCCCTCTCCCAATCCGACCTGACGGAGGAGGCCGAGTTTCGCCAGTGGGTCCGCGATGCGCTGGACCATTATTGGGGCGGCCCCAAACTGATGTCCAGCCCCCTTTGCTCCCTTCACGTCGTGGAACGAGCGGCGAACGAGCACAACGGGAACGTGATGAAGGGCCTGCGCTCGGTGCTCAAGCAGGCCATCGAGCGCCTGCGCCCCGACGGGCAGCGCCAGATGACGGCCCCGGAGTGGTTGCTGTACAACATCCTCGAACTCAAATTCCTCCAAGGCCGCAGGGTGCGGGAAATCGCCCAGCGGCTGGCTATGAGCGAGTCGGATCTGTATCGCAAACAGCGTATCGCCATCGAGGCCGTGGCTCAAACCCTGGTCGAGATGGAGCAAGAAGAACTGGACATATGAACCCGCATCCCGACCTTCCCTGGCGTGTGCCCACAGGTGTTTGACAAGCCCTTGTCCCTGCCATATAATCGGCTTGTGAGTGCACATTCTCCCACACTGTATCCTCAATGTGAGGGGAGAATGGCAAATGTAGATCGGATTTGTCATCCAGCCAGATGACTGTCAACAAGCGTGAAATTGGGAGACAGCAGGTCATGGACCAGAGAGGCGAATGGATTTCCGCACACGCGCCGCCGGACGAGGGGTATTGGGAGGCCTTGTTGCGGGATGGGGAACACGGCCCGGCCGCCCCGACCATCGCCCCATGGGATGGAGAGCAAGAGGACGTCTTTCTGGAGGCAGTGGAATCCAGCGCGAACGCACAGTTGGACGATCAGACCCGATGGGAGCACGCCCGCCGGGCACTGGAACAGGGCGAGGTGTTGACACTGGCCATCGTGGGATACAATCGGGGCGGCGCGTTGGTGGCATGGAACGGGTTAGAGGGGTTTATCCCTACTTCTCACCTGGTGAGCCTCGACGCCTCGTCGAACGAACAGGAGCGGCACGAGATACTGCGCAATCTGGTCGGCCACCAACTGCACCTCAAGGTCATCGAGGTCGAGCCTGAGCAAGAGCGGTTCGTCCTCTCGGAACGGGCCATTCAGCACGACAAAGCCTGCCGCCAAGAGGTCTTGGATTCCATCTGCCCTGGCGATGTCCGCACCGGACGGGTGACCAGCCTGTGCTCCTTCGGCGCATTCATTGACCTGGGCGGCATCGAGGGATTGATCCACGTTTCGGAACTGGGATGGGGGCGGATCGAGCACCCCCAGGACGTCCTCGAGACGAACCAGATGGTAGACGTGTACGTCCTCAACGTGGACCGGGAGCAGGAGCGGGTAGGGCTTAGCATCAAGCGACTGCTGCCCGACCCTTGGCAGTCGGTCGAGGAGCGCTACCGGGCCGGGCAAATTGTCGAAGGAATCATCACCCACGTGGTCAATTTCGGGGCTTTTGCACAGATCGAAGAGGGACTGGAAGGCCTCATCCACGTCTCAGAACTGGAAGAGGGCCCCATCCACCATCCCCGCGACGTCGTGCGGGAGGGGGATCGGGTCACCGCACGCGTGCTCAACGTTGACGGCCAGCGACGACGCCTCGGCTTGAGTCTACGACAAGTAAGAAGAGTGAATCAAAGCGAGATACCCAATGACCAAACGTAACACGCCCCCTCCCACATTCGATATCAACTGGCACAGCCTGCTGACCGATCCGCTGCTGCAACAAATCGTAGCCCTACTCCTTATGGCCCTGGGAGTGATCACCCTGCTGGGGCTGTTCCGACTCACGACTGGCCAATGGGTCGTGGCCTGGGTAGACCGATTGCACTATCTGCTCGGTTGGGGAAGTTACCCGGCTGCCGTGGCCATCTTTCTGGCTGGGCTGCTGTGGCTCCGCCATCACCTGGACCGTCCTCTTAAACTGCGCTGGCGACCTCTCGTCGGCGCGGAACTGGCGCTCTTTAGCCTGTTGGCCCTGACCCACGCCATTTCCGGGCGCGACAACCCGTGGGGACTGGTGGAACAGGAATGGGGCAGCGGACTGGTGGGATGGGGCATATCAATCCTGCTCTCGACCTACCTGGGATGGCCAGTCGCCGTGTTGATTCTACTGGCCCTGACCGGGCTGGGGCTGGCGCTGACCTTTGACCTGACCTCCGAGGACGTCAAACGCGCGGCTCAGGCCGTGCAGCGCAGGCTGGCCCAATACGCCGCCCGTCGTCGAGCAGACCAGGCCGCCATGGAAGCGCGTCCGCGTCCCCAACAGCCACCGGCACGTCCTCAGCAACTGGCTTCCCCTGCCACGAAAACGCGATCACCTTCTCCGGCCACCCCTCCTTCTCAGGCCCGACCGACCCCATACTCCCACCCCCAGGCGGCCGAACCAGAGA
>DSDT01000299.1 GCA_011048615.1 Chloroflexota bacterium | reverse complement strand
GCCGTAGACGTTGTTGGGCACCGTGTTCGGGGGGTCGCCGCACTGGGTGCTGGAGCGAGGTACCGCCGCCCCATTGATCACGTCCTCCGTGGCGGTCATGTCGCTCCGCAGCGCCGGCTGGGCTGACCAGAGCAGGGCCACCGCCCCGGCCACGTGCGGCGAGGCCATCGAGGTCCCCTGCCAGCCGCCCTGATACCCCCCGCCGGGGATGCTGGAGCGGATGCTGACGCCGGGCGCGGAAATGTCCGGCTTGAGCCGCCCGCTGCCATCTATCGTCACCGGGCCGCGGCTGCTGAAGGAGGCGATACTGTCGGAGCTGGAGGTAGCCCCGACGGTGTAGGCGGCGTCGTAGAGGGAGGGCGGGTCGTCCACGGTGGAGCACGAGGAGCCGCTGTTGCCGGCCGAGACGACGGTCATGATGCCGGCCGCCCGCTGGGCCTCGACCGCCACTTGCAGCGTGTCCCACGAACACCCCTCCGAGGGCGGGCAGCCCCACGAGTTGTTGGTCACGTCGGGGGCCAGGTCCGGGTCGCCTTGGGCCGGGGTGTCGCCCACCGGGTAGGGAGCCAGGAAGAACTCGAAGCATTCCAGGTAGGTGACCGGCGAGCCGACCCCCTGATCCATGTTGCGGCAGCCGATCCAGCGCGCGCCAGGCGCCACCCCAATCTGGTTGCTACCCCCATCGTCGCCGACGGCGGTGCCCATGGTATGGGTGCCGTGGCCGTGATCGTCGCACGGCTCGGGCGAGTTCGCGCCGCAGACCCCGCCGCCGCTGTGGACGGCGTCGTGCCAGTTATAGTCGTGGCTGGCGTTGGCGCCGTCCCAGCCCCGGTACTGGGCGATCAGGGCCGGGTGATCCCAGTCGTAGCCGGTGTCCTGTCCGCCGACGACGATCCCCTGACCAGTATACCCCATCCCCCACACGTCCGGCGCGCCGATCTTGGCGACGTTCCACTCGATGCCGACAGGGGAGAGAGGGGCCTGCGGAAAGAGGGGCATCGTCCGAGGAAGCTCGTTCTGCACGCGCGGGTTCGCCTCGATGCGGGCCACATCGGCGCGGGCTGCCAGCGATTCGACCAACGCCCGGCCGCCAGCCTGGACGTGCAGCATGTTGACGATATAGTAGGCGCGGTAGGGGACTGCTCGACCATCGAGCCAGGCCCGAAGCGGCACTTGACCCCGCTGGGCCGTCTGCCAGAGGGTGCGGTAGACCCAACGCCCCCGCTCCTGCTTGGTCGGCAGTTCGTAGGCCAGGCGGAGGTCCGCCTGCTCGGCCAGGATGATCAGAAAATCGGTCTGACCGCTGCCTTCCTCCTCGGCCCGATCAAGGGCAGCCAGCACCCAGGGGGAGATCTTTTCGAGGGGGAGCACATCGCCCGGCGTGACCGGGGTGGAGGCGCCCGCTAGTGATGGACCCCACAGAGCCGCTCCCAATCCCAAAACCAGCCACAGAGCAACGAACCGCGCTTTTTTCATCATGATTCCTCCTCAAGAAACCAGGTTTTTGAAGAACTCGATAGCTCACGAGTAACTTGTATACTGGACTCTACCCAGACAATGCTCAAGTCCCCGTCTCGGGGACGACTTGAGTGGTGAAACAGGCATGGCACTGATGTTGCCAATGCTCCGTTGCTGGCCTCTCTGAGCAGGATAGCTGAACGCTTATCTGCTGCTTCTAATTTTTGAGCACACACGGCAGGTAGACGCGCTGCCAGGCCGCCGCCGTCGTCGTCAAACGGCTGACGCCGAACGCGCCGGCATCCCCCGCCGACCTCAGGGTCACGGTCACGGTATCCGACATACCCGCCGTCACCGTCGGCGGGATGGCGACGAACACGGTCAGCGTGTCGGTCGCGCCGGCCAGCAGCGGCCCCACCACCGCCGTAGAAGAGACCGTTCGCCAGGCCGAGCCGCTCAGGTTCGCCACAAAGCGGTCGGCGACGTTGCCCTGATTCTGGGCCGTCAGCGTATAGATCACCGTGCGGCCCGGTGTCCCGCTCCCCTCAACCGTCGGGGGAGTCAGCGCCACGCCGTAGACCGGGATCACCGCCGATGTGGTCAGCACGCTGCGGGCAGCCGCGGCCGGATCGGACTGCGAGACCGCCGTGACCGTCACGGCGTCGCTCGCACCGGGGCTGGCAGCGGCGGGAATCTGCACCACAACCGGCAGGTCGGTCCCCGCGCCGGCCGCCAACGGTCCCACGCTCGCGGTCACTGTCGTCGTCCAGGCCTCGCCCGCCGTGCTCAAGTCGAACGAGTCAGCCCGGTTGCCGGCATTCTCCAGCCGCAGCGTATAGGTCACCCGGGACCCGGCCAGACCGGCCTGGGCGTCCATCGCTGGCGCCAGCGCGACCCCATAGACTGGGGCGGCGGTCACTGTGGTCAGGCGGCTACTGGCGCTGACGGCCGGATCCCCCTGCGAGGCAGCGGTGACCGTCACCACGTCCCGCTCCCCATCGCTCGCGGCAACAGGGATCCGCACCAGAACCAGCAGGTCGGCCCCCGCACCGGAGGGGAGCGGACCTGCCTGGGATGGGAGCGTCGTCGTCCAGGCCGCGCCGGCCGTGGAGAGGACGAAACTGTCGGACAGATTGCCGGTGTTGGTCAGCCACAGCATATACACGACGAGATCACCCGCTCCCCCCGATTGGGTAGCGGTCGAGGGGGTCAGCGCCGCTCCGTGGAGCGGCACAAAGGCCGTCGTCGTCAGCACGCTGCTGCCCGAGTGCATAGGGTCGCTGAGCGACATGAGATGGACGGTCACAGTGTCTGTAAGACCGGATGCGGCGGTTAGGGGGACCGTCACATAGACCTCGATCTCGGCGCTCTCGCCCGCCGCCACGGGGCCGACTGTCTCCGTCGAGGTCTCGCTGGGCCAGGCCCCGCCGCTCAGGCTGACGGCGAACCGATCCGCGACGGTGCCGGTGTTCCACGCGGCGAGGGTGTAGGTCACCGTCGAGCCGGGGAGGCCAACCTGGGCGTCGGCCGGCGGATCGAGGAGAATTCCGCGATGCCGGTGACCGAACATGAGGGTTCGACCCGGCAGTTGCTCGACCGCCCCGTCCACCCAGACCGTCTCGGTGATCCGATCCTGGGTCCAGTCGCCCTCGGCGACGGTGTAGGTGGTGGTCAGGAGGTAGTCCCAAGCAGCGGGCAGGCCGGCGGCCATCCATGTCAGTGCTTCGGGAGCAGTGACGACCTGACTGCCGGGGAGCTGGACCGTGCCAGAGGGCAGGGCGACGACCCGGTGATCCACCAGATCGAGGGAGTCGCTCCACCGACCTCCCAGGGCAAAGGTCACGTTGCCGGTGTAGGAGATAGAGAGCCGGTCTGCCACCCGGACGACGTCCCCTGCCCACACAGTGATGACCAGCCCATCGGTCAGCACGCCGTTGACGTACACCGCTTGCTCCCACGCCGGCTGCGGCGGCTGCGGCGCGACCGTCACCGTGATGACCCCGCTGTCGCTGGACGGACAGTCGTTGGTCACGTGCAGCGTCACCACGTAATCACCGACCGTGGCATAGGTGTGGGTCACGACGTCCAGGTCCACGCCGCTCCGGGGAGATGCGCCGTCCCCCCACTGCCAGGTATAAGTCGTCGGGCGGTGTGGGTCGCCGGCCGCGGCAGCGGAAAAGTGCATCACCTCACCCAGCAGCACCGGTCCGTCGCTGGTCAGATGGGTGATGCTGACCGGATAGCAGATGTCTATCGCCACCGTCGTCAGGCGGCTACTGGCGCTCACCCCGGCACCGCCCTGGGAGACGGCGGTGACGGTGACCACGTCGCGCTGTCCCACCGGCGCATCCAGGGGCACGGCGACCGTCACTTGCACGTCGGCCGTGTCGAGGGGGAGCAGCTCGCCGGTGTCGGTGAGGGACAAGGTCGTCGTCCAGGCATGGCCGTGGGCTTGCAGCACGTACCGGTCCGCGACGTTCCCCCGGTTGGTGACGGTCAGATAATACGTGACGCTCTCGCCCAGATCGCCGGCTTGCGTGGCAGTAACTGGCGTCAAAGTCAGATCGTAGAGGGGAGGCAGGATGTTGACCGGGTGGCCGACGCCCCCGCTGCCCAGGCTGTTGGTCGCCACCAGGGTGACGGTAAAAGTGCCGGTATTGACATAGGTATAGGACGGGTCGCCCTCCATCGAGCGGCCCACGCCATCGCCGAAATCCCACTCACAAATCATTGGCTGGGCGCCGACCGTCCGGTTGGTGAACGTCACCGGGCTACCCAGCACGACGGGGCTGTTGCTATCGAAATCGGGGATGGGCGCAGTGCAGGCCGGTCCACCGCCGTAAACGACAATGTCGTCCAGATGCCAGCCGTCCCGCGTAACGTAGGAATCGGTGTCCAGCCGGAAACGGACCCGGGCGTTCGCCTGACCATCCAGAGCCGGCAGGGGAAGCGTCTCCTGGGCCCACACCGTCTGGTTCTCTCCGTTGTAGGATGCGGCAGTGCTCCAGTACATTCCCCCATCGGCAGAGTATTCGACGTAGCCGTAATCGTAGCCATCCTCCAGATCATAGATGTGCCAAAAGCTCAGCGTCACGCCGGTATAATCGGATAGATCGAGGAGGGGAGAGGTGAGGGAGATGTCAAGATTGTTGCCGTAATTGCCGCCGGGGCTGTCGGTCCACGAGTGAGTGGGACTGTGGGAGGCCTCGGTGGTGATCGCCCAGGGGGATTGGGCCGTCCAGCCGAGATTGCCCCCCTCCACATCGTCGGCAAAGACCTCACAGATGGGATAGAGCAGGAAATCCTGTGTCACCGTCTGATAGTCGTGGGCGACGACGCCAGGCGCGGTGGACGGGGCGTGACCGGGCGCGACGGCGCGCACGTCGTAGGTGCCGCTGACGACCGTCATGCTGTAATAGCCGGTGGCGGGGTCGGTGGCGGCGTGGAACAGGCCGGCCGTCACGGTGGCCGAGAGGGGGGCGGAGGTGGCGGCCTGGTGCACGACCCCCTCGATGACCGGCGAGACGTCCGGTTCCAGCAGGTCCAAAAAGACGGCGCTGAAGGCGCCCCAGTTTCCGGCCGCATCCTGACCGCGCATAAAAATGGTGTGCCGGCCGGCGCTCAACCCGCTCGTGTCGAGGGTTGCCTCGACCCCCTCCACCGTCCCATCGAAAGCGCCGTCCGCGGCCGTCATGGGGTAGGAGATGGGGATGCTCGTCGCCCAGGGCGGCGTGTCCACGTAATACTCGGCCGCGGCGATGGCCTGGGTCGGCTCGGCCCCGTTCTGGTTGTTGTAACGGGTGTCGTTCAGCGTGGCCGTCAACTGGACAGGCTGGCCCGGCGCTGCGCCCACGGGATCCACCGCCAGGTCGAGGGCGTCGGGGCCGCTGGGCGTCAGGTAGGGCGTGCGGACGACCTTGGCGGCATAGAGCAGGGCCGGCAGGTTGTCCGGCAGGATAATGTTCTCAAAGACGGAGCAGTTCTGGAAAAAGGCGGTGCCCAGCTCAAAGGTATAGGCCGCCAGGCCCAGTTCCCCGTAGGCGAAATCGTCGGTGCTGCCGTCGGTGACATAGATGCCGGTCGAGGCCTGCTCCGGCTCGTAGCCGTTAAAGTAGGCCAGCTTGCGACCCAGGGTTTGCAGGGCGGTCGCGTTGGGCGGCGGCGAGCTGGTAAAGCCCCACGACCACAGCACCAACTCGCTGTAGCTGTGAATGTCCAAAAAGACCCCCGTCGCGGTGACCGGGGCCGCGGCCGAGAGATCGTCCTCGCGCTGGTCGGGGAATTGAGAGCGCACGTAATCCTGCACCGCCTGGGTCTCTGGCTCGGAGGC
Source organism: Chloroflexota bacterium (assembly GCA_011048615.1). Classification (GTDB taxonomy): domain Bacteria; phylum Chloroflexota; class Anaerolineae; order B4-G1; family B4-G1; genus DSDT01. The sequence continues at coordinate 929 of DSDT01000299.1, read as the reverse complement.
AGGGGACGGGCCGCGATAGGTCTCGTCACATGGGTTGCCGCTGGAGCCGCCGCAGCAGCCCCATTGGAACGCGTAATTGCGGTTGAGGTCGGCCCCGCGATAGTTGGGGGTGGACGAACAGTAATTCTCGTTGGTGTTCTTGCGCCAGGACAGCCCCGCCTCGGCGTGTTTGCGCCCGTCGGGGTTGGCGTGGAGCAGCAGGTGGATCTCGTGATAGTCGAGCAGCCAGGTCACGTCCGGGTCCACGTCGTAATTCTCGACCAGGTACTCGGCAAAACGGGTGTTCAACTCGGCCGTGGTGTACTCGCGGGCGTGGATGGCGGACATCACAAAGAGCTTGGGCTTGGGGCCGGGGACGTTCGAGTTGGTGAGGCGCAGCACCATCAGATCGTAGCCGGGCTGGCCTCCTGGCGTGGCCTTTTCCCACGAGTCGCCGATGTCCGTCCAGGTCGCCAGGTGGGGATAGGCGGCGGCGATGGCCTGGGCCGTTCCAAAGGTCTCCTCGACGGTGCGATAGCATGGGTAGCCGGGAATGCCCGCCACCTGTCCGGGCAGCCGCACGTGCGGCCGATTCAGCTCGGCCGTCAGCCGCTGGTCAACCTCAATCCGCCAGCCGGCCGCCAGCAGCCGCTCGTAGCCGGCGCGGTCCACGTCCACCACCACGTAGCCCTCGTCGGGGCGCACCTCCCACGGCTCGACCCAGGCCGCCAGGTCGCGGACCATCTGGCGTTCGGTGTAGTAGGCGCGGACCACCCAGGGGCCATCCCCTGACGGGGCCTCGCCCCGCACCACGAACCACGGCGACAACACTGAGGGAACGAGGTCCCATCCCCCCGGCGGCCCCGGCGCCGCCGAGGCCGTCGGCCCCAGCGCCAGGGGGATGACCAGCCCGATCAGGAACGACAGTATACCAACCCGACGAACGGCGT
>DSDT01000003.1 GCA_011048615.1 Chloroflexota bacterium | reverse complement strand
GATTTTCGGAATTGGGACGCAGATGGACGCGGATTTTCGCAGATTTTTATCGATTGATCTGCGTTCTTCTGCGTGAATCTGCGTTCCATCAAAGAGCAAGACTAAATTTGCCAGACTCCAGATGTCGAATAGTGGTTGTCCGTTGATGGTCCACATTATAGCAATCCCAGATGGGTTTGTCAACGCGGGAGATGCTCCAATTGCAAAGCGAGACAAGTTGATACACCAGGCTGGCTGCTCAGCCAGCAGTCTGGTTTCTGACCCACCTTTTCTCCGTGCTCTGAAATCATCGTATTCACTGATCCCACGGAAGCGCGCGGTTCAGCGGCATCAGCGCCGTTCAGTTCCTCAGTCGTTCAGCTCGTCGGTTTGAGGCGCAGCTTTAGTTTGACAATGGCACATTAGCGTAAAACCACGCTTGTGGCGCAAACGCCCGGCGACAAGTCACCGGGCTACGGAGCAGCGCCCGATGAATCGGGCTTAGGAGCCCCGTTCACGGGGCGAAAGCTCTAGCCGGGGCACTTTATGCCCCGGCGGGCCTTGGCCGGGAACTAGGCCGCCAAAGTTAATTTGCCATTGTCAAGTTAGGCAGTTTTGCGAAATCTAACGAAATATTGATCTCTTTCTTATCTAATTCTGATAAAAGTCGGGTATACTTGTATCAAAGCGTGAGATTCATCACGCGTATGGATTCAATACGTGTTCTGATTTTGGAGAACAGATAAAATAGGAGGAAACAGATGAGCAAGACTATTGGAATTGACCTGGGAACGACGAACTCGGTCGTCTCTGTAATGGAAGGCGGCGAGCCGGTCGTCATCTCGACGGCCGAGGGCGGACGGCTGTGTCCCTCGGTGGTGGCGTTCACCAAGAGCGGCGAGGAGCCGGTCGGGCAGACAGCTCGCCGACAGGCGGTCGTCAACTCGGAGAACACTGTCTTTTCCGTCAAGCGGCTGATGGGCCGGCGGTACGACGACCCGGAAGTGGAAAAAGCCCGCGAGGTCCTGCCCTACAAGATCGTGGAGGGCCCATCGGGCGACGCGCGGGTCCACATCCCGCAGACCGGCAAAGAGTACACGCCGCAGGAAATCTCGGCCCGGGTGCTGCGCAAGCTGAAGCAGGACGCCGAGGCCTACCTGGGGGAGCCGGTCAAGCAGGCGGTCATCACCGTCCCGGCCTACTTTAACGACAGCCAGCGTCAGGCGACCAAGGACGCCGGCCAGATCGCCGGGTTGGAGGTGCTGCGCATCATCAACGAGCCGACGGCCGCCAGTCTGGCTTACGGGCTGGACAAGAAAGAGGCCGAGACGATCCTGGTCTTTGACCTGGGCGGCGGCACCTTCGACGTCTCTATCCTGGACGTCGGCGAGGGGGTGGTCGAAGTGCAGTCTACCAGCGGCGACACCTTCCTGGGCGGCGACGACTGGGATCAGCGCATCGTAGATTATGTGGCCGCCGAGTTCAAGAAGGACCAGGGGATTGACCTACGGCAGGACCGCCAGGCATTACAGCGGTTGAAGGAAGCGGCCGAAAAGGCCAAGATCGAGCTTTCCACAGTGATGGAGACCGAGATCAACCTGCCCTTTGTCACCGCCGACGCCTCTGGTCCCAAGCACTTGCAGATCAAGCTGACGCGGGCCAAGCTGGAGCAGTTGACCGAGGACCTGGTGCAGCGCTGCCGGGAGCCGTTCGAAAAGGCGCTCAAGGACGCCAAGCTCAAGGCCAGCGATCTGGACGAGGTCGTGTTGGTGGGAGGCGCCACGCGCATGCCCATGATCCAGGAACTGGTGCGCAATCTGACCGATGGCAAGGAGCCCCACAAGGGTGTCAACCCGGACGAGGTGGTCGCCATCGGCGCGGCCATCCAGGCCGGCGTCCTCTCCGGCGAGGTGAAAGACGTGCTGCTGTTGGACGTGACGCCGCTGACGCTGGGGGTGGAGACGCTGGGTGGGGTGATGACGCCCCTGATCGAGCGGAACACGACCATCCCGGTGCGCAAGAGCGAGACCTTTTCCACCGCCGAGGACGGCCAGACGGCCGTGACCATCCACGTGCTGCAAGGCGAGCGGCCCATGGCGGCTGACAACAACAGCCTGGGCATGTTCAACCTGGAGGGCATTCCCCCGGCCCCACGAGGGGTGCCGCAGGTCGAGGTGACGTTCGACATCGACGCCAACGGCATCCTCAACGTCTCAGCCCGGGACAAGGCCACGGGCAAGGAGCAGCAGATCACTATCACCGCCTCGACAAACTTGAGCAAGGATGACGTGGAAGAGTTGGTGCGGGATGCCAAGCGGCACGAGGCCCAAGATCGGCGGCGCAAGGAACTGGTAGAAGCCCGGAACAGCGCGGACATGATCATCTATCAGATGGAAAAGACGCTCCGCGACCTGGGCGACAAGGTCTCCTCGTCCGACCGAGGGCGGATCGAATCCCTCATCGAGGACCTGAAGCAGGCCAAGGAGGGCGAAGACGCCGCTCGGATCAAGCAGTTGATCGAGCAACTGCAGCAGGCCAGTTACGCGATTGGCCAGCAGATGTACCAGCAGCAACAGGCCGCTGGTGGACCACAGCCCGGCGGTGAGGCAGGATTCGGCCCGGGAGCCGGTCCGATGCCCGGCGGCAACGGCCAAGGGGCCGGTGCTGAAGAGGTCATCGAGGGCGAATTCCAGGAGATGTAAATCAGGACGGAGCCAACGGGTAGATGGGAGGATGGGGAGCGGCGACGCTCATCCATTCGCCCATCTACCCATTGCTCGCCGTGAGAGGATAGTGATGAATCAAAGAGTGACAGTACCCATCCGGGTCAGGCCCAAGACCGTTTCGGGGGTGAAAACATCCGAGATCGGAAACGCCATGTCTCCAGAGATCGCGGAGGCAGTCTCTCCGGTGACGGAGATGGCGGTCGCCCCTCCGCCTGGACCACGGCTCGCCGTCCCCATGGCTGATGAGACGGAGGACCAGGAGAGCGAGCTGGAAGAATGGCGCGACCGGGCCTTGAGGTTGCAGGCCGAGATGGAGAATTTTCGCAAGCGCCAGCAGCGGTTGGCCGACGAGCGCGTGACCGCTGACCGCGAGCGTTTGCTGCGGGCCTTTCTCGACGTCACCGACGACCTGAAACGGGCGCTGAGTGTTGACGGCGCGCAGGTTGAGAACCTTCGAGAGGGCGTGGAGTTGACGTATCAGAACATGCTGCGACTGTTGGAACGGGAGGGAGCAGAGCCGGTCGCAGCTGAGGGACAGCCCTTTGATCCCACATGGCACGAGGCAGTCAGCACAGTACCTCACCATCGAGCAGACGCGCCCCCCGATGTGGTGGTCCAGGAAGTGCAGACCGGCTACCGCCTGGGAGAGCGGCTCTTGCGTCCGGCACGGGTTGTCGTAGCTATCTGAACGAGTCGGCCACGCTGATCCCCTTCCACGTGAAAGGATTTCATCAACTTTATGGAATACAAGGATTATTATCAGACGCTTGGCGTCACTAAGGACGCGAGCGAAAAGGAAATCAAGCAGGCCTTCCGCAAGATGGCCCGCCAGTATCACCCGGACGTCAATCCGGGTGATACCCAGTCTGAGGAGCGGTTCAAAGAGGTCAACGAGGCCTACGAGGTGCTCTCCGACCCGGAGAAGCGGAGCAAGTACGACCAGCTCGGCTCGGCCTGGCGGGATTGGGACCGCATGGGCGGTCGGCCCGGCGATTTCGACTGGGGTCAATGGGCCGCCGGTGGACCAGGCCAGCGCGTCCACGTCCAGTACGGCACACCGGAGGATTTACAGGACCTGTTTGGCGGCGGCAGTCCCTTTTCTGATTTCTTTACCCAGGTCTTTGGCGGGATGGGAGGCGCCGGCGGCGCCCGGGCTGGGACGAGATCGCCCGGCGGTTTCCAGTACCGCACGCGCCCCCAGCGCGGGCAGGATTACGAACAGGAGGTCGAGATCAGCCTGCGGGAGGCCTACCAGGGTACGACGCGCGTCCTCCAAAAGGACGGCCGGCGGCTAGAGGTCAAGATTCCGCCGGGATCTCGCACCGGAACCCGCGTCCGTATGTCGGGGGAGGGAGGAGCCGGTGCTGGCGGAGGAGGGGCCGGCGATCTCTATCTGCGGGTCAACGTAGCGCCCGATCCCCAGTTCGAGCGGAAGGGGGACGATCTCCATGTGTCGGTACCGATGGATCTGTATACGGCGGTCCTTGGGGGGCAGGCCCAGGTACCGACGTTGAGCGGCCCGGTGGTGCTCACCATCCCGCAGGGTACACAGAACGGGCGTACGTTTCGGCTGCGAGGCAAGGGTATGCCCCGGCTGAAACAACCCGATCAGTGGGGTGATCTATACGCCCAGGTGGACGTGCAGCTGCCCACCACTCTCACCCCGCGCCAGAGGGAACTGTTCGAAGAATTGCAGCGCCTATCAAAAGAGCCAGGAGACTGACGGACGATGAATCAACAAACAGAGAGCACGTCTATCACGATTACTGTGGCTGCCCGTCGGTCTGGCCTGACGACGCGTACCGTTCGTCGTTACGTCCAACGGGGTTTGGTGAGCGAGACGTTGACCGAGAATGATCTGGCCGAACTGCGCCGCATCCGCCGCCTCACCGACCTGGGCATCAACCTGTGCGGGGTGGAGGTCATCCTGCATATGCGCCAGCAGATCGAGGAACTGCGGGCCGAGTTGGACCGCCTGCGCCGTTTGGCGGAATAACTTGACCGTAACTGCTCGCCTGTTTCTTGATCAATACTTGGCAGATAACAATCAGCCGATTTTTACCACCGAGGAACAGGGAGAACACGAATCAATTCGACGGTTTCCCCGTGTCCCCGTGTCTCCATGGTGAAATCTGCTGGTGAGTGTAAAAATGCAAAACTATTGGCAACTGCTCAGCCTCCCTCTCTGATGGGCTGTCATTCCCGCGAATCCCCGCCTTCGCAAGCCTGCCCTCGCGAAAGTGGGGGGACAAGCGCGGGAATCTATCGGTCTTGACGAGCGTGGATTCCCGCATCTGTCCCCGCCTTCGCGGGGATTCGCGGGAATGACGGACGGGTAAGAGCACTGGCTGAGTAATTTGACAATGGCACATTAGCGTAAAACCACGCTTGTGGCGCAAACGCCCGGCGATAAAGTCGCCGGGCTACGGAGCAGCGCCCGATGAATCGGGCTTAGGAGCCCCGTTCACGGGGCGAAAGCTCTGTAGGGGCACTTGGTGCCCCGGCGGGCCTTGCCCGGGAACTAGGCCGCCAAAGTTAGAATGTGCCATTGTCAAGGTAAATACAACTATGATAATTCGAAGAGGTATCAAAGACCGATGACCAAATTTCGTATCGCTATTCTGATCCTGGTCGCCACGGTGGTAGTATCGGCGCTGGGCTGTGGCATTCCCAGCGGATTGCTGCTGCCGGTCGAGACGCCGGCCCCCACGCCGATTCCCACGCCCACCTCGGCTCCCCCGCTGGCTCCAGCGATACCCGAGGAACCGGCCAACGCACTGGAGGCCCAAATCCAGGCGGTCTACGAACTGGCCAGGCCGGCTGTGGTTCACATCAGCGCCATCAGTATCGCCTACGATTTCTTCTTCCGCCCGGTACCTCAGGAGGGCACGGGGTCGGGCTTTCTTTACGACCCCGAGGGACACATCATCACCAATTATCATGTGGTAGAGAATGCTCGAGAACTATCGGTGACGTTGGCCGATGGGCGTGTCTTTCCAGCCGCTGTCGTGGGTGAGGACCCGACCAACGACCTGGCGGTGATTCGGATCGAGACGGATGATCTACCTCAACCCATCTCATTGGGCGATTCCGATGTCCTGCGGGTGGGACAGTTCGTCGTCGCCATCGGCAATCCGTTCGGGCAGGTGGGCACGCTGACGGTAGGAGTGATCAGCGCCCTGGGACGGATCATCGAAAGCCCCGACGAGCGTTTCATCGGTGAAGCGATCCAGACCGATGCAGCTATCAACCCTGGCAACTCGGGCGGTCCACTGCTGGACTTGAGGGGACAGTTGATCGGCGTGAACTCGCAAATCATCAGCCCCAGCGGCGCTTCGTCTGGCATCGGCTTTGCTGTGCCGGTCAACACCGTGCGGCGCGTGGCCCCCCAGTTGATCGCCCATGGCCGCTATCCCCATCCCTGGCTGGGGGTGGACTATTTGCCCCTGACATTGGAGTGGACGAACGCCCTTCGCCGGGCCGGGATAGACCTGGCGACGGACGAGGGACTGCTCGTGCTGCAGGTCGCGTCCGGCAGCCCGGCCGACCAGGCTGGGATTCGAGGCGGCGACCAAGTGATCCGGCTGGGCAATTATCGCGTGCCGGTAGGAGGCGACGTCATCCTCGCCATCAACGGCCAGCCGGTGACCACCTCGAAAGAGTTCGTCGCCTACCTGGAGACCCAGACCGAGGTGGGGGATACCGTCGAGGTGACCCTGCTCCGCGCTGGGGAGGAGATGACCGTCCAGGCCACGCTGACCGAGCGCTCCAGTTAGCAGGACGCAAATCCGCGCGTTGAATCGGCCCAAGCCATCGTCATCCCGACGGTGATCTTGCAGATGCAACTGTAGGGCGGGATGTAAGACCCTTGAAAAACGGCGCGTATGGAAACGCGCCCTACAGGACGTAGGTCGGTTTTCCATAACCGACACGTTTTCAAGGACGTAGGTCGGTTTTCCATAACCGACACGTTTTCAAGAGTCATAGAACCCCGCCCTACAGACGTAGGTCGGTTTTCCATAACCG
>DSDT01000303.1 GCA_011048615.1 Chloroflexota bacterium | reverse complement strand
GGCTGGACAGCTATTCGGAAGTGGAGTATACTGTGACACAGTTGGCAGACCTGAAAATCGAACAAGGAGGCAGTGTGAGCACAGAATTCCCTGGACGAGGCAAGGTGGCGGTTCTTCGCACCCGCCCCGAAACCGTGTTGGACGACTATGGTCGGCTGATGGCGCTGGCGGGGTTCGAGGAGACGCTGCCCAAAGACAAAGAGACGATCCTCAAGATCAACATCTCGTGGCAGACCTGGTACCCGGCCTGCTCGACGGCGCCGTGGCAGTTGGAGGGCGTGATCCGGGCGCTGCAAGCCGCCGGCTACCAGAACTTGATCGGCGGGCACAACGACACCGTCGTCGTGGACGCTCACGTCGGCGAGCGGAACAACAAGCACCGCTACGTGGTCGAAAAGTACGGCCTGCGCAACGTCCATCTCTTCGAGCCGCAGTACGAGTGGGTGCGCTACGAGCCGAAACAGCCCTTCCTGGTGCTGGACCAGGTCTACCCAGAGGGCGTCTACATCCCCCAGTTCCTGGTGGGGCGCAACATCATCCAACTGCCGACCGTCAAGACCCACGTTTTTACCACCATCACCGGCGCGATGAAGAACGCCTTCGGCGGCCTGTTGGGGCGCAAACGGCATTGGACTCATTCGGTGATCCACGAGACGCTGGTTGATCTGTTGATGATCCAGCAGGACATCCACCCCGGCCTGTTCGCCGTGATGGACGGCACGTTCGCGGGTGACGGCCCCGGCCCCCGCGCCATGCGCTGGCACGAGAAGGACCTCATCCTGGCCTCCGCCGATCAGGTGGCGATTGACGCCATGTCCGCCCACATGCAGGGTTTCGATCCGCTCTCGATCCCCTTCATCCGCATCGCCCACGAGATGGGGCTGGGCGTCGGCGACCCCCGCCAGATCGAGATCGTGGGCGAGGATCCGGACTGGGTGATGGCGCAGGACTGGCGCTTTGTGCAAGAGGACACCTTTGCCAGCCGGGGGCAAAAGATGATCTACCGCGGCTGGCTGCACCCGATCGAGCCGCTGCTCCTGCGCACCCCGTTGGTGCCGTGGTCCTACTTTGCCAGCAATTTCTACCACAACGTCTACTGGTACCCCTTCGTGGGGCGGAAACGCGTGCAGGCCGCGCTCGACACCAAGTGGGGGCGTATGTTCACCACGTACGGCGCGGACGCCGGGCTGGAGGGCGCGGTCATGCCGGGGATGGAGCTCAAGACCGTCGTCACGGCCACCGTCGGGCTGGGCGTGCTGGCGGCCGCCCTCGGCGCGGGCGCGTGGTGGCTGCGGCGCGGAGGTCGCGATGATGGATCAAGCTGAACTGGGTGCGCTGTTCGGCGGGCTGCGGACGACCGTCACCATCGCCGACGAAAACTACCGCATCGTGTTCATGAACGATCTGTCCGTCGCCCACTATGCCAAAGGGGGCGGCGCGGCGCTGATCGGCACAGACCTGCTCGACTGCCACAACGCCGCCTCCCAGGACATGATCCGCCAGATGTACGCCCGTTACCAGGGCGGCGACCTGACCCCGACCCGCTACCACGAGGACAAGGGAGATGGTCAGGGCAAGAGTTTCGTGTTCATTCCCCTGGTCGTCGAAGGACAGTTCCGGGGCATCGCGGAGTTGATCTGGCGCGAGCGCGCGGAACTGGTTTTTGAGATATAATCCTCACCACGTTTGACGTTTGACGCTTGAAACTTGACACAAGGAGATTCCAATGACCCACGCTCGTAATTTCGTCTCTGATCGCATCGCCGCGGTTCCCCCGTCCGGCATCCGGCGTTTCTTCGACATCGCCGCCACCATGGAGGACGTCGTCAGCCTGGGCATCGGCGAGCCGGATTTCGCCACGCCGGAGCCGATCGTCCGGGCCGGCGTCGAGGCGCTCCAAAAGGGAGAGACCCATTATTCCTCCAACTCCGGCCTGATGGCGCTGCGGCGGGCCATCGCCGAGCACCTGGACCGGCGGTACGGCCAGACCTACAACCCCGCCAGCGAGGTGCTCGTCACCGTCGGCGTCTCGGAGGCGCTCTACCTGGCCTTCGCGGCGACGCTCGACCCCGGCGACGAGGTCATCATCCCCGAACCGTGCTTCGTCGCCTACGCCCCGGAGGTCATCTTCGCGGGCGGGACGCCGGTGATGATCCCGACCCGCGTCGAGGACAATTTCCAGGTCACGGCCGCAGAGATCCAGGCCGCCATCAGCCCGCGGACGAAGGCGCTTTTGGTCGGCTACCCGAACAACCCCACCGGCGCGGTGATGAGCCGCGAGCGGCTGAACGAGATCGCCGCCGTCGTCAAGCAGCACAACCTGCTCGTCATCTCCGACGAGATCTACGACCGGCTGGTCTACGGCGTGGATCACGTCTGCTTCCCCAGCCTGCCGGGGATGTACGGTCGCACGATTCTCTTGCAGGGCTTTTCCAAGGCTTACGCGATGACCGGCTGGCGGATCGGGTACATCGCCGCCCCGGCCGAGATCATGGAGATGATGCGCCGGGTGCACCAGTACACCATCATGTGCGCCCCGACCGTCTCCCAGTACGCGGCCCTGGCTGCGCTGCGCGAGGGCGAGCCGTACGTCCAGGAGATGGCGGCCGAGTATGACCGTCGCCGCCGGCTGATCGTGGACGGCTTGAACGAGATCGGGTTAAAGTGCTTCGAGCCGCAGGGCGCGTTCTACGCTTTCCCCTCGGTCGAGATCACCGGCATGGACGAGAACGAATTCGCCGAGAAGCTGCTCCAAGAGGAGCGAGTGGCGTGTGTGCCCGGCAGCGCCTTTGGCGAGGCCGGTCGAGGCTACGTGCGCTGCTCCTACGCCACCGCCTACGAAAAGATCGAGCAGGCGTTGGAGCGTTTGCAGCGGTTCGTGCGGAGACACGGATAAGAAGCATGGCTGTGATCCACATTATCCGGGAACCAGCGACGCCGGAACAGATCGCCGCAATGGCGCTGGCTTTCGATGCATTGTTCATCAAGCTGGCGGTGGATGTGGAGCGGGACATCCTGGCTGGCGGTGGAGAGCTGCACGCTGACTGTGAAGCAGCTCTTCTAGAAGATGGCAGTCAACAGGAAAATATCTGGGGCGCGGACTGGTACCCTGCCACCGGAGAAGTGGCCTTCGAGGCATTGATCAACATTCGGCCCCGTCAGCAGAACTATGGGATGGAGATTCAAGATCAACGTTTACGCGCCAAGATCGAGGCTACGGTGCGGCGGCTGATGGAGGCGGAATAAGGGAATATGAATCAACGGTCACTCCGAGAACGATATATCCAGATGAATTGGACTCAACAACTGGGCAATCTGGCGTCGACCGCAGCCCGGCTTTCATCCCGCTGTACCCGCCCTGAGCACGATGCCCTTGTCGTTCACCTTCTGAGAGAAGCGGCGCTGATGATCGAGTGGAGTGCTCCGCATGTCGCGCCGGCGCTGCATCCCGATTTAGCAGCGATGCAGCGAGAAGTACTGGCATGGGGGCATTGTTGGCCGCTCGACCCAGCGCGTCCGTTGTTGGCCCTTCGCGCCCGGCAGATGTCCGATGCCCTGCTGCGCATGGCCAGGCTGGACCAACCTGCTCAGTAATACGCCAACGGAGAAATGGTGATTCGTTACGAACCCGTCATCGGCCTGGAAGTCCACGCCCAGATCCACACCGCGTCGAAAATGTTCTGTGGCTGCCCGGTGGTGGCGGATACCGGCGACGTGCCGTCCAACACCGCCGTCTGCCCGGTCTGCACCGGCATGCCGGGCACGCTGCCGGTCGTCAACCGGCGCGCCGTCGAGCTGACGCTGTTGACCTGCCTGGCGCTCGACTGCGAGGTGCCGCCGACGGCCCGCTTTGCCCGCAAGTCCTACTTTTACCCCGACCTGCCCAAGGGCTACCAGATTTCGCAGCACGCCCTCCCCTTTGGGCGGGACGGCTTTCTGGAAATCGAAACCGCCGCCGGCCCCAAGCGCATCCGCATCAACAACGTCCACCTGGAGGAGGACGCCGGCAAACTCTACCACGGGGCCGGCGGCAGTCGGGTGGACCTGAACCGGGCCGGCGTGCCGCTGATCGAGATCGTCACCGAGCCGGACCTGCGCTCGGTCGAGGAGGTGCGCGCCTACGCCGCCGCGCTCCACGCGGTCCTCGTCTATCTGGGCGTCAACGGCGGCGAGATGGAGCGGGGCGTCATGCGCTTCGAGGCGAGCGTCAGCGTCCGGCCGGCCGGTTCCGACGCGCTGAACCCGCGTCACGAGATCAAGAACCTCAACTCGTTCCGCGCCCTGGCCGACGCGGTGGCCTACGAAATCGCCGCCCAGGTCGAGACGCTGACCCACGGCGGCGCGGTGGCGCAGCAAACGGTCGGCTGGGACGAGGCGCGGGGCGTCACCTACGTCCAACGGAGCAAGGAATACGCCGAGGACTATCGCTACTTCCCGGAGCCGGACCTGCCGCCGGTGGACGTTGACCGCGCGTGGGTGGCGGCGCTGCGCGCCCAACTCCCCGAACTGCCGGCCGCCCGGCGGGAGCGTTTCACCTCGGACTATGGCCTGAGTGGTTACGACGCCGCGCTGCTGACCGCTGACCGGGCCGTGGCGGACTATTACGAGGCGGTCGTATCGGCGGGGGGTGCGCCCAAGGCAGCCGCCAACTGGATCACCGGGGAGCTGTTCCGGTTGATGAAAGAAACGGGACAGACCATTCAAACGGTGCACGTCTCGCCGCAAGCACTGGCCGAGTTGATCCAGCTCGTCGAGACGGACGTCATCACTCTCGGCAGCGGCAAGACCGTGCTGGCAGAGATGTTCGCCGCTGGCGGCAGCGCCCGCCAGATCGTGGCGGCGCGCGGACTGGCGCAGATCTCGGATACAAATGCACTCGAACAGGTCATCGCGCGGATCGTCGAGGAGAATCCGGAGGAAGTGCGGCAGTATCTGGAGGGGAAGGAGCAGATCCTGAGTTGGCTGATGGGGCAGGTGATGCGCGCCACGCACGGCAAGGCGAATCCCCAGGTCGTGCAAAGGTTACTGCACGTTCAGCTGGAGGCACGACGACAGTGACTCAAGCCCCGCAGGTTGTCATAGCCAAAACGTGTTGGGTATCACTGGACTCTCGGTAGATAGGCAAGTATAATGATAGAAATGTGCCAGGACAATGATTTCGACGCCCGTTCTGTTTGGCCGATACGTTGATTGACGACAGCCGAGTCAATGCCCGGCTGTATTTGATTCAGTGATCCACAAAAATTCTACGGAGGAACAAGTATGTCAGAAGAACTGAATCCCTTTGCCATCGCGCAGCAACAGTTGGATCAGGCCGCCGAGATCATGGGCCTGGACGCCGCGACGCACGAGCTGCTACGCTGGCCGATGTACGAGCTGCACGTCACGTTCCCTGTGCGTATGGACGACGGCACGACCCAGGTGTTCCATGGATTCCGGGTCCAGTACAATGGTGCTCGCGGGCCGACGAAGGGCGGTTTGCGATTCCATCCCAACGAGACGATTGACACTGTCCGCGCCCTGGCGGCCTGGATGACCTGGAAGACCGCCGTGGTGGACATCCCGTTGGGCGGCGGCAAAGGCGGGGTGGTTTGTAACCCCAAAGAGCTGTCGGCCCAGGAATTGGAGCGCCTCAGCCGAGCCTACATCCGCCACGTGGCCCGCGTCCTCGGGCCGGACCTGGACGTCCCCGCGCCCGACGTAGCGACCAACCCCCAGATCATGTCCTGGATGGTGGACGAGTACGAGACGATCGTGGGACGCCATGCCCCAGGGGTCATCACCGGCAAGCCCATCCCGTTGGGTGGTTCGGCCGGCCGCGGCCCCGCTACGGGCATCGGCACCATCGTGACCATCCGCGAGGCGCTCAAACGGCTCGACATCGAGCCGCAGGGTACTTCCGTCGCCATCCAGGGCTTTGGCAACGTGGCCCAGTCGGCCGCCATCAACTATGTCAACATGTTGGGCGGCGTGGTGATGTGCGTTGCCTGCTGGGATCACCAGGATCGCACCTCGTACACCTACGCCAAGCAGGGCGGCATAGACCCCCACTTCCTCGCCTCCATCGCCGATGCATACGGGAGTATAGACAAGGAAGCCGCTATCCAGGCCGGATATGAAGTGCAAGACGGCGACGCGTGGTTGAGCTTTGACGCCGATGTCCTCATCCCGGCGGCCATCGAAAACGTCATCACCGGCCAGACGGTCGGACAAATCTCGCCTCAGGTCAAGATCCTGGCGGAGGCGGCCAATGGACCGACCACGCCAGAGGCCGACCAAGTCCTCCAGGAGCGCGGCATCTATGTGATCCCCGATTTCCTGTGCAACGCCGGCGGCGTGACCGTCTCCTACTTCGAGCAGGTGCAGAACACCTACGGCTATTACTGGGACGAGGAGACCATCTTTGAGCGGTTGGACAAAAAGATGACCTCTGCGTTCCACGCCGTGCACGATATGTCTCAAAAGTACCAGGTCCACAACCGGATGGGCGCCTACATCGTGGCCGTAGCCCGCGTAGCCGAGGCGTGCAAACTGCGCGGCTGGGTATAAATTCGACCTCCCACGATCTACAGAAACCAGGTCTCGACATGACCTGGTTTCTTTTTTTGACTTTATGCGCTTTTCAGGGTAATATAAGCGCGTTGTGACTACACAGCCTGGGGTTGTGACAGAGTTTCGCAGAGCATTTCACAGAGAAACACGGAGAAAAAGATGTTTTTGTTGCATTCTCTGTG
>DSDT01000002.1 GCA_011048615.1 Chloroflexota bacterium | reverse complement strand
CCCCATCTCCCCCCGGCGAGATTCAACCCCCGCCCCGCGCCTTTGAGAAATCGAGCGAGACGTTCACTGAGCGCAAATCGCCCACCCAACCGATGCCCCCGTTGAGCGAATCCAGAACGGCTGGTGCCAGTTTCGTCAAAGCCGACCAGGTGATAGACAAGCACCGCACAGTGACGCATCCCTTGGATGCCACCGATGAACCCACGCTCTGGACAGCCGTGAGCAAAAAACCCCTCGACGAAACGATGAACGGCCTGCCCCCTAGCCTGGACAAACACGGGCCCACGTCTCGCAAGAAAGGCAAATGAGCGCCCACGTAAACCGTCACCGGTCACCAAGGAAAGGAGCACACAGATGAGCATCACACAAGTACCACCTGATCCGCTGGACGAACTTGACGCCCAGAACTCGGATGAGGAATCACTCGTCCAAGCCCACGCCGAGCAATTCCGACAGTTTCTCCAGGCCAACCCGGTGCATCGAGCCTACATAGACCGCATCATCCGCCAGCATCTAGAAACGAGCGCTACGCCTGACACGTGGGGCCGCATCTTGAACGGCCTGAACGTCTACGCGGGTGAAGAACTGGCGACGTTCATCCTCACCTGCCTGCTCAGAGCCAACGATGCCGACTTTTTGGCCCTGGTCGAAAAGCACACTGGCGATGACGCCTGGTCGTACCTGCGAGGCTTGCTGGCCCTTTACAGCACCGCTCTTGGAGAAGCCTATACCGTCTTTGGAGAAAATCCCCAGGGTTGGAAAACGGTCAACCGGCGAGTCTTTTACGACTATTTGACAGAGGCCTGGCACACATCCTTCGAGATTATCAAGTACAATGGAGATGTCTTTTATCTGAATGAAACCCCCAGCTCTGCCATCGTACTCTGCCAGGCGATCCTCGACACGCTCAACACCGTGCCCCCCGAGTTAGCCCCTCAGATCGCCAACCGGGAAGCAGTCGAGAACCTGACCACCCTGTTCTACACCTTTGTCGAGCACTTTGCTCCCGATCTCTTGGAGGGGAACGACGGAGAAGCGGACGCTGTCGCGCCGCCGGCCGCTGACGATGACTTTCGGATTTTTTGAGCAGGTCTACCGGTTGGTGCGACAGGTGCCGCCCGGGCAGGTCACCTCCTATGGGGCCATCGCCCACATGCTGGGCCACCCCCACGCCGCCCGCACCGTGGGATGGGCTCTGCACAGCCTGCCAGCCGCATCCGATGTCCCCTGGCAGCGGGTGATCAACAGCCGGGGCCGCATCTCGGTCGCGTCCAGCAGCGCAACGGTCCAGCGCGCCCTGTTGGAAGCCGAGGGAGTCGAATTCGACGCGGCCGGCACCGTGGACTGGGAGCGCTGTGGATGGACCGGCCTTCCGTGGCCCGAGATCGAAAAGCTGATGGCAGACTGAACGCCCCTGCGCCGCATCATGGTACAAAAGACCTATTGTCCTACCCATACCGTTGTGCTAAACTGATGAATGACGTGATGCTGAAAAAATCTAGACGATAAGGAGGTGTCGAGCGATATTTAGCGAATCGGCCAAGCCATATCTCGACAGTTCTGCTGAAGAGACGAGTTCTGCCAAGGAGGTTCTAATGCTTCACAAGCCCAACAACTTGAAATCACTGTTGATCCAGACTGCCATCTTTGTTCTGGCCGTCGTAGCCGGATTGTGGATCGGCGCCTGGATGCTGTCGGTCCCCCCATCCAAAGCTGCCAATGCCCACATGCCCACCTTTGAAAGCCCCATCGGCAACCCCGTGCTCAGTCTCACTAAAACGGTGGACGACGATGCCCCCCAGCCGGGGGATCAGATCCAGTACACCCTCACCTATTCCAGCACCAATCCCGGCTCGATGGCGTTCAATATGCGGCTGTACGACTTTTTGCCCGCCGGCGTCCAGTTCGTAAACAGCACGCCCGCGGCCACATCATACGAAAATGGACAGCTCCTTTTCTTTGCTCCCTCCATTGGCCCCACCCCCCAGGTCGCGACGGTGCGGGTACGCGTCCTGGAGGGATACGAACGGCTGCGCAACTATGCCGTCCTGACCGCCGACGAAGTCACCCCCACCACCACGTCGCTGCTGACCCTCGTGGACCAGCCTCCCCAGTATCTCGATCTGAGCAAAACCGGTTACGAAGCAGCCCTGATTGACGGTGAGCTGGTCTACACGCTGCGCTGCGAGAACAATAGCAGCGCCGCCGTCGAAAACGCCACCGTAGCGGACATTCTGCCGACGGGCGTCTCCTTCGTGAGCGCCTCACCCACCCCAGACGCAGGAGGAACCCTGCCCGTGCTCACGTGGTCGCTGGGCACCCTGCCGGCCGGAGAGAGCCGCACCATCGTCGTCACCACCACGGCCCCATCCTCCGCCGGCGTCATCACCAACACCGCTATCGCGTATGGCGAGCGGCGCATGCCCACGTATCGTGTATTTGCCACCCAGGTCATCACCGAGGGCGCCATCCTCAAAGTGACCAAGCAGGCGCCAGCCGGGCCGGTCAAAGTGGGCGATCAGATCGTGTACACTATCCGGTACAGCAACATTGGCAACCAGGTCGCGACCAGTGTCATGTTGACCGATACGCTGCCGCCCCAGATCCAGGTGACGGGCATTTATTCGACCGCGACCCTCGTGATGCCCAGCTCACCGCTGGTATGGAGCATCGGCGTCATCACGCCCGGCGACCCGGCCGGCAAGGTCTTGATCACGGCAACGATCACGTCTGGCTGGGGCAAGACGATTCACAACTATGTCGAACTGAACAGCCCCGACAGCTACCCTGCCTCCGCCCACGCCTACACCGCCGTTCAACTCGCCAGGATCTATTTGCCTATCGTGGTCAGGAATTACGACTAACCGAGCAGGGCGGACTGGCAGTCCGCGCTATGGGCGGTGGACTGCCAGTCCACGCTACAGAACGCTTCAGATCGTAGGATTAGCAAGGGCTGGAACCTGGCCCTCAACCTCGTTCCAGCCCTCACCTCGAACCCGGAATGGGAGGAAGGAGAAAAAAGCGCCGCATGTCGTACCACGAAATGCGTCTCTGTACCGGTCGGGCCAACGAGCCGCTGGCCCGGGCCGTAGCCCACCGACTGAACCAAGGCCTGCTCCCGGTCACCATCACCACCTTCCCCGACAGCGAAATCCACGTCCTGATCGAGGGACTGGTCCGCCACCAGGACATTTATCTCATCCAACCTTGCTCGGATCCCGTCAACGACAATCTGATGGAACTGTTGTTGATGCTGGACGCCTTCCGGCGGGCCTCGGTCCACGCCATCAACGTGTTGGTGCCCTATTTCCCTTACGCCCGTCAGGATCGGATGGCCAGAGGGAGAGAGGCCATCAGCGCCAAAGTCGCGGCCCGGATGATCCAACAGATGGGGGCGACTCGCGTCGTCTACGTGGACATCCATACCAAAGCGACCCAGGGCTTTTTCGACATTCCAGTTGACCCGCTGACAGCCTTGCCGGTGCTGGCCGCCTATTTTCAACACCTCGACCTCGGCGACGCCACCATCGTCTCCCCCGACGTGGGGCGAGCCTGGTTGGCCAACCGGTACGCCAAACTGCTCGATCTGCCCCTGGCGGTCATGTACAAGCGGAGAACGGAGGAGGGGACCGTAGAGGTGGTGGACGTGGCGGGCGACATTGCCGGCCGGACGCCGATCATCATAGACGACATCATCGCCAGCGGCAGCGTGCTGACTCAGGTATCGGCCCTGATCAAAGCGGGAGCCCGCTCCCCGGCCTACCTGGCCATCACCCACCCGGTGCTGCTCCCCTCCGCCCTGGATCGGCTGGAGGACGACCGGATCGCTCAACTGATCGTCACCGACACCATCCCGGTGCCAGAGGAAAAACGCCACCCTAAATTGCAGGTTCTCTCCATCGCCCCCCTGCTGGCCGAGGCCATCCGCCGCATCCACGAGGGAGATACCATGGGGCCGTTGGTCGAGGGCACCTGGCAGCCGGAGTGACATGTCCAGGAAGGCGAGGGATGAACTTTGATCAGCAGCACGTCATCATCACCGGCGGATCCAGCGGCATCGGACGGGCCACCGCCCGACTGCTGATCCAGCGGGGGGCCCACGTCTCCATCATCGCTCGCCGCCAGGAGCTGCTCGACGAAACCGCCGCCGAGCTGCAAGCCCTGCGAGGACAACCCGAGCAGCGGATTCGCGCCCATGCTGCCGACCTCTCGGCGTGGGAACAGGCCCGGGAAGCCATCGCCGCCCTGACCGCCGACGGCTTCCCGCCCGACGTCCTGATCAATTCCGCTGGCATCACCCATCCCGGCTACTTTGAACACCTGGATTTGGACGTCTTTCGCAGGCTCATGGACGTGAATTTTTTTGGCACGCTGCATTCCTGCCGGGCCGTCGTCCCACTGATGATGGAGCGAGGCCGGGGACAGATCGTCAACCTCTCATCAGTGGCTGGGTTCCTGGGAGTCTTTGGCTACACCGCCTACTGCGCGACCAAGTTCGCCGTGCGGGGGTTTTCGGACGTGCTGCGCCAGGAGCTGAAACCGCACGGCATTCACGTCTCCGTCGTCTTTCCCCCCGATACCGACACCCCCCAACTCCAATACGAGGACCCGTTCAAACCCCTGGAAACGCGCCGCATCTCTGGGACGGCCAAAACCCTGACGGCCGACCAGGTGGCCCAGGCCATCGTGCGCGGCATCGAGCGCCGCCAGGTCTACATCCTGCCGAATCTGGACACCCGGCTGTACTTTATGCTCGTCAACGGATTCACCGGCCTGGCCCGTTGGATCCTCGATTGGACCATCGCCCAGGCCCGTCGCGAGCGGGAGTTGGACGCGAAAGGCAGTTGACCCAGCGTCAGGGCGTCAGAATCGTCGCGTCGGCGGGCATCCCCGGCTTGAGCACGTAGCCGGGGTTGGGGATCTGAATCTTGACAGCAAATACCAGATTGACTCGCTCCTCCTGGGTCTGCACGTTGCGGGGCGTGAACTCGGCCTCCCCGGCGATGCTGATAACCTCTCCCAAGAACACCCGCTCCGGGAAGGAATCTACCCTCACCTCCACCTCTTGCCCCACCCGTACGTGCCCCACCCTGGTCACCGGGATATAGACCACCAGTCTGACATCGTCCAGGTTGGCGATGGTCAGCAGCGCCAGGCCGGCGGTCGCAGTCTCGCCAGCCTGGCGGCTGCGGCTGGTGACGATGCCACCCAGCGGAGCCGTCAGGGTCAAGCGGGCGATTTGAGCGTCGATGAGGCGGACCATCGCCTCCGCCTGCCGCACCTGCGCCTGGGCCAGCGCGACCTCCTCAGCCGTCGCGCCGGCTTCCAGCTCATCCAGCGCCGCCTGGGCCGCGCTCATCCCCGCCTCGGCCAGGCGGGCCTGCGTCTCCGCGCCGTGAAGCTGCGCCCGGAGCGAGAGGGGGTTATCTCGCATCGCCAGAAGAGCGCCGAGATAATTCCTGGCTCCCTGCAACTCGGCCTGAGCTTGTGTCAGCGCTGCCCGGCTCGCCCGAAGCTGCAGGTCCCAGGTACGCTCGACGTCTCCTCCCTGCTTGGCATAGACCCCGTGCTTGAGCTCAGTCTCTGCCAGGTTGGCCTCCGCCAACTCGACGTTCTGCTCCGCCAAGCGCACGCGCGTGCGAGCCGAGACGATCTCGGCGTTGAGAGAGAGGGGATTGCTGATGGCATCCCGGGCGTTGATCACGGCCTGCGCCGCTCCGTCTTGCTGCGCCTGGGCCTGAGAAAGAGCCGCCCGCGCCACGGCGATCTCTTCCGCACGAGCGCCAGCCAGCACCTGCGCCAGATTGGCCGCGGCCGCCGAAACCCCGGCCTGGGCCTCCGCCCGCTGACCCTGCAGCACGGCGTCGTCCAGACGCGCCAGCACGTCCCCCTCCTCCACCTCCTCCCCGCGCTCTACCAGCATTTCGACGATGCGCCCCGACACCTCTGACGCGACCGCCACTTCCTCACCCTCGATAAACCCAGAGGCTACGATGGGCCCATTGACGCCGGCTTTGCTCCCACATCCGCTCAGCACAGCCACGCCAAGCAGGAGCAGCACGAAGCGGGACATGTAAAACCCAACCCGCGACCAGCTGAATCGTTGCATCGCTGACTCTCTCATCCTATTGCTCCTCGATTAGAATCACAGCATCGGCTGGCAACCCCGGCCTGAGGGCGTGATCGGGATTGGGGATGCGCACGTCCACGGCAAAGACCATGTTGACCCGTTCCTCCTGGGTCTGGACGTTGCGGGGCGTAAATTCCGCCTTGTCGGCAATCCCGATCACCCGTCCGATGAACACTCGCTCCGGGAAACTGTCCACCCGCACCGCCGCCTGCTGTCCCACGAACACATAGCCCAACCTGTCCTCCGGTATGTAGACCGTCAGAGTCACCTCGCCCAGGTCACCCAGCATGAGCAGCGTAGCTCCCTGAGCAGCCAACTCCCCAACGTGAATACTACGCTGCAGGACAACGCCCTGCACCGGTGCGACAATCGTCATCTTTTCGCGCAGCACCAACAGCGAGTCCAGCGCAGCGCGAGCCTGTTCCACCTGCGCCTCGACGGCCGAGATCTGCTCCTCGGTGGCGCCGGCCCGCAGCGCATCCAATTGGGCCTGAGCCATCTCGACGGTCGCCTCGGCAGCCCGATATTTCATCCCGACCGCATCCACCTGGACGTTCAACTCCTGGGGATGGTCCCGCATGGCGTAGAGGGCGTTCAATCCGGCGCGCGCTCCATCCAGGGCCGCCTGGGCGGTGTTGACTCCCACCCAGGACTTCCAGT
>DSDT01000349.1 GCA_011048615.1 Chloroflexota bacterium | reverse complement strand
GTGAGGGAGGGAGTGAGTGAGGGAGTGAGGGAGGGATAGGGAGTGGGTGTGGGGGTTGGGACGACGGTGCATGCCGTCACTATCAACAAGATTAGCCAGCTTGCCAGCGCTGGAGGGCCACTGCTCATCCTGATCCCTGGGTGTTGGTTCTCGCCGTCGCTGCCTGGACCAATCCGGCAAAGAGCTGACGCATCGGGGGATGGGTCTCGCCCATCGCCTCCGGATGCCACTGGACGCTGACGCAAAAGGGGTGATCACGGCGTTCCAGACCCTCGATGATGCCATCGGGGGCGCGGGCGGTGACCACCATATCCGCGCCGACATCTTTGACCGCCTGGTGATGGGCGCTATTCACGCCCAGCTCGCCAGCCCCGAACATGGCAGACAGACGGCTGCCGGCCATCACCTCGACGGTGTGGGCGACGGAATCCCTGGGACTGCCGGCAACGACGGTGTGCGTGAGGGCGCCAGGCACCTGGGTGGGAATGTCCTGAATCAGCGTCCCACCGGCGGCCACGTTGAGCACCTGATGTCCCCGGCAGATAGCGAGCACGGGCAGTCTCTCCGCCAGAGCCCAGCGCGCCAGTGCCAGTTCTGTCCGGTCGCGCCGTTCGTCCAGTGACCACAGCAGCCCGCTATCCCGCTCGCCAAAGAAGGAGGGCTGGACATCCCCCCCACCAGAGAGCAGCAGTCCGTCGATGCGCTCGAAAATCGCCCGTAGACGGTCCTCGTCCAGGTGTGGTGGAATAACCACCGGGGCGCCTCTTGCCAGCAGGATGGCGTGGACGTAGGTCTGACCGATGGAGTAGAGGGGGATGTTGGGCGGACGGGCGGATTGCTCGGTACGACCGGTGATGCCAATGACAGGATCGTTCATTGGGTACTCCCGATGGGGTCTTGGAAAAGCAGCGAGTGGGCTCCTTCCCAATGAGAGTGAAATGGGCGTAGGACAAGCCTACGCCCACCTTGGACTGGCTCGAGAATGGACGGAAGACTGCTAGGTGCGCTTTTCTCGCAAGCGGGCCCGCTTACCGCGGCGCTCTCGGAGATAGTATAGTTGAGCGCGACGCACGCGAGCCTGTCGTACGACTTGTACTTTTTCCAGACGCGGCGAGTGCAGCAGGAACGTGCGCTCGACGCCGATACCATGGGATGCGATGCGGCGCACCGTAAAATTAGCGCCCGCTCCCTTCCCTCGCATGCGAATGATGGTGCCCTTAAAGACCTGCACCCGCTCCTTTTCTCCCTCAATGATACGCGCGTGCACGTTCACCGTGTCACCAGGATGCAAATCTGGGATATTGGGATTCGGTTCCAGTTGACGCTCTAACGATTCGATCAAATTCATCCTACCAAACCTCACTCGATTTCTAACCAGGATTAGACCACTGGGATGCTCCCAGAGTTGTCAAATTGACAGCAAAGTGAGATTATACTACGTTTTCTCATCTTGGGCAACCTGTTCGATCCCGCTGATTGCTTGACAGGTTAGCCAAGTGTGCGATAATCCATGATTGCAATTCTGTAACTGCTCCGGCGCTCGGCGCGTGAGCCCGAGCTGACAACTGTAGCGTACCAGATAGCCCATTCCAGGTGTTTTCACGCTGCCGTTGCGAATGCCAGGCGACTGGCCGGAATAGTGGTAGCATTCTGACTATGAACAGGAGGTATACGATGAGTAGACGATGGAAGCTGTTTTTCGTGTTGGCACTGCTGCTCGGTCTGACGTTGGGCTGTGGAATCCTCGGGGGCCGGAAAGAAGCCGAGTCCCCGGCGACGGTCGAGTCGCCTGCCGGCGTAGAAGAGCCAGAGGGCGCGGCGCCCACCCAAGCGCCATCTGGCGGTGCAGAGATCGAGGAGACGGAGGAACTGGAGGAAACTCTCGATCTGCCCTCTTTCGCCGGCAGCCTGCAAAACCTGGATAGTTACCGCAGCTATCTGACGATGAGCTTTGAGGGCAGCACCGGCGGCGAAGCTGAGCAGTGGACTTTTGGCATGGAGATGGAATACGTGCGCGATCCCCTGGCTCAACGCTTTGTGATGACCGGTGAGTTGGCAGAAGAAAGATTTGAAAGCGTCCAAATTGGAGGCCAGCAATACGTCGTCTTTGGGGACGAGTGCATATCATCCTCCATGGAGGAGGGGGATGAACTGGACATGGAGGTGTTCACAGCAGAGGATGTGATGGGCGACCTGAGCCAGGTGCGTCGCGTTCGACCCGACGAGACGGTGAACGGTATTCTGTGCCGGCATTACGTATTCGACCAAAGCTCGGTCACCTGGACCTCGCTGACCCGAGCCCAAGGTGAGGCCTGGATCGCGGTGGATGGCGATCACGTCGTCAAGTTTGTCATGGAGGGCGAGGGGAATAACCCGCTCACCGATGAGCAGGGACGGATCGAGTGGATGTACGAAGTGAAGGACGTCAACGCGCCGATCATCATCGAACCACCATCCGGCTGCAAGGATGTGCAGAGCGAATACCCCATCATGGCCGATGCGACCGAGCTGACCACGATGGGCGGGATGGTCATGTACAACTCGAGCACCGATTTCGACGACGTGTTACAGTTCTATCAGGACCGCATGGCGGCCGAGGGATGGAGCGAAGAGGGGGACGCCTTTATCACCTCGGGTATGGCGATGCTGAGCTATACCAAGGATGGACGCACCGTATCCGTCACGCTGAGTGAGGAGGATGGACAGGTGTCGGTGCTCGTCATGGGCGAGTAGCGTACCGACGGAATAGAAGCGTTCAGGAGCAGCCGAGAACTTGAAGGAGCCAGCTATGAAAACCGACCTCGATCAGCTCTGCATCAACACCATCCGCACTCTGGCGATGGACGGCGTGCAACAAGCCAATTCTGGCCATCCGGGGATGCCGATGGGAATGGCAGATGTCGCCTACGTGCTGTGGACTCGGTTTCTCAAACACCACCCCGCCGATCCCCAATGGCCCAATCGAGACCGCTTCATCCTTTCTGCCGGACACGGATCCCTGCTGCTCTACAGCCTGCTGCACCTCACTGGTTACGATCTATCGTTGGAGGAACTGGCGAATTTTCGCCAATGGGGCAGCCGCACGCCGGGCCATCCCGAACACGGCCTCACGCCGGGCGTAGAAATGACCACCGGGCCGCTGGGACAGGGGTTCGCCACCGGCGTCGGTATGGCCATAGCAGAGCGTTTCCTGTCCACCACCTTCAACCGCCCCGAATTTCCCATCGTGGATCACTTTACCTATGCTATCATCTCCGATGGGGATTTGATGGAGGGGGTGAGTCACGAGGCAGCCAGCCTGGCCGGACATCTGAAACTGGGGAAACTGGTCTATCTCTACGACGACAATGGTATCTCTATCGAAGGCTCGACCGACCTCGCCTTCACTGAGGACGTCCCGGCTCGCTTCCGCGCGTGCGGGTGGCAGGTGCAAGAGGTGGATGGGTACGATCTGCTGGGGATCGAGGCTGCCATCCGAGCCGCCCAGGAAGAACGGGAGCGACCGTCGCTCATCGTGTGCCATACCCACATCGCTTACGGCAGCCCCAACAAGCAGGACTCGGCCGAGGCCCACGGCGCGCCGCTGGGAGAGGACGAGGTGCGCGCGACCAAGGAGAATCTGGGCTGGCCTGCCGAGGCCCAGTTCGTCGTCCCCTCGGAGGTGCGGGCGGTATTCCGACAGGCAGTGACGCACGGACAGGAGGCCGAATCTGACTGGCGCGGGATGTGGGAACGGTATCGCGAGGCCTATCCCGAACAGGGGGCCCTCCTGGCAAAGCTGTGGGCCGGGGAACTGCCCGACGGATGGACCGAGGCGCTGCCTTCCTTCACCATCACCGACGGGCCGTTGGCCACGCGCAAGGCCTCGGGCCTGGTGCTGAACCGACTCGCATCCGTTCTGCCCACCTTGATGGGGGGGTCGGCCGATCTGGCGCCATCCACCAACACCCTGCTCAAGGGCGAGTTGGACTTTCAACCTGCCAGTCCTGGAGGGCGCAATCTCCGCTTTGGGGTGCGGGAGCACGGGATGGGAGCCATCCTCAATGGGATGGCGCTGCACGGCGACATCCTGCCGTATGGGGGCACCTTCCTGGTCTTTTCTGATTACATGCGACCCACGGTGCGCCTGGCGGCGTTGATGGGTCTGCCGGTCATCTACGTCTGGACCCACGACTCGGTCTGGGTGGGTGAGGATGGGCCCACACATCAGCCGGTCGAGCATCTGGCAGCGCTGCGGGCGATCCCCAACCTGGTCGTCATTCGCCCCGCCGATGCCAACGAGACGGCGGCGGCCTGGCAGGTGGCCCTGGAACGGCGCGCCGGCCCGACTGCGCTGATCCTCACCCGCCAGAGCCTGCCGGTGCTGTTCGAGACCAAGCGAGCTGCCGCCAAGACGGTCGCCCGAGGAGGATATGTCCTGGCCGACAGTTCTGGCGTATCCAAAGTGCTGCTCATCGCCAGCGGGTCTGAGGTGCACCTGGCGTTGGAGGCGCGGGACCTGCTGGCCGAGCGGGGTGTCCCGGTGCGGGTGGTGAGCATGCCGAGCTGGGAGCTGTTCGACGACCAGCCCGCTTCCTACCGCGCGCTGGTCTTGCCGCCCGAGGTGACGGCCCGCCTGGCCATCGAGGCCGGCGTGACCCAGGGATGGGAAAAGTACGTGGGGTCGGCGGGTGACGTGATGGGATTGGACCGTTTTGGCGCATCGGCTCCCCACCCGGTGTTGAGGGAGAAATTCGGCTTCACCGTCCAGGCGGTCGTCGAGCGCGTGTCGAGTCTGCTGGCCTAGGCAGGTCAGGCGGATTCCCGAACGGCCCGACAGCCGTTTACTCTCGGTCTGCCTGTGGCTCTCGGTGTGGTTTGAGCAGATGGAGCACCACCTGGTTGCACACTATGGCGAAAAACGCCGGCGTGACGAGGAACCAGGGCAGGATGAGGACCGTGCTGACGACGGCGGCCACCAACAGCAGCAGCCCCACCGCGAGGGTGAAGAGCGGGTTGGTGACGAACAGCACCCCCGCGTTCCGCAGGGCCACCCGCAGCCGCCGATCCTCCTGTTCCAACAGCAGCGCCAGCGGGTAGATCTGGACCAGGGACCACAGAAAGAGCAAGCAGAGCACGACGCCCCGAATCCAGACGCTCAGCGTGGGGTGGAGATCGAAGGGGGCGATGCCGGGAGTGTAAAAGCGCAGGTTGGTGAGCAGCACGAGGGTGACCAGCAGGTTGAGCAGCGCCAGTCTCCAGGCCAGCCAAGCATAGCGCCGCAGACCGTCCCAGTAATCGCGCCAGTGGATGGCGCGTCCTCGGGCCGCTCGATTGGCGACGTTCCACAGGCCAGCCAGCGCCGGCGGGAACGTGAGCACCGGGACGGACAGCAGCACGGTGACGACGTTCATCAGCATCAACAGGAACAGTTCGTCCCAGAAATTTTTCATCGCCTCCCAGAGAACGCCCAAGTTGTCCCTCACGCCGGCTCCCCCTCCAGCCACTGTACCCAATCGGCCAGGACTAGGTGGGTATGCTCGAACGCGATCTCGTCCGGCAGATCGTCCGGGGCAAACCAGGCTATCTCGGTGGCTTCCTCGGCGGGACACTCCTGCCCGCCCACGGCCTGGGCTAGGAAATAGATGTTCAAGCAGTACTCTCCCGCCGCATCGTGGGTATAGCGGTCCACGTAAAAGCCCAGCAGGCCGGTCAACTGGATGTCCAGCCCGGTCTCCTCCTGCACCTCGCGCACGGCCCCGGCCTCAGGGTGCTCGTCCGCCTCCAGAAAGCCGCCAGGAATGTCCCAACAGCCCTGGTAGGGCTGGATGGCCCGCTTGACCAGCAGCACGCGCCCATTCCGCGTGACGAGCGCGCCGGTGCAGGGCTTGGCGTTGCGGTAGTGAACCCGCCCGCAGCCGGTGCAGACCTGGCGCGACCGTTCGTCGCCGGGCATGGGGCTCGTTTTCAGCGCTTCGCCGCAGCGTGGGCAAAAGCGGTCCGCTCCTGCGTCGGCGGAGGGGAGACAAAAATCTGCTCCCGCAAAGGGCTCCCTGCGAGCGATCAGGGTCAGTTTCCCCTCCCGACTCAGTCGCCGGAAGTGGGCCTCGGCCCGTTGAGCGGTGCCCCGGTCGGGGAATCGCCAGGCCGCGATGGGATGGACGGGCCGCCGCCCAGCCGTGTAACGCGCTCCTCGACCGGTGTTGTGCTCGGCCATGCGGCGGTCCAGGTCGGTGGTGACGCCGGCATAGATCGTCCCATCGGCGCAGCGCAGGGCGTAGAGAAACCAGGAGTCCCCATCCGGCTCAGGGAAGAGCGAGACGCCGTCGAGCCGAGAGCAGCTACTCGACATAGACCCAGGTGCCGTCGTGGTAAAAGATAAAGACGTGACCGCCCAGGCTCTGGAAAGCGTGGCCGTTCTCGAACACTTGCCAGACTGCGCTGTATCCCCTCTCTTCCGCTACAGCCCAACCCAATCCGTTTCGCACGTTGGGCGTGTTGCACCAATGCCAGTTGAAACCTCGCACCGGTTTGAACAGCCCAGCGGGCGGCGCTTCGCCCTCTGGGCAAGCATCCTCCGGGTCTCCCTCGACGTACATGTCCAGCTCGATCTGATAGTTGCCGGTGCGATTATTGGCGCCGGTGTGGAAGAGGATGTGGATAGCCCCTCCGTCCTGCTGCCAGAACATGCGTCCGCGCTGAAACACCTGTTCGGCGGCCCATGTCTCTTGCGGCTGGTCAGTGGGGCATCCCAGACCGGTCAGCGGGGCGATTTGCTCTGCCAGGGCCGGGGCCACGGCGATGGTGCAGGGCTGAGGCGTGGCGGTGGGAGTAGCAGTAGGTGGGGGAGTGGGGGTGCGAGCCGCAGGAGCCCGAGTCGCGGAGGGAATCGGCGTGGGGGTATCG
>DSDT01000058.1 GCA_011048615.1 Chloroflexota bacterium | reverse complement strand
GTGTGGGGCGGGACCAGCGCCGAGCACTTGCTCAGCGCCGAGGTGGCGCACCGCAAGCCGTTGGGCTGGGGTCCCTTCGTGGTCGAGGAGTGGACGGCCGGCGAGCGCATCACGCTGGTGCGCAACTCGCACTATTTTCGCGCCGCCGAGGGGCTGCCCTATCTGGATCGAGTCATCTTTCGCTTCGTCCCGGACCTGCCGGCTGCCCTCGGCATGCTGGCGGCGGGGGAATGTGATCTGATCGGGCAAGACCTGATCGAGAACAGCGATCTGACGCCGCTGTTAGAGGCGGCCGTCGCGGGCGTGGTGCAGGTGGTCGCCGCGCCCAGCAGTGAGTGGGAGCACCTGGATTTCGGCATCCAGCCGGCCAGTTGGCTCACCCGGCCCGATTTCTTTGGCGACGCGCGGGTGCGCCAGGCGGTCGCGCAGTGCGTGGACCGGGAGCGGATTGCCAGCGCCTCGTTCCCCTACGGTGAGACGTCGGCGGTCCACAGCTACGTCCCGGCCGATCATCCCCTGTATGCCAGCGACCAGTTGTCTGTGTGGGCGTACGATCCGCTGGCTGGTCAGGCCTTGCTGGAGCAGGTCGGCTGGCGCGACCAGGATGGAGACGGCCTGCGGGAGGCGTATGGGGTGCCGGGGGTCGCCAACGGCGTGCCCTTCACCGTCACCTTGCTCACTACCCAAGGGACGCCGGCCCGGGAGCGGACGGCCCGTCTGCTGGCCGAGGACCTGGCGATCTGTGGCATCGGGGTGGGGGTGAGACCCATCTCCCCGCAAGAGTTTTTTGCCGATGGGCCCGACGGCCCGGTGTTCGGACGCCAGTTCGACCTGGCGCTCTTTTCCTGGCTGAACGGGTTCGACGCCCCCTGTGATCTCTACCTCTCCAGCCAGATCCCCGCGTCGGAGAACTGGTGGGCTGCGAGCAACAACCCCGGCTATGCCAGCGCGGATTACGACGCGGCCTGTCGGGCGGCTCAAGCGGCGCTGCCGGGCGAGGAGGCGTACACCTATTTCCATCATCAGGCCCAGCGCATCTTTTCCTACGATCTGCCGGTGTTGCCGCTCTACTTTGTCCCCAAACTGGTCGTCGCCCGGCCCGGCGTGAGCGGCGTGGTGTTGGATCCCAGTCAATACCTGGAGCTGTGGAACATTGAGGCGTTCGGCCAGGTCCAGTAGCGGGATCCCTTGCTCGAGTTGGTTTGTGTGATACAATAGCTTGGCAAAAGCAGGCAATGATAGATAAACCGCTCCCATTTGTGATGAATGCCGCGTCAAGAGGGATGATCAGTGACTAGTTTGACAATGTCACAGTTCAAGCGATGGTTGCAAGCACGCGCCGCGCAGTCCAGCGCGCGCTGAGACGGGTTTTCTCCCTTCACTCGTGGAACGCTGATGGATGTGAACCATCTCCTCATTCTCAAGGTTGGAAGCACGCTGCCCGCTCTCGTCTCCCAGAGGGGGGATTTCGAGCATTGGATCCTCTCCGGGATGGGATTGGGCGAGGGCGATGCGCGCGTCGTGGACGTGTGCGCCAGCGCTCCCCTGCCGGCCTACGAAGACGTCGCCGGCATCGTCGTCACGGGATCGCACGCTATGGTGACCGCCCGTGAGGATTGGAGCGAACGGTTGGCCCGGTGGCTGCCTAGGGCGGTCGAGCGAGGCATCCCGCTGCTGGGGATCTGTTACGGCCACCAACTGCTGGCCCACGCGCTGGGGGGCGAGGTGGGGGAGAATCCCCACGGCTACGAGTGTGGCACGGTCAGCGTGCGCTGGCACCAGGCGGCCCACGCCGACCCGCTGTTGGGAGGACTGCCCAACCCGGCCCGCGTGCAGGTCTGTCACCGCCAGTCCGTGCTCTGCCTGCCGCCCGAGGCCGCGCTGCTGGCGTCCAGTGACCGGGAGCCTCACCAGGCCTTTGTCGTCGGCGAGTCGGCCTGGGGGGTCCAGTTTCACCCCGAATTCGACGCCCAGATCGTCGCCGCGTACATCGAACATCACCGGAAGCAGCTGCGCCGGGAGGGGCAGGACCCCGGTAGGTTGATCGCGGGCTGTGAGGATACCTGCTGCGGGCCCGAGATATTGGAACGGTTTGTCGAGTTGGTCCACGGTTGGGCGGCTGGGTGGGGCGCCGTCGTCCGCCTGGTGGGACGGGTCGTGCGGGCCGGCTGCGCCGAGGGGCGGGCGCTGGTGTCGCCGGAGCCGCTCGGCTTCCTGGGGGGCGTGGATCCGGAGACCGGCCTGGTCGTGGAACCGGGCCACCCGTTGGCGGGGGAGCGGGTGGCAGGGCGGGTGCTGGTATTTCCCACCGGCAAGGGCAGCACCGTCGGCTCCTACACTCTCTACCGGCTGGCGCGCAGCGGCCTGGCTCCGGCCGCCATCCTGAACGCTGAGGCGGACCCGGTCGTGGCCGTGGGAGCCATCATCGCCGAGATCCCGATGGTGGATCGAGTGGACATCGTGCGGATTCAGACTGGTGATTGGGTGCGGGTGCGGGACGAGAATGTCCTGGTGGTGCGGGGTGAGTGAGACTATCAGGTGAAAATGTGACCGATTTGATTTGTGACCTCCAACTACAGCCCGGTGCGGAACGGGTGCTGGGAGCGGCGGCAGCAGGCCGCTTTGCCGATCCCCTCTCCTACCGCTTGCAGCTCCGGGCCGAGCGGCTGGCCCTCGTCGCCGGGTTCGACGAGCTGATCTGCTTGGATGCCCTCCATTTCACCCCCTTTCCGTACCAGGTCAAGGCGGCTCAGACCGCGCTGCGACGTTTCCGGGGGCGGGGCCTGCTGTGCGACGAGGTGGGGCTCGGCAAGACGATCGAGGC
Organism: Chloroflexota bacterium; assembly: GCA_011048615.1. GTDB lineage: Bacteria > Chloroflexota > Anaerolineae > B4-G1 > B4-G1 > DSDT01. Next base: position 4,066 of record DSDT01000058.1, on the reverse strand, counting down.
CGGGCTGGTGCTGAAGGAATACCTGCTGCGGCAGATGGCCGAGCGGGTGCTGATCATCACGCCGCCGTCGTTGGTCGAGCAGTGGCGGGAGGAGTTGGCGACCAAGTTCGGCCTGACCGACTTTGTCAGCAATTATGATCCTGAATTTCAGGAACTGGATACGGAGGCGTGGCAGGCGTTCCCGCGCGTCATCTCTTCCCTGGCGACGGCCCGCCGGCGCGAGCACCGCCGCGTCATCACAGACATTATGTACGACCTGGTGATCGTGGACGAGGCCCACCACCTCAAGAACCGCTCCACCGTCTCGTGGAAGTTTGTCAACAAGATCCAGAAAAAATATATCTTGATGCTGACCGCCACGCCGGTCCAGAACCGGCTGGACGAGCTGTACAATCTGATCACCATTCTCAAGCCCGGCCAGCTCAAGACGCCGCGCGAGTTCCGCCGCCAGTTCGTCGTCCAGGGCGACCCGCGCCTACCCAAGAACCGCGGCCGGCTGCGAGAACTTCTCGCCGATGTGATGGTGCGGCACGCCCGCGGCCAGGTGGGGATCGATCTGCCGCCCCGGCGGGCGCACACCGTGCGCATCCCGTTGACCCCCGACGAGCGGGCGTTGTACGACGACGTGAGCGAATTCGTGCGCCGCTGTATCCGGGCGGCGGACTCGTCGCAGGACGGTGAGGGGAGCGGCGAGGCAGGGGTGCTCTCGGCGGTGCATCATTTCACCCTGCGCACCCTCCAGCGCGAGATCGGCAGCTCGCCGGCGGCAGTGGTGCCCACTCTGATGGCGCTGGCCGAGCGGCCGGAGATGGTCCCCCACCGGGGGGAACTTTTATCCATGGTAGAACGCGCTCGCGCTATTCGAACGTGGAGCAAGGGCGAGGCGATGGAGCGACTGCTCATGTCTCAACTCGCCGCCGACGGGCGGGAAAAACTGATCGTGTTTACCCACTTTCACGCCACGCTCGATCTGCTGGCGGATCTGCTGCGCGGGATGGGAGTGGACTTTGTGCTCTACCACGGTCGGCTCACCCAGTCGCAGAAGGACGAGGCGATCAATCGCTTCGAGCAGAGCGGTCAGGTGCTGCTCTCGACCGAGGCGGCGGGCGAGGGGCGAAACCTGCAGTTCTGCCGCTTGATGCTCAACTTTGACCTGCCTTGGAACCCGCAGCGCATCGAGCAGCGGGTCGGGCGCATTCACCGCGTGGGCCAGACCCGCCCGGTAGAGATTTTCAACCTCTCGGCCGAGGGCACGGTGGAGGATTACATTCTGGAGCTGCTCGACCGCAAGTTGAACATGTTCGAGCTGGTCATTGGCGAGATGGACATGATCCTGGGCCACATGGAGGACGAGCGCGATTTTGAGGAGCTGGTTTTAGAGATCTGGACCCAGGCTCGCACGACTGAGGAGGCGATGTCCGGTTTCGAGCGCCTTGGCGACGATCTGGCCCGGGCGCGGCAGGCGTATCAGCGCACCCACGAGTACGACGAGGCGCTGTTCGGGGAGGATTTTGCCGCCGAATGAGCGAACTGGCTGATTTCGTGTTGGACGCTTTCCGCCAGGCCGGTGGCATCGTCGAGCCGCCAGCCTATGGTTTTTACGAGGCGCTGCTGCCCGAGGAGGCGGCGCGGCGGTGGGGTGTGCCGGCCTATCAGCGCTTGGGTTTCAGCGACGATCCCCCGCCGGAGGTTGTGGACCTGGGGGAGGGAGTGATCTTGGGATACGGCCATCCCCTGGTCGAGACGCTGGTGGAGGATTTGCGCGCCGAGCCGGCCTGCACGCAGGTGTACATCAACGACGTGCGGCTCGACAAGCGTGGGTTGTTCGAGCTAGCCCACGAAACCCTGACCTTTCCCAACGCTCATTTGTCTCAAGCGCCGCGTGGGAGCATAGCGGCACGTCGCTGCCATTACGTGCGCTTCAATTTCAAGGCCGCGTTGATCACCGACGAAAAGCGGGAGCGGTTGGTCGCTATCGTGATGGATGCCCAATCGGGGCTGCCGGTCCCCGCGCTGATACGGGAGGAGGGATTGATCCGACTGGAGGAGAAACCCGCCTTCGAGCATCTCGCTCCTGCGCCGGTGCGATGGCTGCCAGGACAGCGGGATGTGCTCAGCCTCCCGGTGCTGCAGGGCTTGTTGGAGCGGGCCAGCCGCGCGGCGGTGGACGAACTGGCCGATGTGTTGGCATCGCTGCGCCAGCGGGCCGCCCGGCACCTGGAGCTGGATCGCGCTCGTCTGACCGAGTATTACGACGATATCGCGCGCGACCTGGGGCAGCGCATCGAGCGCACCACCGACGACGCCCGCCGGGCCTCTCTGGAGGACAAGCTGGTCGCGGTGCGGGCGGAGCGGGAGGCCAAGCTGGCCGACGTCGAGGCCAAGTACCGCCTGCGCGTCGAGTTGGAATTGATCAATCTCCAGGTGATCGTCCAACCCAAGCTGCTTCTCCCGGTCCTGGTTGGGGATCGGGCGGCCAAGGTGGAGCGCACGGTGGTCTGGGATCCGCTGCTGCACCGCGTCGAGCCCTGGACCTGCGACGTGTGCGGTCGGGCAGCGACGCGATTGATGTTGTGCAGCGGCGGCCATCTGGTGCACGAGGGCTGTCTGCTGCCGGAACAGTGCGTGGATTGTAAGCGCGTCTACTGCCGCCGGTGCGCCGAGCAGATCGGCGAGTGCGTCGTGTGTCATCGTCCGGTCTGCGTGCACAGCCTGAATCGGTGTGACACGTGCGGGCGAGGGACCTGTCACGCGCACGTGGGGCTGTGTCACGCCGCCGACGGGGAGCCAGCCTCCCTCCCGCCGGCCGAGCCGCCTCCACCCCGATCGGCGCAGAAGGAGAAAGGGAAGCGGCCGCCGGAGAGCGAGGCCACGGGCGAGGAGAGGAAGGAGCAGGGCGAGGGCATCTCTGCGCCGACCCGCCGGGAAACGGGACAGAAGAAGCGGGTGGAACCGACCCGTCCGGACAGATCGAGGCGAGCCGGTCGCGCCGCTCGCCAGGCCCGTTCTGCCAGCGCCGCGCGGTCCGAGGGCCCTAAACCCTACAAGATCGAGGTGTACGTCGAACCGCAAGCGCCGGTGGTCAATGCGTTCGTGTTGACGCGGGGTAAAAAGCAGATCGCTGTCCGGTCGTGGGAGTTGACGGACCAGGGCATCGAGGTGATCTGTCGGTGTGAAAAGTGGTACAGTTGTCCGGTGCATGGCAGGGTGCTAAAGCCGGCGCGGCCCTCCGAGATCGAGTCGCAGATCGAGGCCCAGATCGAGGAGCTGCGACAAGAATACGGTGTTTCCACCCGGCAGGTGTTCCGTTACGCTTTTATTCGCAGCGCCTCTCGTCAAGTGCCGCGCATCGTGCTGCGTGGGGCATGGCGGGCCGAGGATTGAACGGGTAAGAGAAAGCGGTCTAGCTCGATTTCCATCGGCTAGACCGCTGAGGCGGAAGGGGAGGGATTCGAACCCTCGGTGGCCAAAAGACCACAACGGTTTTCGAGACCGCCCCGATCGTCCACTCCGGCACCCTTCCAGACTTGGTAACTATTCTACCATTACTCGCTATTTTTGCAATCCACCGCGCCATGCAGGTGGGGTTCGTGGGCCGTCTCACCTATGGACTGATGACCAGAAGGAGGCGGCTCGCTGCCAGCTCAACGCGCTGGCGGATTTCGCGTTTTACGTGGCGCGGAGATGAAAACTGCGCTGGGTATGGGACAGTGGTGGCGAGAAATGCAGCCGCCGGTGGATGGATGAAAGGAGGAGCACTTTGACCAGGAGAGAACGTAGACCCAGGAGAAAGAGGGCCAAGCCCACTCCGTCAGGCCGCCGCGAGTTTCGGGCCGCGATGGCGGTGGACGTCGAATTCCGGCCGGCCTTCCAAAAGGCCGAGCGGCTGATTGAACAGGGGCGCGCCATGCCGGCCGTCGAGCTGCTGAAACCGCTCCTGGACACGCACCCGCGCAACCCCGCCCTGCACTATCTCTTGGGGTATGCCTATGTCAGCGCTGGCCATGCCTGGATGGGGTTGAACGAGTACGAACGGGCGCAACAGTTGAGCCGCGAGGCGGAATAC
>DSDT01000121.1 GCA_011048615.1 Chloroflexota bacterium | reverse complement strand
CTCAACAGTTGGCGGAATCGGAACAGGAGCAGAGCGGATAATGGACGCGGTCTGGCTCAAGGTCAAGGCGGACGTCCTCAGCCGCCCCCTCATCTCTCTCCTGATCCTCGTCACCATCGTGGCGGCCTCGGCTCTGTTCACGCTGGCGCTGGCAACGCTGTTGAACCTCAGCGCCCCCTACGACCGGGCTTTCGAGAAACTGAACGGCGCTCACCTGTGGCTCCACTTTGAGCGAGATCGGGTGCAGCGCCGGGACGTCGAACGCATCGAGGCTTTGCCCGGCGTCGCGGGCAGCACCGGGATCCAGTACAGCGTCGTCAGCCGGGTGCAGGTGAACGACACCCGCTTGTGGATCAGCCTGCAGGTCGTGCCGTCCGGGGAGATGGGGCCGGTCAACCGGCTGTTGATCCAGGAGGGGCGCTACCTGCTCCCCCGCCAGGCCGAACTGTTGGCCGGCAGCGACCTGAACGAGATTCACGACGTGGCCGTCGGCGACGCCATCCATGTCACCAACGCCGACGGCCGCAAGGAGGCGCTGCCCGTGGTCGGCCTGGCCTACAACCCGACGTGGGATACCTACCGCAACACCCAGCCCCCCTACCTCTACGTGACGGAGGAGACGCTGCGAGAGCTGTTCCCCGACGAATCCGCCTGGGATTGGTCGGTCGGGCTGCGGTTGGACGATCCGCAGGCGGTGGACGGGATGCTGGGCCGGATCGAGAGCGCTCTCAGCTCCGACGCGATCGCCGAGCAGACCGATTGGCGGGACGTGCGGGAGTCGGCGATCTTTGGCGCCCAGCTCAACTTGGTCTTTCTCGGCGCCTTCAGCCTCTTTGCCATCCTGGCGACGGTACTGGTCATCACCACCAGCATCAGCGCCCGGGTGCTCTCCCAGTTCCGGCAGATCGGCATTCTCAAGGCGGTCGGCTTTACGCGCGGCCACATCCTGGCCCTCTACCTGGGTCAATACGCGCTCCTGGCCCTGATCGGCAGCCCGGTCGGCCTGCTGGTCGGCGTACTCCTCTCCCCCCTGCCACTCAAGAGCGTGGCCGCCTCCCTGAGCACAACCTACCGGCCGCCCCTCAATCCCCTCGTGCTCCTCCTGGTCGTGGGCGCGGTCTCCCTCGTCGTCCTCCTGGCCACCCTGGGATCGGCCCACCGGGGCGCGCAGGCGAACATCGTCCGGGCCATCGCCACCGGTGCGGAAGCTCCTTGCAGAAAAACGTTTTTGGGGGTAGAATTAGCTGCCCGCTGGGGACTGCCGGTGCCGTTCATCCTGGGGCTCAACGACGTGTCGGCCCGCCCTCTCCGGTCTGCGCTGACCGGCCTGAATCTGACGCTGGGGGTGATGGGGATCGTCTTTGGCCTGACGCTGAACGAGACGCTGCGCACCTACGAGCGGGAGCCGTCCCTGCTGGGGATCGTGTACGACGCCGTCGTGACCCGGCAGGAGACCAGCGACCGGCACACGCGCCACCGGCTGGAGAACGCGCCGGGGGTAGTCGCCTTTTACAGCGAATACCTGGCCGATGCCAAGACCGAGACGGGACAGTCGTTCCAGGTCCGGGCCGTGGAGGGGAACCTGGCCGCCTTTCCTTTTCACGTCACGACCGGCCGGTTCTTGCGGCCCCACACCCACGAGGCGATCGCCGGCCAGGGCTTGCTGGATTGGCTGGGAGTGGCGGTGGGGGATGAGATCACGCTGACGCTGGACGAGCATGGGAGAAGGCCCACGATGTGGACCATCGTCGGCGCGTACCCGGAGCCGATCAACGCCGGGCAGATGATGATGGTCAACTGGTCCACTGTGGAACGGGCGGTCCGGCCGGCCGAGCCGCGCACCTACTTTTTGCAACTGGCTCCCCAGGAGGACCCGGCGCGGCTGAAGCAGTATCTGGAGCCGCGGCCAGACGCTGACCTGAACCTGGTGCTGGTCGGCCAGACGCTGCCGGACGCCGTGGTCTACTTGCAGTTGGCGATCTTTGCGCTGGCTGGCATCCTGGTCGGCGTGGCCATGATCAACGTGTTCAACACATCGCTGCTGGCGGTGCAGGAGAAACTGCGCACCGTCGGGGTGCTAAAAACGTTGGGGATGACACCCGGCCAGGTCGTGGCGATGGTCAACACCACGGCGGGCTTCCTGGGGCTGACGGCGGTGCTGGCGGGGATTCCCTTGGGCTGGCTTCTGACCCGGGAGATGCTGCTGTCCCTGTCCCGCGTCTATGGACTCGGCCAGGTAAAAGTGACGTTGAACGGCCTGTACGCCCTGCTCCTGATCCCGCTGATGGTGCTGGTCAGCATGGTCGGAAGCGTGATTCCGGGCCGGCAGGCCGCGCGGGCATCTATTGTAAAGGTGTTGCACAGTGAGTGAGTATTTGCGTCGGCGTTGGGCTGGGTCCAAGACGTACCGCGTTGTGCTGGTGACAACTATCGCTTATGCGATATTTCGACTGGCAGTGCAGGGCGTGTACATAGCTATCATGCTATCTCCCGAACCCGCACTGGGAGGCGTCAAACCTCAAGTCTCGATGGTGCCAATCGATCTCCAGGTCTACCTGGATGCTGCCAAGCATTTCCAGCAGAAACAAGATTTATATCTAGAGACTCTAGAGCGGATTGAATACCATTTTCCCTACCCCCCGGCCTATGCACTCGCTTTTACCCCTTTTCTCTGGCTATCCCCGGCTGCCGTCAGTATCGTTCATACGCTGTTACGCATCGCCGCCTATATCCTGCTCTATGTCTGTTGGCACCGAATTTTCCGTCACCTGAACCTTGATCGGGCTAACGAGATGCTGGCCTGGACACTGCCGCTATGGTTGGTCTTTCCCGCCTTCTGGAACGATCTAGGCTACCTGAATATCTATATCATCATGGCTTTATTGAGCACGCTGCTCATTGAGGCCATCCTGAAAGAGAGGCTCGTGGGGGCCCTGGTGTGGCTTTCTCTGATCCTTCAGACAAAGCCGATGTGGGCTTTCGCCGCTGCCGTTCCTCTTCTTCTGGGGCGCTACCGCTTCTTTATCAAATTGGTGACTTGGGCTGTTCCAGTATACGTCGCCATTGCAGGCGTGACCATCCTGGTGGCGGGGCCATCCTACGGATGGGAACAGTACACGGAGTACGCTCGCCTCCTGACGCGGCTGGGGGACGATTTTCCTTGGCGAGAGATGGCCAATGGATTCTTGGGTTACAATCACTCGATCAAGCAGATTGTCATCTACTTCCTGGGAGAAACCAAGGGCGCAATCTACCTGGCGACAGGTATCAAAGTAGCCCTTTTACTGCCCCTGGCAGTAACAAGTCTGCGTTATCTTTTTCAATCATCACAGCACACCAATCGAAGAATGCCCTATATCGGTCTGGAGCTTGCCTTTGTATTATACCTGGGCGCTTTTATCTGGTTGGATATTGTCTGGGAAGTATCCTTGGGCATCGCGATATTCACATACCTGCTCGCTACACTGGAACAGCGATGGAGCAAAATGCTGACCTGGGGCGTGTTCCTGCTCTACGCATTGGTTGACCCCTTGCAAGTTCTGGGTGCGATATTGGCCCTATGTGGCATGAATACCATCCTCCCTGGTCCATACGTCACAACAGACCTGAGTGCATACTTTCCCATCGTCATGCTCGTCATCCTGACGTTCTACGGACTGCTGCTCAAGCGGTTGTGGGACGTCAGATCCGTCTATTTACTAGCTCGATAGGAAAACCCCAATGCTCACTGGCATCTACCAATCAATCGCCATTCTCATCACCATCACAGCATTCTACATCACGGACTGTTATCTCATTTCTCGATTCGATAGAGAACGGCAGGCCAAAGGAAGCGGCCGAAGCTGGGGGTTTACGCTACTGGCCCTCGGTATGGCCTCCCTTGTGGTGATACAGCCTATCGCACTCCCCTCGTTGGGAATACATACTGATGCCTGGTGGGGGATTTGCATTCAAGGGATCGGCCTGATGCTCGTCATCAGTGCCCTGGGATTGCAGGTATGGTCACGGCTGCATTTACGGCAATTTTACGCCGAGCGGGTCGAGATACAGCCAGAGCATTGCGTGATAGATACCGGGCCATACGCGTATGTGCGTCACCCCTTCTTCACTGCTCTGTTCATGCTCGCCTTTGGGCTGCTCCTGATCAATCCCTCCCTATCCACAGTAATTGTGGCTGTGTACACTTTCTGGGATTTCACCCGAGCGGCCAAACAAGAGGAGATATTGCTTAGCGAAAACCTGGTCGGTTACACCGATTATATGGCACGCACACCTCGTTTTATCCCGAGGTTCGGCAAGCAATTGGAAGATAGAAGATATGGACGCTGATACATTTAAAAATTTGCCCACCCCAGAGATCGCCCGATTGGTGCGCGAAGCGGGACCCAAGGTATGCGTCTTTCCCATCAACGGCACCCGGCGCTGGTTCGTGCTCGAGTACCCAGAACTGGCACAAGAGAATTTCGTCGAGGCCTATCTCCAAATCAATACGCAGCGCCCTATCGAACTCTATCAATTGCTTTTCGACCATGGTATTGACACGGTGTTGAGCCCGATCTTTGGCCCCGATCTGGTAGAGCGGGGAGCAGAGTATGTCAGCATGGTCGCCCAAGGTATGGCCCGCCTGGGGACCGATCCCGACTTTATGGACTTTTACCGGGATTACGACGTGCGGGTCGGGTTTTATGGAGACTATCACAAGTTCTTGGATTCGACGCCCTATGCCTACCTATCAGATGTTTTCGAGGAAACGGTCGCCAAGACCCGGGCGCACAACCGGCGCCGGCTCTTTTTCGGCGCTTTTGCCCACGACGCCACCGAGACTCTGGCCCGACTCGCGGTGGACTATTACAAAGAACACGGGCAGATACCGGACAGGCGCGCCCTGGTGACGCTGTACTATGGCGAATATGTAACTCCCGTGAACTTTTTCATCGGCTTTGACAAGTTCAGCGCCTTCGATATGCCCCTCGTCTCGACGGGTGAAGAAGACCTGTACTTTACCGTTGCCCCCTCCCCCTACCTGACCGAGCGGCAGCTACGAATCATCCTATACGACCACATCTATGTCCGTCCTGAAGCGGAGACCGATTATTCGGATCTGGCTGCAGAGGATTGGGCCATGATGCACGATTTTTATCAGGCTAACTTGGAGAACACCCAGGGTGTGGGAGCGCGGAAAAATCCCGGCAGTTTTTGGTATCCGCTGCCACAAGTCGAATTGCCAGAGGGCATGAAATAGCCCTCTTGATTTGCCCCAGCATTCACTGGAGATGGTATGGACTTGGAGAAGGAGCTCTGTAAATTATTGCGGGAAATCGGCGATGGGCGGATGATGTCCACCGCCTACGACACCGCCTGGGTCGCCCGGCTGTCAGAATTGGACGAGCCGATAGGAAAACGAGCCCTGGAATGGCTGAGAGCGCATCAGCTGGAAGATGGCTCCTGGGGAGCCAGCCAACCATATTACCATCACGATCGAGCGATCTCCACCCTCGCGGCGATCAACGCCCTGGCACAACAGGGGGAGCAGCAGGATCGCACCCGGCTGGCGCGAGCCAAAGAAGCGTTGAAAAAAGCGCTGAGCGGCCTGGACACCGACCCGGCCGGCGAGACGATCGGCTTCGAGATGATCGTTCCCACGTTGCTGAACGAGGCTCGATCCTTGGGAACCATCAATCATCAAGAGACCCGAGTAATCGAGCACCTCACGCCCAAGAGATCGGCTAAACTGGCTGCATTGCCTGATGGGATGATCAATCGTTTCGTCACCCTCGGTTTTTCCGCCGAGATGGCAGGGTCGGATGGCATGCAGATCCTCGACACGCAAAATCTGCAGGAAGCCGATGGCTCTGTCAGCTACAGCCCGTCAGCGACCGCCTATTTCGCCCTGTACGTGCATCGCTGCGACCCCAACGCCCTCGAATATCTCGAGAATATCGCCGTTGACGGCTCGGTACCGAACGTCGCCCCCTTCGACGTCTTTGAACCAGCCTGGGTTCTTTGGAATCTCAAACATATCCCCTTGGATGATGAGATGATGGCGCTGTGCCAACCGCACCTCGATTTCCTCGAGCACAATTGGACGCCAGGAAGAGGTATGGGGTTTGCAGCCCATTACCTGCCCAAGGACGGGGACTGTACCAGCATTACCTATGATGTCCTGACCCACTTTGGACGCTCCGTGGATCTAGATGCCGTTCTGCACTATGAATCCCCCTACTACTTTCGCTGTTTCGATCTGGAATCCACTCCCTCCATCAGCACCAATACCCACGTTCTCAGCGCCCTGCGAGAGGCGGGCCTAGAAAAGGGACATCCAGCGGTGCAAAAAGCGCTGCGCTTCTTGAGAGAAGCTAGAACTGGACATCCTTTTTGGTTTGACAAATGGCATGCTTCGCCATATTATACTACAGGACTGGCGATCAATGCCTGTCTCGGTTATGCTGACGACGTGGCTCGGGAGGCAGTCCAGTGGACTATCAGTACACAGAATGAGGATGGCTCTTGGGGGTATTACGACATGCCCACCGCCGAGGAAACAGCTTACTGCTTGCAGGCTCTGACCGTCTGGAATCAGTCAAAGAATAATGTACCACCTGACGTGTTGATAAATGGCGCGCTATGGCTACGCGAACACATTGACCCGCCATATCCTCCACTTTGGATCGGCAAATGCCTGTATTCTCCTGTACTGGTCGTGAGATCAACTATTCTGAGCGCCTTGACGCTAGTTAGGCAGACTATGACATGAAAAAGATAATCAATGAACTGCTGACCATCCCCTCGACAGATGCCGACGACGCGCGTCGTCGCAAACTGCTCAATATCCTGCTGATGGGCATGGCAGTTCTGGCCCTTTTGACATTATCAGCAGCCCTTATCGTGGATACTGCGGATGTGACGTATCTCTTCTTCAT
>DSDT01000425.1 GCA_011048615.1 Chloroflexota bacterium | reverse complement strand
GGCAAGGGACCGGGTGGGGGAGAGGGGCTGGTCACCGCCGTAGGAACGGGCGTGGGGGGCCCTTCGATCGGTGGAGGGCCGGTGACGGCCAGGGTGTGGATCAAGCCGACCAATCCGCCGATGAAGAGCGCCAATACCCCCAGGGTCGTGGCGTAACGCAGGAACGAGTACAGGGGGAGCGGCATCCCCCTCACCATCACCGGGCGCGATTTCGCCCGCCGGGCGACCACAGCCCTCCACGAGCGCTGCGGGGCCAACGGCACCTGTTCCCCCACGGTGTGCAGCGTGGCCTCGAGGTCCGCAGTCACCTGCGCCATGCGCTCCAGCCGCTCACGGCACGCGGCGCAGTCACGCACGTGGACAGCGATTCGCGCGCGCGATTGTGGCGCCAGTTCCTGCTCCTGGTACAGTAGTAACTGGCGGTCGTCAGGATGATGATCTAAAATTCGTCTCTTCACAACAGTGTCCCCAGTAAATCGCCGGGATCAGGTTTAGCCCCTATCCTCCGGCCCATCCGGCCCCAGTATGCGAGTCAATGCCCGGTGCCCATAGGCAACGCGTGACTTGGCTGTGCTGACCGAGCAGTTCAGTGCCTGGGCTATCTCGGCATAGGAGAGCGCGCCAAAGTAGCGCAGAATCAGGGCCTGGCGCGACTTGCGTGGCACGCGCTCCAATGCCTCCCAGACCACCCGCTGCCGGCCCACCAACTCGAGGGCGACTTCCGGCTGACGATCCACCGATTCATCGGCCGGTTCCAGGCGGGTATCCACGATCTCGTGCAGAGGCAGCCACGTCATCCTGCGGCGGCGCTGCCGATCCCGACACCGGCTGGTGACAATGACCTTGAGCCAGGCTGGAAAAGACCCCCGTTCTGGGTCGAACCGGTCCAGGCGCTCAAACGCATAGATGAAGGCATCCTGAGTCGCATCCTCGGCATCCTGAGCGTTTTGCAACAGCATGTAAGCCAACCGGAAGACGGCCGGGTAATGAGTGTCGTGTAGTTCGCGAGCGGCGGTTTCGTCACCCGCCAGCGCGCTCTCGATCAGGTTTTGGGTCATCGGGCAACCGGTCCGTCAGATCCGTGATGGGACTAGATATTATACGCAAAATGACGGTAAAAAGACTGGTTTTGAGAGCCAGGGGACGCGTCAGGGAGAATCAACGACGATCACCGAGGGTATGGGGACGAGGGTATCAATCTCTACTCCCTCGCCATTCGCCGGCATCCAGAGACCGCTGGAATAGCCCCCATCCAGATTGAGCGCCACGTCTATGTCAAGGTCAGAATCAGCCAGAAAACGGGCCAACTCGTGCAGGCTGAGATAACCCCGGGGCGCGACGAGAAACAGGATTCGCCCGGTGCGATCCTGGGCCACGACGGTGCGGCGAGCCGGGCGACCATCGTCGGCGTCGGCGGGAAAGCCCATCACGCCTCCCGGCTTGACCAGCACCGGGAACGATTGTACGGCCTCCTGCAGCGGCTCGACGGCGACGTACGGACGCTGGCGCAACCACCGCACGTCCACCTGGCCCTCGGCTGTGACAGCGAACATACCAGCAAAATCGCCGTAGGGAGTGCCCCAGGCTCGGCCGGCGCTGATGAGCAGTCCCACGGTCTCGTATTCGGGGGTAAAATAGCCGCCGTTGACCACCAGCAGCGTCTGAAAGTGTGACCCCCAGGCACTGAGCGGTCGAGGGGCAGCGGAATCATAGTGGACACGAAAACGTACTGCTTGAGGATCCAGCCGCACGATAGCCAGTCGTTCGGCCGCACTGCCAGTTTCCACGCGCACCTGGCGCAGTTCCACGCCGGATTGTACGATCTGCCAACCGGTATCGGGCGGCTCAGGGGTGGCTGTAGGCCACCGGGTGGGGTACAACGTCGGCGTCGGCCAGGGGGTGGGAGAGGGCAGGGGGGTTGGCGTTGACGTCAGAGTGGGAAGGGGAAGGGAGCTCGCACAGCCAGTCACCACAGCCAGCGCGAGACAGGCGCCCAGCAGACCGACGCGCCGGCAGACCGAGAGGCTGGCAGGCTGACACGTCAGCACGCCGATGAACCTACCCATCAATCCGAGCCTACCAAGTGACAGTCCACCGACCTATAGGATCCCCCATGCTCCGCAGAATGGGGGTGCCGTCAGTTCGTTTACCCTTCCTCCGCAATGCGCTGTGCACACTCGGCCAGTTCCTGAAGACGCTGCGACTCAACCGAGAGACCTCTAGCCCGCTTCATGTGCTCGAACGCCCGCTCGTACAACGCGGCTGCATTCTGCCATTCGTGGGTGAACTCGGCGATGCGAGCCGCTTGTTCCAGCGCCATGGCCGCCATCTCCCACTTGCCCTCGTCGGCGTACTGGGCCGCGGCTTTTTCCAGGTCAACTGGACGCTGCTTCGGCAGCCGGGGCTCCTCCTCCGCCGAGACCCGCTCGATGGTAGGCAGCAACAGATCGTACCAGTTCGATTTGGGCAGGTACTCGTAAAAATCCAACTGAGCCGCGCGGGCTTCCGTCTCTAGCGAGGCATACCCGGTGAAAATAACGATCCGCAGATTGGGTTGCAACTGGCGCAGCATCGCAGCCACCTGGAATCCGTCCATTTCGGGCATCTTCATATCGAGCAGTGCGACGTCGTAGGCCGCCTCTCGCACCCGGTCCACCGCCTCTCGCGCGCTGCTGGCAGTCGTAACAGCATAGTCAGCCTGTTTCAAATAGTCCTCCAGACTCTCCAGCGCGAGCAGATCATCGTCCATGACCAATATCCTGGATACCATTCTATCCCACCTCCTGGTATTATAGAATTTTTACGCCGGTCCGTGCATTCAAACCGACGTCACCGTAGGAGATGCGCCCTTGGACTGCACCGGCAAGTGAACGGTGACAGTGGTCCCTGCGCCGATGGTACTGGATACCTCGATGCGCCCACAGTGATTTTCGATATTCCTGTGGACGACATAAAGTCCCAGTCCGCTCCCCTTGGTTCCATTCTTCCACTCGGAAAATCCGATGCGAAAGATCTTGTCCAAATCCGATGGGGACATGCCAACCCCCGTATCCTCGATGTCAACACTCACCCATCCATCCTCAGCCTCCCCCTGGAAAGCAGAGAGAGTTGATTCCCGCCGCATGCGCAACGTGAGGGTTCCTCCATCCGCCATCGCCCGTCCGGCGTTCGTCAGCAGGTTGTGAAACGCCCGCTCCAATTGAGCACGGCTGCCCATGATCGGTGGGACATCCTCGTCCCACTCCCGGACGATGGTGACGTTAGGGTGACCATAGCTAAACTCTTGCACCAACCGTTCCAGCAGGCGGGCCAGATCGAGGGATTCCCAGCGCCAGACTTCGTTACTATCCAGAGCGATAGCCACGTGCCCCAGGTCATCAGCCAGTCGCTTGATGCGCTCCAAAATCTGCTGAATGACCTCGATAGAGCGCTCACCCTCCGGCTGGCCCTCCACGAGCTTGGATAGCGCGCGCACACGCTGTGTCAGCACAAAGAAGGTGGTACCGCCAATATCGTGACCCACCTCCCGGGCCAGCAGCCGCAACTCTTCCTCCGCTTGCTGCTGCCGACGACGCAGGTCCTGCCACTCGAACCCCCGTTCGATGCGCACCACCCACTGATCCAACGGCTCAGATTTGTTGACAAAGTCCTTGGCCCCTCCCCGCATAGCCGCGACCACGTTTTCGTACACGCCATACGCGCTGAGTATGATGACATAGGTCTGATCCAGCATATGCTTGGCCTGCATCGCTTTCAACACGTCCATACCATCCATTCCCGGCATGTTGATATCGAGCAGCATCACGTCATAGGGAGACTCGACCAATCGAGCCAAGGCCTCTTCTCCACTGGAAGCCGCTTCCACCGTCCACCCCTGCGCGGCAAAACGCGCCCCCCTGAGGAAATCCACCACCTCCTCACGAAAGAAAGGTTCGTCATCTACAGCCAAAATTGTTCTCGGTTCTCTCACTACATCCATCAGCCTCAATCCTACTCCAATGGCAGGTCAAGCACGAAACGCACCTCCTGCCCCCAGACATCCCAGGTCAGAGTGCCGCCGTACTGGCTCCTGACCGTCTCCTGGGCCAACTCCCACTCAAAGTACAGAGGAGATAACTTTTCCGGCGCGCCAGCCTCCGACTCCAAGACGGCTGAAATCCGGCCGGACAGTGGAGCCTGCAGCGCGAGAATCTCGGTCCGCACACACTGACCGTCGTCAACCGGCTGCTGCGGCCTCTCAGCTCCGGTTCGCCCATCCACTAACGAGGTGTGCACCTCGACCACCCCACCCCGAGGGTCGAGGGAGTCCATCACCATCCGCATACCGGTGACGATAACGCCAAAGAGCTCGTTAGGCTCGATATCCAACGGTGGCAAATCGCCATAAAAGGCGCGGGTGTCTACTCCTCGCTGCTGCCTTTCTGCTGCCAACCAGATCAAGACCTCGCGTACCACGCTGTTCCACTCTGTGGCCGTGCGGACAAAGCCGACGCGCTGCGAGGACTTGACCAGGTTCAGTAGCTTGTCACTGACCTCGTTCAGACTGCTCTCAATCACATCCATGCGACGGGCCAACTGCGCGCTCTGATCGGAGGAAAGGGCACGCCTCAGTTCCCCCTCCCGCTCCTGGGATTTCAACAGCTCGTCGAGATGGGCCCGCAGGTTGGTCGTCGCCAGACGGGCCACCGCCAGGGGATTCGCCGCCTCGTGCAGGATCCGCTGCGCCAGGGAGCCAAACGAGGCTACCCGCTGCATACGCATCGTCGTCACCCCCACATCCTTCAGGGTCTCGAGATATCGAGCGCCCTCCAACACACCACCGATGGCGGTGGAGAGCAGGCGCAAGTAGCCCTCGTCGTCGTCGGTGAACCAATCCCGGTGACCGGGACTGCTGGGGACCTTGTTCACCAGCTCCAACGTGCCGAGCACCTGGGCGCCCAGCCGCAAGGGAACTCCCACGTAAGAGCGGCATACACCGGAAGGCAAATGGGCCGCCACCGCCGCGATGTGAGGGTCCGCCCAGTCCTGCAGCGCGGCAGGCTCGCGGACCTGGACGGTGGTCCCGGTCTGCACGATGTACCCCGTGATCCCCTCCCCCGCCACGTACTCCAACTGGCCGACCAGCGTTCCGGGCAAGCCGCTGGCAGCCCGCAGTTTCACGCGATGGACATCATCCTCGGTTTGCAAATAGATCAGACAGGCCTCGGTGCGAAAACCCTCCCGCACCCGGTCCACGACCCCTCGCAGCATCTCGGCGATGGGACGGCGGGGGTCCAACTCGCTACTGATGTCGAGCAGCAGCCAAAAGTAGCGGGCGCGACGTTTCTCCCGCTCGTACCGTTGCGAGTTTTCGATGGCAATGCTTACCATGGCGGCCACCTGGCTCAACAACGCCTCGTCCCGCTCGTCGAACTGACCGCCTTTCGCCTTGGCAGAGACGCGCAGCACCCCAATCACGGCGTCTCCCTCGCGCGAGAGAATCGGCACCCCCACGTACGCCTGGCCCGGCTTGGCGCTGATCTCGGAGTACTTTTTGCTCCACACCAGGTCATCGGCGATACGCCGCAACTCGTCATTGTCCTTGACGTTGGTGATGCGCAGCGGACGCCCGGTCTTGGCGATCCAGCCGGTCAACCCCTCGCCCGGCGCGTACTCGATCCGTTGAGCTGATAGGTCCTCGCTCTCCAACAACCCCGTCGTGCCGCGCAGGACGTAGCGCCCCGTGATATCGTCCCTGAGAAAGATCGAGGATCCTCCCGCCGCGAGGCGATGGCGCGCATATCCCACGACCAATTCCATCAACCGGTCGCGGTCCAGCTCGCCATAGATCTCTAGCAACGCCTGATCAAATCCCATTCTGACTTACCTCTCGCCCAACCACTCTGCCTGAGCCGCTACGTTGCCGCCCCCTCCCGTCGGTCATCCCGCCCGTCACCATTGCCATCCTATTGTAATGCAGGTAGGAATTGTACCTAGACAGCAGGAAAAGTCAAATTATGGATTTGTTTTTTTCCCCTGGTCGGGTTATACTTGGGTACTCTGCGAGTCACTGAAAGGAATACAAAATGCCCGATATGACAATTCAATCCGTTTACTTTGAAAGACCAGGCCCTCAAAACACCACCCGCACCCTCGAGATCGTCCGGCAGCGGGCCGACGAACTGGGGATCCGCACCATCCTGGTCGCCAGCACCAGAGGGGCCACCGGGGCGCAGGCCGCGCAACAGTTCCAGGGATACGAGGTGCTCGTCGTCACCCACTCGACGGGATTTACCGGGCCCAACGTCCAGGAGCTGACAGACGAGAACCAGGCCGCCATCCAAGCCGCCGGCGGCAAGCTCCTGACCTGTCAGCACGCTTTTGGCGGCGTCAACCGGGCCGTGCGCCGCAAGTTGGACACCTATCTGACCGACGAGATCATTGCCTACACACTGCGCACGTTCGGCGAGGGGATCAAGGTCTGCCTCGAGATCGCGCTGATGGCCGCCGACGCCGGCTTGGTGACGGTCGGCGAGCCGTGCATCGCCGTCGCTGGCACCGGGCGCGGGGTGGATACCGCCCTCCTCCTGGTCCCCGCCAACGCGCAGCAGTTTTTCGACCTGCGAGTGATGGAAATCCTGTGCAAGCCGCGATTGGGGTGACAGAAATGGACGACATCGAAACCCTGGCCTTTGAAGAGGCCTTTGCCGAGCTGGAGGAGACGGTCCGCAAGCTGGAGAGCGGCGGATTGACGCTGGAGGAAAGCCTGGCGCTCTTTGAACGGGGACAGGCGCTGGCCACGCGCTGCAATACACAGCTCGACGAGGCCGAACTCAAGATTTCACAGCTCTTACCGGAGGGGGTCGCCCCGCTGGCGCTGGAGGAATAGCAGCCCCTACCGCCGCCTGACCAGCCGCACCACCGCCTGCAGCTCCTCCGTGCGCAGCAGCAGCGCGGCTGCCAGGTAGACTGCCCCCCCCACCAGGACGCCGCCCCCGCCG
>DSDT01000397.1 GCA_011048615.1 Chloroflexota bacterium | reverse complement strand
GGTAGGGCTTTCTCGCGAGTTAAACCGCGCCATCAACGAAGCGGAAGCGGTCGCACGCCGCATGCACGACGAGTACGTCAGCACCGAGCACTTGCTGCTCGCTCTGACCGGCACCCACGGCGGGGAGGCGGCCCGTTTCCTGGCCGCCCACGGCATCACCGAGGACGCGGTGTTGCGGGCGTTGACCGCCATCCGGGGCAGTCAGCGGGTCACCAGCCAGACCCCCGAGGCGACGTATCAAGCGCTCGAAAAATACGGCCGGGATTTGACTCAACTGGCCCGGCGGGGCAAGCTCGATCCGGTCATCGGGCGGGACGACGAGATCCGGCGCGTGATGCGCATCCTCAGCCGGCGCACCAAGAACAACCCCGTGCTGGTGGGGGATGCTGGCGTGGGCAAGACCGCCATCGTCGAGGGCTTGGCTCAGCGCGTCGTGAAAGGGGACGTGCCCGAGAGCCTGAAACACAAACGGATCATCGCCCTCGATATGGGCGCGTTGATCGCCGGGGCCAAGTTTCGGGGCGAGTTCGAGGAGCGGCTCAAGGCGGTGCTGAAAGAGGTGACCGACGCCGCCGGCGAGGTGATCCTGTTCATAGACGAGCTGCACACCGTCGTGGGAGCGGGCGCGGCCGAGGGAGCCATGGACGCCAGCAACATGCTCAAGCCGATGTTGGCCCGGGGTGAACTGCACGCCATCGGCGCGACGACGCTGGACGAGTATCGGAAATACATCGAAAAGGACGCCGCCCTGGAGCGGCGCTTCCAGCCGGTTTATGTGGACGAGCCGTCGGTCGAGGACACCATCAGCATCCTGCGCGGCCTCAAGGAGCGGTACGAGGCCCATCACCGGGTGCGCATCCAGGACGGCGCCGTCATCGCCGCCGCCACGTTGAGCGAGCGGTACATCGCTGACCGGCAGTTGCCGGACAAGGCGATTGACCTGATAGATGAGGCGGCCTCGCGGCTCAAGTTGGAGACCGAGTCGAAACCGGCCGAGTTGGACGAGATAGACCGCCGCATCATCCAGTTAGAGACGGAACGAGAGGCCCTCAAGAAGGAAAAGGACAAGGCGAGCAAAGAACGGCTGAAAAAGTTGGAGCAAGAGCTGGCCGATCTGCAGGAGCAGAGCCACGCCCTGCGCAGCCGGTGGGAACAGGAACGGGAGGCGATTCAGGCCATCGGTGCGACACAGGAAGAGATCGAACAGGTGCGCCACCAGATCGAGCGGGCCCAGCGGGCGGCCGATTACGCCCGGGCCGGCGAGCTGCAGCACGGACAGCTCCCGGAATTGGAGCGCCAACTGGCGAGCCAGGAGCAACGCCTGCGCGAGCTGCAAGGGGACGCCCCCCTGCTCAAAGAAGAGGTCGGCGCCGAGGATATCGCCGAGGTGGTCTCGGAGTGGACCGGCATCCCGGTCTCCAGGCTGCTGGAGGGCGAGGTCGAAAAGCTGCTCCGCATGGAAGAAGCGCTCCACCGGCGGGTGGTGGGGCAGGACGAGGCGGTCGAGGCCGTCTCCCACGCCGTCCGGCGGGCGCGAGCGGGCTTGCAGGACGCCAATCGGCCCATCGGCACGTTCATCTTTCTGGGGCCGACCGGCGTGGGCAAGACCGAGTTGGCGCGGGCCCTGGCCGAGTTTCTCTTTGATACCGAGGACGCCATCGTACGTATTGATATGAGCGAGTATCAGGAGCGGCACACCGTCTCCCGGCTCATCGGCGCCCCGCCCGGATACGTGGGCTACGACGAGGGCGGTCAGCTCACCGAGGCGGTACGCCGACGGCCCTACAGCGTGGTGCTGTTCGACGAGATCGAAAAGGCCCACACCGAGGTCTTTAACACCCTGCTCCAACTGCTCGACGAGGGCCGGTTGACCGATGGTCACGGACGGACGGTGGATTTTACCAACACCATCGTCATCATGACCAGCAACACCGGCAGCCGCTGGATCAAAGAGTTGGGGGCCGAGGCGGCCCGGGAGCGGGTGCTGGAAGAGTTGGACCGCACCTTCCGGCCCGAATTCTTGAACCGCGTGGACGAGATCATCCTCTTCCGCAGTCTGAGCAAGGAGGACCTGCTGGACATTGTGGACATCCAGATGCGTCACCTGCGCAATCTGCTGGCGGAGCGGCGCATTGGGTTAGCGTCGAGCGCTGCGGCCCGGCAGTACCTGGCCGACGTGGGCTACGACCCGGTCTATGGCGCGCGGCCTCTCAAGCGGGTTATCCAGCGGGAGGTGCAGGACAAGCTGGCGCTGGCGCTCCTGCAGGGCGAGTTCCGCGAGGGGGACCGGGTGCGGGTGGACGCCCACGAGGGGCAAATCCAGTTCGAGAAGGTGAGCCAGGAATCGGCCGCCGCGTGATCCAACGACGACGGGCCACGCTGTGAGAGGTCGGGCATCGTTCTCATCCCTGTAGTGGGACGAGAACGGCGCCCGGCATCGCGCGCTTTGTCGGGCTTGGGGTTGTGGGGTATAATGCTGAGCGAGCGCCGCAGAGCGGATTGCCAATCCGCCCTACCTATCCCAGTTCTTGCAAATACCAGGGGAGAGTACCATACTATGATGAGATTGGATCGTTTCACCGAGCGCGCCCAGGACGCTGCCCAGCGGGCGCTAGAGATCATGACGCGCTACGGACACACCCAGATTGATATCGAGCACATCCTGCTGGCCCTCATGGAACAACCGGAGGGAGTGATTCCCCAACTGTTGGAGCACCTGGGAGCGGACATGGACCTGATCCAACAGCGGGTCGACGATGTGCTCAAGGCGAGTCCCAAGGTCGGCATCTATGGAGGCGGAGGGGTGGGGCAGGTCTTTATCACCCCCCGGGTCAAGCGCGTCCTCGACCTGGCCAATGACGAGGCGAACCGGCTGAAAGACGACTATATTTCGACGGAACACCTCTTCCTGGCTATCGCCAGCGAGCGCAACACGCCCGTGGCCCGCATCCTGTTGGAAAACGGCGTCACCAAGACCCGCATCTATGACGCGGTCAAAGAAGTGCGCGGCGGTCAGCGGGTCACCAACCGGAAGGCCGAGACCCGCTACCGCATCCTGGAGAAATTCAGCCGCGATCTGACCTCTATGGCGCGCGAGCTCAAGCTCGACCCGGTCATCGGGCGGGACGACGAGATTCTGCGCGTGATCCAGATTCTCAGCCGGCGGACCAAGAACAACCCGGTTCTCATCGGCGAGGCGGGAGTGGGCAAGACGGCCATTATCGAGGGGTTGGCCCAGAAAATCGCGGCCGACGACGTGCCGGAAATTCTCAAGGACAAACGGGTGACGCAATTGGACCTGGCCGCCATGGTGGCCGGGTCTCGTTTTCGGGGCGAGTTCGAGGAACGGCTGAAAGGAGCCATCGAAGAGATTCAGCGCGCCGAGGGAGAGATCATCCTGTTCATTGACGAGCTGCACAACGTCGTCGGCGCGGGGGCCGGGATGGGAGCGATGGACGCTTCCAACATGATGAAACCGGCCCTAGCGCGCGGGGAACTGCAATGCATCGGCGCGACGACGTTGGACGAATACCGCCAGTACGTCGAGCGGGATAGCGCCCTGGAGCGGCGGTTCGCCCCCGTCTTTGTCGAGGAGCCCTCGGTTGAGGAGACCATCGAGATGCTCAAGGGGCTGCGCGACCGGTACGAGGCCCACCACAAGGTCGGCATCTCCGACGAGGCTATCGTGGCGGCCGCGCGGCTGTCTCACCGCTACGTCACCGACCGCCGCCTGCCGGACAAGGCGATTGATCTGATGGACGAGGCGGCGGCCAAGCTGCGGGTGGCGCTCTACACCCTGCCGCCCGAACTCAAGGCGAAGCAAGCAGAGCTTCAACGCCTGCAGACCGAAATTGACGCCGCCAGCGCGGTGGAGGACTATAAACGTGCGGCCGAACTCAAGTCGGAGCGGATCAACCTGCAGGCTGAATTCAACCTGCAGCGCGAGGTGTGGCAGCGGGAACATCAACTGGACGAGACGATCGAGGCCGAAGACATCGCCGAGGTGGTGGCGAGTTGGACCGGCATCCCGGTGGCGCAGATGATGGAGACCGAGGCGAAAAAGCTGCTGCGTATGGAGGAGGCGCTGCGTCAGCGCATCATCGGGCAGGACAAGGCTTTGACGGTCATATCGGACGCCATCCGCCGCGCTCGCTCTGGCCTCAAGGACCCCCGCCGCCCCATCGGCAGTTTCATCTTTTTGGGGTCCTCCGGCGTGGGCAAGACCGAGCTGGCCAAAGCTCTGGCCTGGTTCCTCTTTGACGACGAGGACGCTCTGGTGCGCATTGATATGAGCGAGTACGGTGAGCATCACACCATCAGCCGTCTCTTTGGCGCCCCGCCGGGCTACATCGGATACGAAAAGGGCGGCCAGTTGACCGAGGCAGTGCGCCGCCGGCCCTACCGCGTGATCCTGTTCGACGAGATCGAAAAGGCGCACCCCGATGTATGGAACGCGCTGCTCCAAATCATGGACGATGGTCGCCTGACCGACGGTCAGGGCCGCTTGGTCGACTTTCGCAACACGGTGATCGTGATGACCTCTAACATCGGCACCGATTACGCGCACAAGGGCGGGGCGCTAGGCTTTATGCGCAGCGGCGAAAACGGCAGCGATGAGGCGGAGAGCCAGCGTGAGATCGAGAGGGAGCTCCGTAAGACCTTCCCGCCGGAATTCATCAATCGCGTGGACGAGACCATCATATTCGGCGACCTGACGGTCGAAGACGTGAAACAGATCGTGGACTTGCAGATGGCCGAGATCGCCGAGCGACTGCAAGAGCGAGGGTTAAGCGTCGCACTGACGGACACGGCCCGCAGTTGGCTGGCCCGGGCGGGATTCGACGCCCAGTTCGGCGCCCGCCCCCTGCGCCGCGCTCTGCAACAGTACGTGGAGAGTCCGCTCAGCGTCAAGCTGCTGCGCGGCGATTTCCAGCCGGGCGACCTGGTCCTGGTGAATGCAGAAGAGGCTGACGACCAAGAACTGGTCTTCAAACGACAGGCAGAACAGAACGGCGACGAACCGGACCAAGAGGACGCGGAGTAACCAGAAAGGACAGACAGAACACCGATCAACGCACAGGCCAATGGGTGGCGTGTCCGCCCATCGGCCTGCTCGTTCACCCACCAACTGACTAGACCGGGAAGAAGCACACCCCCACCGTGCCCGGCCCAGAGTGGACGGCCAGGGCCGGGGACAAGTCGGTCACGATCACTTCTGCACACTCGAATTTTCCCATGACCAGGTGTTGCAGTTTATCCACTTGCTCCACAGCCAGCACGTGGGTAAAGGCGACCTTGATACGGGTCCCTTCTCCCACCCGCTGCTGCATCAGGTCCACCATGCGGCGATAGGCCTTGAGCCGACTGCGGGCCGTGCCCAGGGCCACGATGATCCCATCCTGCATCCCAATCAGGGGCTTGATGTTGAGGAGCGATCCGGCCAGGTGCTGAGCCTTACCAATGCGTCCTCCCATGTAGAGATAGCGCAGTGTGTCGGCGGTCTGGATCATGCTGCTTTGTTGGGCCACTTCCCGCGCCCGCTGAACGACATCCTCCAGCGAGAGGCCGACCAGGGCTACCCGGGCCGCCTCAATCGCCGCCCATCCCTGGGCCATAGCCACCTGCAGCGTATCAATGACCTCCACTCGAACGTCAGGAGACTGCTCCTTGAATATATCCACAGCGGCCAGGCAGGACTGGTAGGCGCCGCTCCCCTTTGAGGTCATCGTGAGCACCACGATTTCCTTGACCCGTCTCGCGAGACGCTTCAGGCCCGTCATATAGTCACCAGGGGCCGGATTGGACGTCGTGGGCAGCTTGGTCGCCTCTTTCAACCACACGGCGAACTCGCGCGGCTTGACGTCTATCATATCTCGCAACGTGTCCAGCCCGTTATGGACATAGTAGGGGACTGTCTCGATGCCCAGCTTCTGAGTCAACTGTTCAGGAATGCTGGCCGTCGTATCTGTGAGAATACCAACCATCTCTCCCATCCTTTCTTCAATCCACGGTTTGACTGTACATTTATTATACGCCTACAAATCAACAGCGTCAACCAAGTCCCCACCTTGCAGGGAAAAGTGCTACTCACGGAGCAGCCAGTGGCGTAACAGTGCGACGTACTGCACGCGCCAGGGCTGGCCGTTAAAGTTGGGGTACATCCACCCCACGCCCCACGCGTGTATACCCACACCGACGATCAAGAGTAGGAAAAGCGCCCACTTCGGCCAACGCCCCGCGCCAGGCCAGCGCTCCACCCCCAACGCCACCAGCAAGAGCCCCAATGGCAGCCAGTCCAGGGCGAAACGGTAGCCAAACTGGTACGAACCGGTGTTGAAATACAGCAGCGAGGGAAGCTGAACCAACAGAATAGCAAGCCACAGTCCCAGGACGAGCCAGGGGGCTCGCTCGGTACGATGCCAGGAGATCAGAGTCGGGAGAGCCAGCAGCAGCGCCGGACAGGTGAACAGTAACCCCATCCCCCACGGATCCGGCATGATGCAGAGCGGGTCGAATGAGACGAGGGGCGGTCGAATCAGCAGGGTGTACGCGTTCTCGGGCAAAAAGTGGAGGCTGAACTGCCCCCAGGTCGTCTGGCGCTCCAACAGGGGGCCGGGGCTGTTCATCCAGCGATAGCCAAATTCGAGGGGACTGCCAAAGCGGACGCCGTTGTAAACGGCCTGGCCCGCCAGCGCCGGGGCCATCCCCAGCACGAACAGGAGCAGGAACCGAGCCCGCGCCCGCCAGTCGTGACCGGTGTACCAGGCCAGGGCCAGGCTCAGCGGAAAGGCCAGGATCACCGGCGGGCGGGCCAGGAACGCCAGTCCCAGCCACCAACCCGCCCACCCGGGCCGGTTGCGCCCCATCACCTCCAGCGCGTAAAGGCAGAGGCAGGCGACGGCCGCCACGTGAGCGGTGTACCAGACGGATCCCAGGGCGGCGCAGTACCACAGCGGCGTCCCCGCCCCCAGCAGGAGACACAACCC
>DSDT01000053.1 GCA_011048615.1 Chloroflexota bacterium | reverse complement strand
GCAGTACCGAGTATCCAGCATGTCAATGTCCAACTCCAACTGCTCCATAGCGGATACCAGTTGCTCTTCCGGCACGTCGGCGACTTTGATCATCAATTCAGGCTTGTGAGGATCATCGCTCATCATGGTGCCGAGAGCCAGGATGTTGCCTCCCATTTCGGCGATCCTGCTGGTGATCTGGGCCAGGGTGCCCTTTTGCTCTGGAATGAGCATACTCAGCCGGACACCAGCGTCCCGGGCTCCCAGCATCTCGAGAAAGATCTTGAACATGTCTGTTTCAGTGATGATACCGACCAGCTTTTTGCCGGTGACGACCGGGAGACCTCCGATCTTGTTGTCCGCCATGATGCGGGCCGCTTCTTCCAGGGGGGTGTCGGTGGTGACGGTGATGACATCCTGGGTCATCAGATCCCGCATCTTGATCTTGGAGAGCAGATAGGGAATCTCGTAAACGCTCAACGAGGTAGCTGGGGAGGGTGATGCATACAGCAGATCTTTTTCCGAAACGATGCCGACCAGGTTGTCTTGTTTGTTCAACACTGGGAAACGGCGGACTCGGCGTTCGCGCATCAATTGCAGGGCTTCTTCTATAGATGTGTCTACAGTGACTGTGACAGGGTTCTTGGTCATTCTATCTCCGACTAACATGGATTCCTCCTTAGGTGTGTGTAATCGTACAGTTTTTCTACAGGCCTATTGTACTCAAATCGTTCGAGTCTGGCAACTGGCGGTCATTCCCTCTCCTCATCCAGCGAGATGACGTCGGGCAGGACACCGATCTCACCCAGCGCGGTGACAAGACGAGGCCAATCGCGGCTGTGCACCTGGACGGTGGTGGGGCCAATTTGCTCACCGATGAAAGGACGAGCGCGGGGAGAGGCCAGGACCTGGGTCAACAGTTCTGGGCTGGCGAGGCGCAGGAGCACCACCCGTTCCAGGCGGACCTCGGAACCGCGCGCATCCCAGCGGGTCAGAGCTGTTTCGATGGCGCGAGGAATGGGGGCAGCGGCGTCGGTGACCTGGCGCAGGAACTGGAGCACGCGTTCCACGGGGATGCCCTGGCGCCGCGCCCGATCCAGCGACGCAGGGGTGATCCGGTAGACGAAAGGCCCGCTACCGGTGGTGATGGTCGGGGAGGCTACCCAGTCAGCGACGCGGGCCAGTTGGAAGCGCTCGTACCGGCGCGCCGGTGGAGCGTTGACGGTGAAATCCCTCTGCAGGGTCAATGGAGCGGGATCGTGAGCTGGCGGGTCAGCGGCCAATCCCAAGGAGGCGGCCGCGATGGGGGATAGACGGAAGGGGATGTCCATCAGTGTTTCGCCAGGGGCGGACGCGCCCAATTCGACCCATCCCAACCATGTCAATGGACTGGTGATCAGGTAGCGGATCAGTGCCCCTTCGACCAGGGGCCAGCTTTCAAAGCCAGATAGATATGTGCCAGTGGTGGCGTCGCGAATGTACCAGGTGGTATAGTCGCCATCGGGGCGCTGAAAGTCGGGGGTTGTCTGCTTGATGGTCGTGACGAGGTCGTTCAATGCGTACCACGCGCCGGGAGAGCAGGCTGCGAGGTGGTCCAGCACGGCCTGGCGGGCTCGCAGAGGGTCGTTGTACCACGCGCCGGTCTCCTCAGGGCGGAGGGTGGGGACGTGGAACAGATCGTTCCACGTTCGACTGTCTCGCCAGGCGGTGACCAGGTCGCTGCGCTGTCGCTGGACGGGAGATTGGAGCCACTCTGTGACGGGGCCCGGGTCGGGGCGTAGATGACCGGCGTCGGTCAGACGGAGCCACTCGAGGTCCTGGACCAGGTGGCGCAGCAGGCTCAACCGCGCCACGTCGGGATCGCGCAGGCGGTGGAGGAGGCGGGTCTCGTGATGGCGCGGCCACTGGCTACGAGAGTCGGGATGTACGGACATGTTTTGAAGATAACTCAACAGTGTGCAGGCGTCGTCCAGGAGGGCGTCACCGTGCCAGACAGCGGTGGGAGGAGGGGGGATGGGTTGCAGTGAGACGGGGGGATGAGGAGGACGGTCAGTGGGCAGGTGGCGTTCTAGTTCGGGGGGTACGAACAGGATTTCATAGGTCTCTTCCGCGTCCTGGTCGAAGGCTCGAAAGACGAGGCCCTTGTACCACAATCCCTCGGCCGGGGAGACGGGGTCGCGCCAGGGCTTTTCCCGCTCCAGCTTGCCCGGTCCCATGGGGCGAATGACACCCCATTCGCGGGCGAATATCCGCAGGGGCATCCGCCCGCCATGGCTGAGCAGCGCATCCAGGGCCTGGCGTTGGTCGTCTGGGAGCGCGTCCCACACACTGGCGATCCTGTCCGGGTGGGCCATCGCCTGGGCCATCTGGGCTGCCATCTCCCGCCGGCGGTGGGTAGCAAGCTCCACGTCCCAGAACTGGGAGATCACCCGTAGCCGGACCGTATTGGTATCCAGTAAGCATTGATTGAGCGAACGCATACCGCCTCAATTATAATGGTAAATGGGTAAAACGTACAACTCAAACTGGCTAGTTGCGTATTCAGATTGAAAGGGTTATAATTGTTCGCAGCGAGCAACTGCTCAGGTGGGACGTGCCTTGTAGGCAGTTTCGCAGCGATTCAGATAAGGAGTGGAAGCAATGAGTCAAGATCAGAAACCAATGCCGATTAAACCGAGTGACACCGGTGCACTAGTCGCGTGGCTTCAGGACGTGATGCGTCAAGCCCGGCTGGCCTGGCGATTGTTTTGGGATCAGCGGGTGCCGTTGTGGACCAAGATAATACCGCCAGTCGCTTTGGCCTATGTCCTTTTCCCGGTGGATTTCATCCCCGATGCGATGCTCGGTCTGGGCCAACTGGATGACATTGCCGTGCTGTTGTTGGGGGCCAAGCTCTTTATCGAGTTGTCACCGCCGGACGTGGTGCGCGAGCATCTGACGGCGCTGGGAGCGCGCATTCAGGAATGGCGCGTCGTGGAGAGTGAGGAAGAGGTCGGTCCTCGCTCGGTCGTCATCCAGGGAGAGTATCAGCTCAAGGATCCGGATGCTCAAGATGCGGAGGCGGAAGTGGTCTAGTTTCGTCATCACTGGCATTTGGGCATTTAGACGTTCGAGAGCCGAGCAATCCCGGATTCCGATGGTTTCCTGAGGCTCGGCTCGGCAGTCGTGTCGTGAAGGGCTGGTTTCTGGCAACTTTTGTTGGTCTGAGCAGCCGCTACCCCCTTTTTTAGCTCCCGTTTGACAGATTCTAGGGCCTGTGGTATCATTGAAAACCGTGTTTTAGCACTCTAATGATGAGAGTGCTAAATCTATGATGGGGTGAGAGATGGAAGAGCTAACCGCGCGCCAGCAGATGATTTTGGGACTGGTCGTACGGGAATACGTCAAGAGCACGTTGCCGGTCAGTTCTCGTGTGCTGGTCGAAGCGTATGGTCTCGAAGTAAGCACTGCCACGGTGCGCAATGAATTGGCACAGTTGGAAGATTTGGGGTACCTGACCCATCCCCATACGTCCGCTGGCCGTGTCCCGACATACAAGGGATACAATCATTTCGTCGAGCGGCTGTTGGGAGAGGTAGAACTGCCCTTGCGAGAGCGGCTCACCATTACTCACCAGTTTCACCAGGCCCGTCAGGATTTGGATCAATGGATGTCGTTGGCCGCTTCGATTCTGTCTCGCACCACTTTTGGAGCTGCCCTTGTCACAGCTCCGCAGGCGGCTCAAGCGATTTATAAACACGTGCAGTTGATTTCCACCCAGGGACGGGTGGTGCTGCTCGTTTTGGTCCTGCGGGGTGGCACGGTCAAGCAGCAGATGCTGACTCTCAACGAGCCTATCAACCAGGAGGAGCTGAACGAGGCGAGTGACCGGCTCAATCAACTCTTTACGGGTCTCCATGCTGGCGAGATACAGGCCCGCGTCGGCGAGTTGCCCAGCTTTGAATCCAACGTGGCCTACATCGTGGTGGATATTATGAGGCGGACCGACACGCGAACCGCAGGCATGATCTATCGGGATGGGTTGAGCGAGGTGCTGCAGCAGCCCGAGTTCGCTGAGGGAGATCACGTGCAGGGGCTGGTGCGGGTGATGGAGGAGCGCAGTTTCCTCGAAGCGGTGCTGGCCGATGCCCTCAGTCCCGAAGTGGGCAGTGTGCGGGTGCTGATCGGTGGGGAGGGCCGTTGGGATGAACTCCGTATGTGCAGCCTGGTACTGAGCCGCTACGGAGTGGCCGGTTATGCCACCGGCGCCTTGGGCATCGTGGGGCCTACCCGGATGTTTTACGGTCGGGCTATTTCTGCTGTGCGTTTTGTGGCCGGGATGTTGTCCGATATGGTCTATGATATGTATGCGGAATGATTGGGGGGTGCTGTGGCGTTCGGGATGATGAACCAATCGCAGGGGAGAACCGAATGAACAAGGAAGAACAGGAACAACTTGAGAATAACCAAGAGCCGACCGATGTCCCAATCGTGGAAGGCGAGATACTCAAAGAGGAAGAAGCAGACGAGGAAGCAGTTGAGGAAACAGAAATAGACCTGGAGAAGGAATTGGCAGAAGCGCGGGCTGAGGCGGCTGAATACCTCGATGGATGGCAGCGCGCGCAGGCCGAGTTTTCCAACTATAAGAAGCGACAGGAAGCGGATCGCGCGCAGATGATCGCGATGGCTAACGCAGCCCTGTTACGCCGGCTGCTGCCCATCGTGGACGATTTCGAGCGGGCGCTGGATGCTATGCCGGAAGATGTGAGGTCGCTGGCCTGGAGTGAGGGAGTTGCACTGATCAGGCAAAAGCTGGATACCCTCCTGGCATCCGAAGACGTCCAGCCTATCGAGACGGAAGGGCAGGTGTTTGATCCCCGTTTTCACGAGGCTGTGACGTACGAGGAGGCCGAGGGGTACGAGGAAGGGCAGATCATAGCCGAGGCCCAGCGGGGATACATCCTCGGTGAGCGAGTGCTACGTCCGGCTCTGGTGCGGGTGGCGAAAGGGCCATCGCAGCCGGTACAACCTAGTGAGCAACAATTTGACAGTTCTGAAGAGCAAGGAGCCATAGAATGAGCAAAATTATAGGCATTGATTTGGGGACGACCAATTCGGTTTGCAGTGTGATGATAGGCGGCGAACCGACCGTCATTCCCAGTGTTGAGGGCGGCCGGCTGTTCCCCTCGGTCGTAGCTGTCAATCCCAAGAACGACGAGCGGATGGTGGGGCAGGTCGCCAAGCGGCAGGCCGTCGCCAATCCAGAGAACACGATTTTCTCCATCAAGCGATTTATGGGCCGCAAGTTCAGCGATCCGGAGGTGCAGCGCGCTCAGGGATTGGTCCCTTACAAAGTCACGGCCGCGTCCAACGGGGACGTGCAAGTCTGGATGGGGGAGAAGGAATACAGTCCGCCCGAGATCTCGGCCATGATCCTGCAAAAGATCAAGGCGGACGCTGAGGCGTATCTGGGCGAGAGTGTCACCCAGGCAGTTATCACCGTACCGGCCTATTTCAACGACAGTCAGCGCCAGGCGACCAAGGACGCGGGGCGCATCGCCGGGCTGGAGGTGCTGCGTATCATTAACGAGCCGACGGCTTCCTCCCTGGCGTATGGCCTGGATAGGAAGAAGGACGAGACGATTGCCGTTTTCGACCTCGGGGGCGGTACGTTTGACATCTCTATTCTGGACGTCGGGGAGGGGGTGTTCGAGGTCAAGTCGACCAATGGGGATACGTTCCTGGGGGGAGATGACTGGGATCAGTGTATCATCGACTGGGTCGCCGACGAGTTCAGGAGGGATCAAGGGATTGACCTGCGGCAGGACCGGCAAGCACTGCAACGGCTGAATGAGGCGTGTGAGAAGGCCAAGGTCGAGCTGAGCACGGTGATGGAGACTGAAATCAACCTGCCATTCATCACCGCCGACGCGTCTGGCCCCAAGCACCTGCAGATCAAACTCACGCGGGCCAAGTTGGAGCAGTTGACCGACGAGTTGATCGAGCGGACGATTGGGCCGTGTCAGCGTGCCTTGAAGGATGCTCGTCTGAAACCCCAGGACATTGACGAGGTCATCCTGGTGGGCGGGATGACCCGCATGCCGGCGATCCAGCGCAAAGTGGCTGATTTCTTTGGTAAGGAGCCTCACAAGGGGGTCAACCCCGACGAAGTGGTGGGCGTGGGGGCATCTATCCAGGCCGGTGTCCTCGGTGGTGAGGTCAAGGATGTCTTGCTGTTGGACGTGACGCCGTTGACGTTGAGCATCGAGACGCTGGGAGGCGTGGCTACCTCGCTCATCGAGCGCAACACCACGATCCCCACCCGCAAGAGCCAGGTATTCTCCACCGCCACCGATGGCCAGACCCAGGTCGAGATCCACGTTTTGCAGGGCGAGCGGTCTATGGCGGCCGATAACAAGAGCTTGGGCAAGTTCATCCTGGATGGCATCCCCCCGGCTCCCCGCGGGGTGCCCCAGATCGAGGTCACGTTCGACATTGACGCCAATGGCATTCTGAATGTGTCGGCGCGGGATAATGCGACGCAGCGGGAACAGTCTATGCAGATCATTCCCTCCAGCGGTCTCGCCGACGCAGAGGTAGAACGAATGGTGCGCGAGGCTGAGCAGCACCGGGAGCGGGATCAGCAGAGAAAGCAAGAGGTGGAGACGCGCAATATGGCCGACAATGCGGTCTATAGCGCCGAAAAGTTCCTGCGCGATCAGGGGGACAAGATGCCCTCCCATCTCCGCTCCGAGGTTGAAGCCAAGGTCGAGGCGCTCAAGCAGGCCCTGGCAGGCGGAGACACGGGCAGTATGCGTCGTCACACAGAGGAATTGAGTCAGGCGCTGCAACAGGTGGGCGCGGCGATGTATGAACAAGCCGGCCCTGGCGCGCCGCCTCCACCAGGGGCGGAAGCGGCTGGCAAGGGCGATGAGGATGTGATCGAGGGCGAGTTCAGCGAAGCATAGGCGAACACGCGGATGTGAGGACTGGCAGCAAAGGGCGGGGACAGATTTCGTCTTGCCTCTTGCTGCTCATTACAG
>DSDT01000116.1 GCA_011048615.1 Chloroflexota bacterium | reverse complement strand
TTTTCGATTCAAACTCGTAATCCTCCTGGTGCTTATTGTAGCGCAATTCGCGGATCAGGGCAAAGGCTTGCCACCCGCGTAACCCTCGGCTATAATGCGGACATTCTACCAGAGCCGTGAGGAGGTCTTGATGAAACTGTCGGTCATTATGCCGGTCTACAACGAGATTGCGACCATTGCCGAGATCTTGCAACGGGTGAGAAGCGTGCCACTGCAAGTGACAGCCGGGTATGGACCGCGGGACGGCGCCGTGGTCGAATTCGAGCGCGAGATCGTCATCGTGGACGACGAGTCCACCGACGGCACGCGCGATGTGCTGCGTACCCTGGAGCAGGCGCTGAACGACACCGTCATCATTTTTCACGAGAGCAATCAAGGCAAGGGTGGGGCGGTGCGGACCGGCCTCCAACAGGCCAGCGGCGATGTGATGCTGATCCAGGACGCCGATCTGGAGTACGACCCCCGCGATTATCCCGCCCTCTTGCAGCCCATCGTCGAGGGCCGCGCCCAAGTGGTCTACGGGTCGCGCTTCCGGGGCGGCCCGACCAAGGCCATGTTCTTTTGGCACATGATCGGCAACCAGTTCCTCACGTTCGTGACCAATCTGCTGTACAACACCATCCTCACCGATATGGAGACCTGTTACAAGGTCTTTACACGGGAGGTGGCGGACCAACTCCAACTCGAGGCTCCAGGGTGGGGCTTTGATCCCGAGATCACTGCCCAGATCCTCAAGCGCGGCTATCGAATCTTTGAGGTTCCCATTTCCTATACCGGGCGCGAGTTCGAGGAGGGTAAAAAAATCAGTTGGCGGGACGGCCTGACGGTGTTGTGGACGTTGGTCAAATATCGCTTCGTCCGATGACCTCGTCTCGTTGGGGATGGGACCGCTGGGGGCTGGTGACCCTCACCCTGTTGGCGTGGGGACTCCGATTGCCCCCGGCCCTGGTCAACCGGTTTCACGCCGACGAAGCGCTGTACGGCTTCTGGGGACTGTTGATTGGGCGGGGGCACGACCCGTGGTTGTTGCGAGTTCCAGTCTACAAGCCGCCCCTGCTGCCCTATCTCATCTCTGGCGCTCACGTCCTGTTTGGCCCCTGGGAAGGCGCGCCGGCTTCCGAATTCGTCGTGCGGCTGCCGGGACTGGTGGCCGGGCTGCTGATGGTCCCGTTGACCGCTGCCCTGGTCCGCTCCCTTTACCGCGACCACCGAGCCGCCTCGCTGGCCGCCATCGGGGTGACCTTTTCCCCCTTTGCAATTCTCTTTTCCGCTACCGCGTTCACCGACCTCCCGATGGTGACCCTGGGCCTGGCTGCCGTCGCCGCCGTCGCGCGGGGCCGACCGGGCTGGGCCGGCGTGTGGGCCGGCCTGGCCTGCGCGGCGAAACAGACCGGCCTGGTGTGGCTGCCCCTGGTGGCCTTGCTCCACTGGTCGAACGCGCCATCTCGGCCCGTGAGGTGGCGAGCCTGGAGGTCGCTGCTCGGGGGTTGGGCGGCGGTGGTCGCGCTGGTCTTTGCCTGGGATGGGGTGCGAGGGGCGTGGGGCGGGGAGAGTTTCTGGCGCTTGGGTGTCACCGGATACGGTGGCCTGCGGGTCATCTGGCCCCAGGAATTGTGGCCCCGCCTCCGGGGCTGGCTCGACCTGGCGCAGCACTTTTTCGTCTCCCCCCTCGTCGGCGGACTGCTGCTGATCGGTCTGCCGGGCCTGGCGGTGTCCG
This sequence comes from Chloroflexota bacterium, assembly GCA_011048615.1. Lineage (GTDB taxonomy): Bacteria > Chloroflexota > Anaerolineae > B4-G1 > B4-G1 > DSDT01. Next base: position 5,335 of record DSDT01000116.1, on the reverse strand, counting down.
GCTGGCGGCACAGATCGGGAAGCGACTTGCTGTTCCTGGCCTTTGCCTGGGTCTACGGTGCGCTGCACTGGCTGCTTGCCTTTCCGGTCTGGGATCGCTATCTGCTGCCCCTGGTGCCGGTGTCGGCCCTCCTCCTGGGACGTGTTCTCAGCCGGCTGCTCGCCCTCGCCCGGCCGGTACGCCTCCATCGGCTGGCGTCGGCTGCGTGTTACCTGCTGCTGATCGCCGCTCTGCTTGGGCCGGCTCGCGACGCTGCTGCCAGCCGCTATCCCGTCGGCAGCGACCACGGCGCCTACGATGGGATCGAGACCGTGACCGCCTTCCTGCGCCGCCTGCCGGAGGGCGGGGTGGTCTACCAGCACTGGTTGGGCTGGCACTATGCCTATTACCTGTTCGACGCGCCCCTCTGCCAGGCCTACTGGCCCAACCCGGATTGGCTGGCGCAGGACGTGCGCGTGTTTGGAAAGCGAGAACCCCGCTACATCACCTTCCCGTCCTGGGAATCCTCCGCCCGGGTGGAGCACGCACTGGCCGGGGTGGGATACCGCCTCGATCCGGTGCTGACCACTACGCGCCGCGACGGCAGCCAGTCCTTTACCCTCTACCGCATCCGGTCCGACTGATGGTTCCATCTACTCGCTCTCCCGCGTGCCGCCATATTCGCTACGACCTGTTGGCCGTTGCTTTGCTCTGGTCGTCGGTCGCTCTCTGTTTCTGGCGGATCGGGCTGGCGGGACGGGTGCTGGCCGGTGGCGACATTTTCACCTACTTTTATCCCTACTGGGCCGAGGCGACGCGAGCGGTGCAGGCCGGCCGGCTGCCGCTCTGGAATCCTTACCTCTTTATGGGCGCGCCCTTCCTGGCGAACAGTCAGGTCGGCCTCTTTTATCCCCTCAACTGGCCGCTGTGGCTCCTGTTCCCGGCCCATCGTTCGGTACACATGACCATTCTGCTGCACCTGGGCCTGGGGGCGCTCAACGGGTACCTGTGGGGCCGGCGCTCGCTGCGCCTGAGCCGACCGGGCGCCTGGGCGGTGGGGGCCGCGTGGACGCTGGGCGGCTACCTGGGCGCGCAAGTCGAGCACGTCAACCAGTTGCAGGGGTTGGCCTGGCTGCCGCTGATGCTGACCCTGTACGATCAGACTCTGGCCCCGCGAGCCGGCCCCCAGACTGGCGCATCTCGCCTTCTCCCGTTCGGCACCCTCGGCGGGGTGGTGGGACTGGTGTTGCTGGCCGGCCACACGCAGATGGCCTTCATCTCGTTGGTGGGTCTGGCGCTCTATGGGCTGGGGCCTCTCCTGGGGAGAATGCTGTGTCGGTGGAGCCGGCGGCCCCGAAATGGGAGCGGGTTCCCACGCCCCCCGCGGACCTGGGGTCGGGCGTTGGCCTGGCGGATGATGCTGCTGGTCGGCGTCTCGGCGCTGGGAGCGGGATTGGCGGCCGTGCAATTGGTACCGACGGCCGAGCTGGCCCGTCTCTCGGTGCGCGCGGGTGGACTGCCCTTTAACGAGCGGGTCTCCTTCTCCCTGCCGCCGCTCTACCTGGCCCGCGCTCTGCTGCCCAGGTTCTTCCGGGCGCTGCCTCCGGAGCGGATCGAGTACGTGGCCTACGTCGGTCTCACCGGCCTGGCCCTGGCCTGGGTCGCGCTCGGGAACCGGCGCCGCCCGGCCCGTTCCCTCTCCCCTCGGTTGGCGGTGACGATTCTCTTGCTCGGCGGTCTCTTCTTGGCCCTGGGGTTGTACAACCCGCTCTACCTCCTCCTGGCCCGCTGGGTGCCCGGTTTTGCCCACTTTCGCGTCCCGGCCCGCTGGCTGACGCTCTACGCCCTGGGGATGGCGGCGCTGGTGGGGTGGGGCCTCGACGGCCTGTTTCGGCGGCGCGCGCCCATCGGCCGGCGGGGTGTGATTGGATTCGCCGGCGTGCTCGTCCTGCTGACAGGGTGGGCCGGGGCGGCGGGCTGGGTGGACAATGCGGGAGGAGTCGGGGGGCCGACCATCGCCGGCTGGCTGATCGGCGGCCTGATCGTGTTGGGACTGCTCCTGGTCGCCGGCCGCCGGCCTCGACTGGTGGGTCTGGGACTGGGCGGGCTGCTGGTCGTCGAACTGATCACCGCCAGCTCCGCCCTCCCGCACAGCCGAGCGACGGCTCCCCAGGCCTTTACCAGCCTGCGACCCGCCATCGCCCATCTGCTCGTGCAGGCCGGTCAGCACGCGGACGGGGACGCAGGTCCGCCCGCCAGGTTCATCAGCATGTCGGACATCACCTTCGATCCGGGCGATCTGCCCGAGATTCAGGCTATCTACGGGCCGCAGCTCTCGGTCGAGGCGCTGTACCAGTACATCGTCGCCGCCAAACAGAAAGAAGTGCTTAGCCCGGCCCTGTCCCTGGCCTTTGGCATTCCCTCGGTAGACGGCTACGACGGCGGTGTGCTGCCCCTGGCCCGCTACGTCACGCTCCAGCGGCTGTTCTTGCCCGCCGCCGAGGTCTCTATGGACGGGCGGCTGCGTGAGAACCTGACCGCCGTGCCGGCCGACCGGTGGCTCAACCTGTTCAACGTGCGCTACGTCATCACCGACAAGCTCCGCGACGCCTGGCTGGACGACGTGTTCTACGATCTCCAGTTTCGGGCGCAGCTGGCCCGCGGGGAGCAGGCTGCCGTCGCCCACGTGCCGCCCTTCGAGGCGACGGCGCTGGGCCTGGTATCCTACCTCCAGGGAGGGGCGGCGCTGCGGGACGGCGTGCCAGTCGCCGTTGTCGAGATTGGGCTGGCGGACGGTCTGACGCACCGCTTCACGTTGCGGGCCGGCGAACAGACCGCCGAGGGACTGTATGGCCCTGCCGTGGCCCATGCTCCCGCTGCCATCGGGGGTCACTTTTGGCCGGGACAGCCCGAGGGGAGCGATTACGTGACCCGGCTGCAGTGGCAGGCGCCGGCGTCCCCGATCTCGGTCACTGTCCGGGCGCTGCTGCCGGAGGGGACGCTGATCGTGCGCGGCGTCAGCCTGATTGACGAGCGTACGGGGAGCTTCCAATCGTTGGTGCTATCCGACCGGGGGCGTTTCCGGCTGGTCCACTCGGGCGACGTCAAAATTTACGAGAACCTGGACCTGCTGCCCCGTGCTTTCGTGGTGCGGGAGGCAGGAGCGACCACCGTCGCTGCTGAGGACGACGAAGCAGCGCTGGCGCTGATGCAGGAGGAGGCCTTTGATCCGGCGATCCAGGTGGTGCTGAGCGCCGAGACCGGGCTGGACGATCCCACCGCCCTCTCCCCGGGCAAGGTCGGCGGTGACCACGCGCGAATCACCGATTATGCGCCGGAGCGGGTCGAGATCGAGGTGGACGCCGGGTCACCGGGCTACCTGGTGCTGACCGACGCCTGGTACCCCGGCTGGCAAGCGACCGTGGATGGGCAGCCGACGCCGATCCACCGGGCCGATCTCTTCTTCCGGGCGGTCCCCGTGGAGGCTGGGAGGCATCGGGTCGTCTTTACGTTTCGCTCCTCGAGCCTGTTCGCTGGGGCGGGGATCAGCCTGGCGTCTCTGGTGGTCTGGATCGTGGGGATGGTGTCGTGCTTCAAGAACAGCGCTGGGGTGCCGCGTTGTCCAAAGCGGGTTGCAATGCTATAATGCTGTTATTCACAAGATCAATAGTGTTTGCTAGGAGGGAGAGATGAATACACTGAATCGTATTGTGATGGTGATTCTTTTGCTGGTGGCTATCGTACTATGCACGTTGGCACTGGTCATTCCAGTGTCGGTGCTGGAGGTGGTGGAGACGCAGGCCGGCACCATGGCGGACAATCTGGACCGCCAGCCGTGGTACGTGCTCCTGCCCGTGGGGGTTCTCATCGCGCTGGTGCTGGATGTCGGTTTGGCCTTTCTGATTTTCCTGGAACTGCGCCGGCCGTCCCGCCGCTCCATCCGGGTCGAAAAGACGGACGGCGGCGAGGTGATGATCACGGTGGACTCTATTGCAGACCGGTTGCGGTACGAGGTGGATCGTTTGCCCAGCGTTCTGCGCGCCCGGCCCCAGGTCTCTGGCAAGCGCGGCGGTGTCATCGTCGAGATGGACGTAGAGACAGCGACGGGCGTCCAGGTGCCCGAGACCTCGGCCCAGGTGCTGAACCTGGCCCACCGGGTGGTGGAGGAGGATATGGGGCTGAAACTGGCCCATCCTCCCAAGATCAATTTGCGGGTGATGCCCTATCCCAAGACAGCTGCATCGCCTGTCAAATCTCGCACTGTGACTCGGGTCGAACCAGAGCCTGCTCCGGCGGCTCCGTTCGCCGATCTGCCGGACGAACCGGTCCCCACCGAGGTTGCCGACGATTCTCCGGACTTGGAGTATTAGGGCGACTTTTCGGAGCAGTGAGCGCTTTAGCGCCGGATGAATTGCCTGCTATGATCCTGCGAATGGTGACGACGTGGAAGAGACGCATATCTCAGATGGCGTTCTGAGCGTTCCAGCTCGAGTGGAGAGCTTGCTCTTTGTGGCCGATGGACCGGTTTCCACCCAGCGCCTGGCCGAGGCGTTGGACATGCCGGTGGGACAGGTGGAACAAGCCCTGGACGATTTAGAGGCGGTTTACGTGGGGCGAGGTCTGCGCATTCAGCGGGTGGGCAGCCGCGTGCAGTTGATTACCGCGCCCGAAGCGTCGTCTTACATCGAGCGTTTCCTGGGTCTGGAGGCGCGCACCCGCCTATCGCAGGCCGCGCTAGAGACGTTGGCCATCATCGCATATCGTCAGCCCATCACCCGACCCGAGATCGAAGCCATCCGGGGGGTGAACTCGGACAGCGTCCTGCGCACATTGTTGAGCGTGGGCGTGATCGAAGAGACGGGACGGGCAATGACGGTGGGCCGCCCCATCCTATATGGCACAACCTTTGAGTTCTTGCAGCACTTTGGATTGACCAGCCTGGATGGGCTGCCGCCCCTGGAGATGGACCTGGTGCGAGAAGAGATCCTATGAGAAACTATTTCCGCAAACTGTGGCCCGGCGTTATCCTGCTCCTGCTGGGAGGGGCAGGGCTGATGTGGTCTCCCCTGACCGGACCACCGCCGCCAGTTGCCGCCCAGGTTTCTCGCCAGCTCCAAGTCTGGCCTGATCGGAGTGTAGGGGTCTCTTCTCGCCCATTGGAGGGGATGATCCGGCACACCACGCCCCTGGTATTTCCTATCGGCGTGCTCCGCGACGCCGGGAATGAACCGGTGCGAGCGCGTACCTATCTGCACTTTCCGCTGGATGTGTTCCCTCCGGGGACCGAGATCGTGCGCGTCACGCTGCACGCTTACGTGGACGGCAGTTCCAACCTGGGAGAGACGAAATTGGGCGT
>DSDT01000325.1 GCA_011048615.1 Chloroflexota bacterium | reverse complement strand
CGCGCCGCGGGCTGCACCGTGGCACAAGTGCTGTACGAAATAGAACGGCTGTACCTGCCTTGCCTCCTCAAGAACTGAGGGAGCAGTGACCTCCTCGTCTTGATGACATCGCTCTTTCGAGACCTCTTCATCGCGCGCAGGATTCTAATGGGTAACGACGACTCAATAATCAAGGGAAATTCAGAACTCGATAATGTTGACAGGCCACACGAGATATGCTATATTTACCTGGTGTCTCCCGACGTTTTATTCCCAAAACCAGGCCAGAATGTATGTGCCGTGACTGGAGGGAACAGCATTCAATCCCTTCTGCAAGTCGGGAAATTGCGAATCGTCGCATCGGCAGCTATTACGCCTGGTACTGAGTACGCGCGCGATACTCTTTATCTGGAAAGGGGGTGGTCGTCAGGTAAAAATCCAGCCTGTACCTCAAGTTCGATCCATCTGATAGAAACAACGTGAAAATTATATACAAGGGAGGAATACTACCATGAAATGCACAACTGTGTGGCGGGTCATCACTGTGCTGATCATTCTCAGCATGGTAGCCCCCCTGGTCCAGGCAGCGCCCGCGCAGCAGCCGCCGCCGCCCGACGCCAAGTCCGCGCCGCAGGATGCGCCGACAGCCTACAAGGGTGAGCCGGAGGTTGAGCGCCAACTGCCGCCCGTCTCTTACGAAGCGGCGCTTGCCAAACTCGACCCCTATCTGCGCGAGATGGTCACCTCGGTCATGTACACGACGCCGGAGGGCATGCAGATGGCAGTCGTGGCGGAGGATCAGATTCTCGTTCACGTCCTGGCCGACCCAGGCGAGGGGACCGAGGCCGCGCTGGCGCCTTACTTCGACCGGCTGCTTGCCCTTCCCTCGGTCCTGGCCAAGAAGGGGGTCAGCATCGGTCAGCAGCAGTTCATCGGCCTGATCGCGCCGGCCCAGGTGAACAAGATCATCTTCCTGCCTCAGGTGACGCGAGTGTTCGCAGCCGTGCCGGAGCGGGCCGAGTACGAACCCTATCCGGCCGACGACACCGCCGTCCAGCCCGGTCCGCAGGACTGGGAGACGCTGCGCGCCAACGCCGCCAAGCTGCGCGAGGGCAGCCCCGCCTGGCAGGATGCCAAGGCCTTTGGCGACGGCCGCGCCTTGATGCAGCCGATGGACTGGTTCGAGATGTCCTACGATGGCCCGGCCAAGGCCCAAGCGGCCTGGGACCGCGGCTACCGCGGCGAGGGCGTCGCTATCTCTGTGATTGACGACGGTGTGGACTTTGCCCACCCTGACCTGATGGGCACCCAAAAGATCTACTCCAGCACCGTCGCCCCGCAGTACAACGGCTGGCCCTACATCATGGATCCCTTCACGATGCGGGCCTATTTCTACGACCTGTGGTTCGGCACCACTTACGTCGCCAACGGGTTCGAGGGCGCCACCTACTTTGACACCAGCGCCACGCCGGAACTGACCCCCTGCGGGGTGGATCTCCTCTGCTTCCAATACACGCCGCTGCTCGCCTACGGTGTGCTCGATCAAGAATACACCTACTTCATTGACTCCAAGATGACCAAGAGCGGCGTCGTGCACGTCGGCACCCACCACGACGGCAGTCTGCGCGACTATGTGTGGGGCGAGCGGGTGGCCGTGCTGGTGACCGACCCCAACGTCGCGGGCGTCTACGACACCGTCTACGTCGACCTGGACGCCAACCACGACTTTCGGGACGAGAAGCCGGTCACGAAAGCTGACCCGCACGACCCCGATACCTACAACAACCCAATCGCCTACCGGGACATGAACGGCGACGGCAAGGCGGATCTCTCTGGCGGTCTGCTCTACTTTATCGCCGACGGCGTCAACCACGTCCCAGGCATGGACTGGCTGTACGCCCTCGATTTGCTTGGGATCGCCCCGCCGGCCAACGGCAGCCTGATCGCCATGCACGGCCCGTGGGACTCGGGCTATAGCCACGGCACCAACTGCGCTTCCAACGCCGTGGGACGCGGTCAGATTGACGGCATGCTGCCCTCCTTCAGCGACCTGCCCGGCGACGGTAAACCCGCCGCCGCGGTCTACGGTGCGGCCCCCGAGGCTGACTTGGTGGCGATGAACAACGGTTGGTACTTTACCGGTTACGTCAACGCCGCCGACGCCTACTTCCTGGCCGCCATCGGATGGGACGGCGTCGACCAGACCGGCTTTCACTTCCTCTATGGCTATGGTCCTTGGGATGACAGCGACGCCATCATGGCCACATCCAACTCCTACGGCTGGTCGGCCGACTTTAACGACGGCTGGGATTACCACGGCCAGTTGATCGAAGAGATCCAGCGCAACTGGGCGCCGCATCTACAGTTCCTCTTCTCCACCGGCAACGGCGGCCCCGGCTACGGCACCGTCGCCCCGCCCAGCCCCGGCCTCGGCATCGCCGTGGGCGCCTCCACCGAGTACGGTTCCACCGGCTGGGACTCGATCACCGAGACCACCCAGATCAACTTTAACGACGTTGCCGCCTTCTCCAACAGCGGCCCCAGCGCCCGCCAGGGCGCCGGCGTGGACGTGTTGGCGGGCGGCGCCTTTGCGGCCGGCTCGGAGGAGCTGAACTATTACGCCATCAGCAGTTGGGGCGTACTGGACGGCAACATCTCCTGGGCCACCTGGGGCGGCACCAGCCGCTCGGCCCCCACCGCGCTGGGTGTGCTGGCCCTCATCTACCAGGCCTACCACGAGGCGCATGGCGTCTGGCCGACCCACGAGCAGGCCAAAGCGATCTTGATGTCCACCGCCACCCACCTGGAATACGACGTCTTCAAGCAGGGCGCTGGCGCCGTCAACGCGGATCAGGGCACCGCAGTTGCCGGTGGACACTATGGCCTCTACGCCGAGGGGAGCGCCCCCACCTGGTCGCCCGGCGACTACCGGGGCGACGACTTTGGCGGGTTCGCCCACATCGCCTACCCCGGCGAGACCTACGCCAAGACCTTCGACCTGCGCAACAGCGGCGCTCAGACCGTCACCGCCGACGTCCGCGCTGTGGAACTGGAGCTCATCCAGAGCGAAGAGTTCGACTTTACCGTCACGCCGGAGATGGTCGCGGCCCAGAGCGCCTACGGCGCGGCCAACCGGGATAACTTTTACAAAGCGTTCCAGTTCTTCATCCCCATCACCGCCACCGCCGGCGTGAACGACGCCTGGTACAACATCGCCATCCCGCCCGACACCGACCTGATGGTGGTGCGCCAGATCTTTCCCTACGATCAATTCGACGTGAACGGCGACTATAACTGGGATCAGCGCTACTACCTGATGGTCTACAACTGGAAAGACGTCAACGGGAACGGCATCGTCTGGGATGACAAGGACGGCAACGGCGTCGTCAACATCATCAACAGCACCGAGTGGACCTCGGTGGACGTGGGACCGGAGCTGGCTTGGGACGACCCGCGCACCGAGCTGGACCGCTGGGAGTTTGCTCGCTTTGGGTACAACCGGCCCTCCGCCAACGTCAACGAGCTGATGGTGCACGATCCGCTGGGCCGTATGCACGACGGCCTCTTCATCGGCCTGCGCCACCTCTACACCAGCCTCGCCGCCAACATCACCACCACCCTCTCCTACCGGATCGAGTTCTACCGTGAGGGGGAGGTGGACTGGTTGGAGGTGGGCGGACTGGGCGGCACGGTGGTGCTGCCAGACCAACTGCCGCCCGGCGCGGATGCGACCTTCGTCGCCACCGCCACGCTGCCGACCGATATGCCGCCCGGCGACTATGGCGCGGCGATTCAGATCGGCTACGATGGCTGGGGCGACTATGCCGGCGACACGGTCGTCATCCCGGTGGTGCTGAACGTGGCCGCCGACTTTGAGAACGGCCTGCAGTTGGGTGGTCAAACAGCCTACGACTATGACGCCGAGCGGCCCTACAACAACGGCGCCGTGCGCGGCTACTTCGACTGGGGTTGGCGCGAAGAGTCCGGCGACTGGCGCTTCTTCTACGTGGACATCCAGAATGAGCCGGTAGAGGATCTCATCTGGAAAGAGGACTTTGACGGGGGCAGTTTCCCGCCCAGCGACTGGACCGTGGTTGACAACACCGGCAACGGAGGTTGGGCCACCAATACGACCTGGGGCGAGGACAACTACACCGGCGGCGCGGGCGAAGCCGCGACCGTCAGCAGCGACGTGGCTGGCTGGGTGGAGATTGACACCGAGCTGCGCACCCCGCCCTTCGACCTGCCGACCGGCAGCGCGGCGGCCCTCAAGTACGTAGCCAACTACCAGAACTTGGGCGATTACTTTGATGTGGACATCAGCACGGATGGCGGCGTGGGCTGGACCAACCTGTTGCGCTGGAACGACGACTTTGGCGATTTCCACGGCCCGTCGGGCGTGGACGTGGAGATCGACCTGTCGGCCTACATGGGCATGACCGGTCTGATGCTGCGCTGGCGCTACTACGACGCCAACTGGGCCTGGTACGTCCAGATTGACGACGTAGAAGTGGTACTGCAGGACTATCCCTTCGACCCCACCGCCCACGTCATCGTCAAGGACGAGTGGGCCTCCGCCGCGCCGCACACCGACATTGACACGATCGTGCTCGGCCCCACCCCCAGCCAGATGGATGACATCGAGTTCGGGGTATGGGCTGCCGACTTCCGCGACCCCTCGTACTACGGCCCCTACACGCTGGACACCGTGGCCCAGAGCGTGGACGACCGGGCCGGCCGTTCGATCTGGCGCTTCAACACCACCAGCGGGGCCAACGAGGAGTGGCTGACCTTCTCCATCCAGGACGGCCTGCACGAGATCTTGCAGCACAACGTCCTCTTCGAGGGAGACCAGTTCGACGTCGTCTTTACCAAGACGATGGGACTGCTGACCGAGGACGTGCACGAGTTCGACATCGAGACCTACGTGGACACGGGCGTACTGGGCAGCGTGATGCTGGAGAGCACCATCGGCCTGAACGGCCTGGTGGCCGACGGCTATCTGATCGCGCCCGAGATCACTCAATTCACCAACGAGCCCCTCGGCTTTGCCGGCCCGGGTCTCATCGAGTGGGTTGATGTCTTCACCGTGGAAGACGGGGTCAGCATCGAGGCCTGGACCTCCAGCCCGAATGTGCCTGACCTCGACCTGTTCCTCTACTGGTGGAACGGAGCCGCCTGGCAGCGGATGGCCTACTCGGCCGGCGCCGACGCCAACGAATACGTCTACGTGCCCAACCCGCCCGACGGCGATTGGTTGGTCGGCATTGACAACTACTCCGGGCCGGCGGGTCACTTTAACATGACCCGGATCGTCGAGCGCAACGTCGGCGGCATCTCGGTCACCGGCGCGACCACCGACGCTGTCGCGGCCAACACACCGGTCACCCTGACCGTCCACTACGACTATCCGCTGGAGCCAGGGCTGTTCTACTCCGGTCTGATGCTGGTCGGTCCGCCCGAGGCGCCCGAACTGAAGCAGATCCCCATCTCCATCTACCGCCTGCCCGAATCGGCTATGGTCGAGAAGGAAGCCCAGTATGGGACCGTCTTTGCCGGGCTGACCTTTGATTACATGGTGGATCTGTACAATCTGTCCGATCCGGCTGCTCACTTCGAGTTCAACGACCCGCTGCCGGCGGAGGTGGAATTTGTGGCGACCACGTTCGGCGTCTATGATCCGGACAGCCACAGCGTCGTCTACACCGGCACGCTGCCGCTGGGGGCTATTCCGCCGCAGGCGGAGGGATTCGAGGGCGGCGTCGTGCCGCCGCTCGGCTGGACAGAGCAGGCCACGACGGCATACAACTGGTCCATCAGCACCGGCTATCGCCGCACCGGCACCTATGGCGCTTACGTGCCATACGACTATAACCAGAACGAGTGGCTGCTCAGCCCCAGGTTACTGGGTCTCACCGGAGGCGAGCACGTGAGCTTGTGGTCTATGGGCAGCTACTACTGGGGCGTTGCCCCCTACGACAATTACGACGTCAACGTCTGGCTCGTCGTAGGCGGCCTCGGTGGTGCAAACGATGTACTGTTGGGTAACGTGCAAGATGATTGGCCCACCACTAGTTGGACGTGGGTTCAGAGCGTCTTCACCCTGCCCACCACACTGCCGACAGGCGACCTGCGCATCGGCTTCCAGTACGTGGGCGACGACGGCGCGGATGTCGGGATAGATGACATTCTTCTGCCGGGCACGCCGGCGCCGTTGCCCTCAGAGAGCGTGGAAATCACCGTTCGCGTCACTGACACGGTGCAGAGCGACACCTACTTCACCAACACCGCCACGCTGCTCGCCACCCACTTTATGCCGCAGGGAGATGAGATGGAGCCGGCTGTCCATGCCAGCGCGACCGTGCACGTCGGCGCCTACGCCATCACCGGCACCAAGACCGCTCCGGCGCAGGCGGCGACCGGCGACCGCATCCGCTACGACATCATCGTCACCAACATCGGCGATGAGGCAGCGGATGTCAAGCTCCTCGACGTCATCCCCGCCGGCGCGACCTACTACAACCACGCTGGCCCCGCTCACTTTGTCTACAGCGCCACGCTGGACGCGGTGATGTGGGAGGGGCTCGTCGCTCCCGACGATGAACTGACGTTTATGCTGTGGGTCGACGTGGACGAGGATCCTGACATGTGGGGCACGGACCTGGTCAACACCGCCGAGCTCGCCGCCGGCAGCCCGGGATCCGCTCTGTACCCGGCGGGCGACCTGGTCGCCACCACTGCCATCATCCCGCCCAGCCGGATCTACCTGCCTCTCGTGATGAGAAATGGCTGATCTCAGCTAACTCGAAACGACGAGGCTCTCGATAAGCCCGTGGAATGGAAGCCCATCCACGGGCTTATCTCTTGCCAGCAGGTCGGTGGACACTTTGTGGGGGCCGATCCCACCCGGAAGGACTCGGCGGACAATGGCGTGCTGGATTGGCGCAACCTGGCCCAGCCGCCCCCGCGCGGCATCGGGCGCGACGTCGCCCCCGGCGAAACGCTGACCGTCACCTTGGCGTTCGACCTCGTCCGCCCCTTGACGGCGTGGGTCGCCGTGGAGAACCGCGTGACCGTCGGTGAACTGCAAGACGTCTACGGCAACCGCGCCGCGGGCTGCACCGTGG
>DSDT01000215.1 GCA_011048615.1 Chloroflexota bacterium | reverse complement strand
TCGATGTTGAGGTGCCGGCCGCACTCGACCAGTTTGGGCGAGAGGATGCACATCGAGCAGTCGTTGGTGGGAAAGGTCTTGTCGAGCTGGGCCATCGTCCCGCCGATGGCGGGCGCCTTGTCCAGCAGGTAGACCTTGAATCCCGCTTCCGCCAGGTCGAGCGAAGTCTGGATGCCGCCGATGCCGGCGCCGACGACCAGCGCCGCACCGACCTTGTCGCCGTTCTGTTTGGAGGATTGTGTCATCTCTTCTCCTAAAATAAGGTCAACCGGCCTTTTCCACGGCCTGCAGGACGAGCTCGGTCACGTCCATCACCTGCAAACGCGCCTTGCGTGCCCCTTCGTGACGGCGCGCCGCAGTCATCAAGGTTCGCTCGCACTGCTGGCAGGCCGAGAGGAGCACCTGGGCCTCGATCTCGCAGGCGCGGTCTATCCGGCGCTCGGCGACCTCGAAGAGAACGTTGGGATCGAAACTCTCCAGGTTGCCGCCGCCGCCGCAACATTCAGAGATCTGCCCCGACGTGCTCATCTCGACAAAGGTGAGGCCGGGGATACGCCGCAGCACCTGGCGCGGCGGCTCGAAGACGCCGCTCTTGCGCCCCAGGTCGCACGGGTCGTGGTACGTCACCCGCAACGGCAGGTTCCCGAGCCGGATAGCGCGCTGCTCGACCAGCTCGTTCAGCAGCTCGGTGGCGTGGAGCACCTCCACAGCGATCTCTTCCCCCAGCACCTCGGGATAGATCGTTTTCCACATGTGATAGCAAGAGGGACAGGAAAAAGTAATCCGCGAGGCGCCCAACTCGAGCACTTGCTCGACGTTGTGTTGGATCAGCGCGCGGGCCTCGTCCAGCCGTCCCATCGAGAGCAGCGGGTAGCCGCAGCACCACTCTTTGCCGCCCAGGGTGGTGAAATTCGCGCCGCTCCGGTCGAGAATGGACGCAAATGCCTGCGGCACCCGATAGCTGCGCGGAAAGAGCGAGGCGACGCAGCCGACGAAATAGACGATCTCGGCCCCCGGTCGGCCGTCGAGGCCAACCGGGGCGCGTTCCAGGTTCTGGCTCCACATCAGCCGATTGACGTTGTCGTCGCCGGTGATGTTGTGCGCGTCGGCGATGGTCTGGCTGAGGCGGTTGAGCCGCCCGACGCCCTCGCACAGCCGGTCGTCTATCTCGATCTCGGGCCGCTGCGCCAGATAGTCGGCCAGCACCTCGCGCAGCGCCTGGCAGTCCTCGACGCGGTAGCCTGCTTCGCCGGCAAGGGTCTTGAGCGCGATCATGACCTCGTTGATGTCAATCTCATTGGGACAGTGGGCGCCGCACATCTCACATCCAAAGCAGAGCCAGGGATCTCGGCTGGACAGCACCCGTTCCACTTGCCCGTACTGGACCAGACGCAGGATGCGATCCGGCCCGTACGCCATCGCGTGGGACGACGGGCAGCCCGCCGTGCATTTGTGACATTGGTAGCACATCTGGATCGTCTGCCCGCTGAGGGCATTGACCCGGCTTGCAAACGACTCTGTTTGCTGGCCCATCCGCTATTCCTCCCCCTTTTCCAGCCACTCATCCTCGCGGAAGGTGATGATGGGGAGCCCATCCTGGACGCTGTGGCCGGGCGTATAATCGAATTTGGCCTGCACCTGCTGGCCGATGGTGCGAAAGACCTGACCGACGGGCAACCCGGCCGGACAGCCGTCGGTGCACATCCCGCAGCCGACGCAGGAGAGCACCATGTGGTTGAGCCGGGTCAGGTGGAAGAGCATCGTATCGGCCGGCAGCCGGTAGACGCCTTTGCGCCTGGCCCAATCGGCGTACTGGCGCGGCGTGTGGTCGAGGGCGGCGCTCTTGAACAGGCAGGTCTTGCAGTAACAGATCGGGCAGACGGTCATGCAGTTGTGGCAGCGCACGCACTCCGACAGGACCTGCTCGATCCCTTCCTCGTCCAGACGCTGGCGCATCGCGGTGAAGCGTGCATCGCGCGCCTCGGTGCGGGCGGCGACGATTTTCTCGATCGTTTCGTCCCGTTGGCCGGCCATCTCTGTCGGTTCCAGCCCCAGTCGCTCGCCCATCTCGTCGGGCAGCGTGACCGGGATGCCGGCGTTCAGATCCGCGCCAAAGAGCTCCACCGTGATGTCCGCCTGCTCGACGTGCGGTCGCTCGCACATCTGGCAGGCGTCCCGGAGATCGGGCGGCGCAGCGGCGGGATTGTCGCTCAACCGGTCGAACAGTTGGGCCCACAACTGGGGCCCCGCGCCCCGCCCGCCCTTCTTGGGCGCTTTTTTCTGCGCTTTCGCCAGATACGTCGGCACGTCGTACGTGCCGCAGCAGTCTATGCCAATGGTCACCAGGTCGTCGGGGCTGGCCTGCTGGAGCTTGACCAGCTCCACCAACGCGCGCAGCTCGCACGGTCGCAGCACGACGCCGATGCGTCCGCGGGGTTCGCGGATCGAGACTTTGCCGGCGATGCGGGCCGCGTTGAGGCCCATCACGGGCGCCAGTGGGCGGGCGGCGCTCAACAGGTCGGGGTCGCTGACCAGGGCGGGGGTGATCGCGCCGGTCGGCGTTTCCATCGGCACGAGGAGCGCGTCAACGATCTCGGCCTCCAGCAACCGTTCGAGGAGGCGGCGGATCCCGTCGGCGGCCTTCCGCTGACGTCCGTGTTCAATGGGTATGGTGGCTCTCATGTCAGCTCCTCTTCGATGGGTCCCAATGCGCCGATCTTTTGTTGCATCTCTTCCACCAGGCGGGGGAACACCCCCCGTTCCGCCGTCGAGATGTGGGCGAATTTCGTTCGTCCTTTCAGGCTGCTGGTTTCCAGGACGGTCTGCAATACGGCGATCCGGTTCTCTGCCATAAAGTTGCCCCGCTTGTAATGGCAGTCTCCCAGATGACAACCGGCGACCAAGACGCCGTCAATCCCTTCCTGCAGCGCCGTCAGGACGTACATCGGGTCCATCCTGCCCAGGCAGGGGATCTTGACGATCCGCACGTTGGGCTGCGCCTGCACCCGGGCGAGGTCGGCCCGGTCCAGTTCGGAGAACAGGCACCAGTCGCACATCAAGACGATGATCTTGGGTTCCCAATTCGGCTTCCTCCGATCAGTACTCATCGCTGCTATCCCGCCTTTCCTGCAAACGCTCTGATTTGAGCCAGGATCACGTCGTCGCCGATGTCCTTGATGCGGATAGCAGAGACCGGGCAGGTGACGGTGCAGATCGTGCAGCCCTGGCAGAGGAGTGGATCCACCTGGGGCAGCGCCCTCTTTTTCCTCAGCGTGGGCTGCATCATCACCCATCTGGGCAGCAACTCGATCGCTTCGTAGGGGCAGGCCTGGGCGCACATGCCGCAACCGGCGCAGGCCTGTTCGTCCACCTCGGCGACCGCCCGGATCGGCGTGTATCCCTCCTGGGCGGCAATGTCCCGGATCGCCTGCATAATCTCCGATATGTGCACTTCCTGGGGACAGCGCCGGTAGCACAGATCGCAGGCCGAACAGAGCCAGATGACCGGATCGGATAGGACTTGCTCCTTCATGCCCAGCATCACCATCTTGATGATGCGGCGCGGGTTGTACGCTTCTTCCACCCACTGAATCGGGCAGGTCGCCGTACAGGTCCCACAGGAGAAACAGTGAGAGATTTGCTCGCCGCCGGGGGCGTGACGAACCTGGTCGGCGAAGGTTGCAGGTTGGTTGGTATGGCTCATCAATTCTCCGTTTCACAAATGATCCGCTCTGCCCACGCTACAACTGTTTGTGCGATCTGCATTGCCTCCCGGTACTCTTCTTCTGTCAAGTCCTCATAGTCTCCGGGATACCTGAGCATCACGGCGTAACCGGTCAGTCCCACAACTTGCTCTGCTTCTGGCGGTAATGACACTGCCGATGGCAGCAACGTCATCAAGTAATCTATGTCGTGCGCCCTGCGAAACTCGACGCCATAGTGAATCAAAACAGCCTTGATACTTTTCTCTGCCGCTTGTTGCGCGTGGAAGCACAACTGGTTATATAGCACATTCGGGGGCGACGCAGCGCCTGCAAGTGCTAGATCGCTCTGTGCATGGCGCAACCAATCGGCTGCACTCCCCGGAACTGGACGGTCAGACTGCATAGATCTCTTTGCCCTCGGCCAGTACAGTGCGGTAGATCAAGCCAATGCTATCTTTGTGCCGGTCGAGTACGCTGGGAGTCGTCACCACGATGTCAACAGGATGACCAAACCCAAACAACTGCTTGTACAGATAACGGACCGTTTTGAGGCAATGGGTGCCATTGGGCATGACCACCAGCACGTCAATGTCGCTTTCGATCCCCATCTCGCCTCGCGCTGCCGAACCGAACAAGATGATCTGCAGCGGATCCACAGCGCCGACGATGCGATCAATCAGATCGCTGATGATCTGCGGGCCGGGGCGCTCTACGGTCGTCTGTGACATGTCGTCTCCTAAGACGGTTCTACTACCAGCATCGCCTCCGCCAGGCGGTCTGCGAATTCCAACGCCTCGTCCACCTGCGGCGCCTCGCGCATACGGCGGGCGCGCTTTTCCATCTCGGGGCGCAGCCGCTCGATCTCTTCCAGCAGTTGTTCTCTGGGGATGGAATCCAGCACGGCCTGCATCTCGTTGATCACCTCGGCGTACCGATCGCCCTCAGCGGCGCTGATCCACTCGATGCGGAAGCGGCCCGGCGTCATGCCCGCCTTCTCGAACTGGCCGAGCAGCCGCTCGGCGCGCCGCTCACCGACCGGCTGTCCGGTGATGTAGTGGCAGTCCTGCGAGTGGCAGCCGGAGAAGAGCACCGCGCCCGCCCCCAACCGGAAAGCCTCGTAGATAAAGTCCGAGTCCATGCGGGCGGAACACATCACGCGCAGACCACGCTCATTGGGTGAGTACTCGAAATGGCTGGTACCGGCCATGTCCGCGCCGCCGTAGGAGCACCAGTGGCAGCGGAAGGCCAGGATCTTTTCTTCGGGATTGCGGGCCAGCAGCGCCCGGATCTGGGCCAGGATCTGCGCGTCGGTAAAGTGCATCTGGGTGATGGCGTTGTGGGGACATTCGGCCACACAGCCGCCGCAGCCGTGGCACTTGGCGGTGATGACCTGGGCAGGCTTGCCTGGCTCGTACTCGATGGCGCCGTAAGGGCAGGCCCGTGAGCAGATGCCGCACTTTTTGCCCTGGGCGCCGATGCAGCGGTCCTCCCACACCACGGCGACGACCGGCTCGATCTCCCATTCGTCGGAGTGGAGCACGCGCCCGGCCCGCGCTGCCGCCGCCGAGCCCTGGGCCACGCTGGAAGGGATATCCTTCTGCCCCTGGCACGCGCCGGCGAGGAACACGCCATCGGTGGGGCTGTCCATCGGGCGCAGCTTGGGGTGGTATTCCATGAACCAGCCGCCCGGGCTCTGCGTGATGTTGAGCAGCGAGCTGACCGTGTCCACGTCGGGCTGGGCGACCGCGGCCTGGTTGAGCATCACCATGTCGTACTCCCGCTCGGTCACCTGTCCCAGGTCGCGATCCTCCGAGTGCACAAAGAGATTGTGCGTCTCCGGGTCTTCGGTGATCAGGCTGGGGCGCCCCTGGGTGAAACGGATGCCCAATTCGCGCGCCCGCGCATAGAACTCCTCATACCCTTTGGAGGGGGTACGGATATCCATGTAATAGATGGTGATCTCGGTGTCCGGGTAGTGCTGTTGTACCAGGAGGGCGTTCTTGATGGCGTACATACAGCAAAAGTTGGAACACCAGGGGTTGAAACGCGTGTCGCGGGAACCGACGCAGTTGATGATCGCCAGGCTCTTGGGGTGTTTGCCGTCGCTGGGGCGGATCAGATCGCCGGCGGTTGGCCCGGCCGAGTTGTTCAGCCGCTCCATCTCCATCGCCGTGATGATGTTGGGGAAACGGCCGTAGCCGTACTCTGGGATCACGCTGGGGTCGAAATGGCTGAAGCCAGTGGCGGTGATGATGGCCCCGACGTCCTCCCAGGTGACCCTGTCCTGCAGATCAAAGTCAATCGCGTCCAGCTTACCGCACGCCTCGACGCATTTGTAGCAGTGGATGCAGGCCGTCTCGTCCACCGTGTAGATGAGCGGCACCGACTGGCTCATCGGCACATAGATCGCCTTGCGGGGCGCCAGATACATCTCGAAACAGTTGGGGACCTCGATGGGGCAGACCTGGGCGCACTCGCCGCACCCGTTGCAGCGGTCCGCGAGCACGCGCCGGGACTTTTCACGCAGTTGGACCTGAAAGTTGCCGACGAACCCCTCGACTCGTTCGACCTCAGTATACGTTCTCACATCCACCTTGGGGTGACGCGCCGCGTCAACCATTTTGGGGGCGAGAATTCATATACTACAGTCCATCGTGGGGAAGGTCTTGTTCAGTTGCGCCATCACCCCGCCGATGGTCGGCTCCTTTTCCACCAGGATCGTCTCGATCCCCTGGTCGCCCAGGTCGAGCGCCGCGCTGATGCCCGAGACGCCGCCGCCGATCACCATCGCCCGCTTGGTGACCGGCACCGTGATCATATCCAGCGGGGTGAGGAAGGCGGCCTTGGCGATTGCGGCCGCCGTCAGGTCCTTGGCCTTTTCGAGGGCAGCTTCCGGCTCGTGACCGTGGGCCCAGGTGCACTGCTCGCGGATGTTCGCCATCTCCATCAGGAAGGGGTTGAGGCCGGCCTCGGATACCGCGGCCCGGAAGGTCGGCTCGTGCATACGCACCGAGCAGGCCGAGACCACCACCCGATTCAGATCGTACTTTTCGATATCTTCCTTGATGAGATTCTGGCCGCTGTCTGCGCAGGCATAGGGGGTGTTGATCGCGCGCACCACGCCGGGCAGCGTAGTCGCGTATTCGGCCACGACGGTGGGGTCAATCACACCGGCGATGTTGGACCCGCAGTGGCAGACGTACACGCCGATGCGCAGTTCTTCGTTTCCCTCGTCTGGGATCATAGTTACTCCTTGCGATAACGAGGCGGCTTCAACGATACGCCTCACGTCGGTGCTTTACACGGTAGACAGTGACTGTACGAGGTTCGTCTTCACGTCTAACCCACCACCTCTTCGACCAGCAGCTTGTGACGCGCTTTCTGAGCGCGCTGATCGGAGGTGGTAAGAGTGAGGGCTTCTTTGGGGCACCACTTGAC
>DSDT01000040.1 GCA_011048615.1 Chloroflexota bacterium | reverse complement strand
GCCGGTGAATGTACTCGTCGTTGGCTCTGGTGCGATTGGCTCGTTGGTGGGAAACAGACTGGCCCGGACCGGGCACGACGTGACGCTGGTGGGTCGCCCTGGCTATGTGGAGGCCGTGCGGGAGCGGGGCGTGGGGGTGGAGGAGGGCGGGCAGCGGGTTTACGCCAACGTGCGGGCCGTCGCCCAGTTCAACCCAGCATCTATGGCCACCGCGCCTCCCGACGTGATGCTTTTTACGATGAAAGCCTACGACACGGCCACGGCGGCTGTCCAGGTCGAGCCGTTGGTCCGGCAGGGGGTTCCCATCCTGGTCATACAGAACGGGGTGGGGGGGGAGGAGCAGGCAGCTCGAGCGCTGGCGAAGAGGGAAGCTGAGCCAACGATCTTTTCGGCGGTCATCACCCTATCGGTCGAGGTCATCCAGCCGGGCCTGGTGCAGCTCTCTACGTCGCGGGGAGGGATCGGCCTGGCGCCCATCGAGCCGGGGCAGGCGGTCGGCCCGTTGGCGCAGATATTTCGAGAGGCGGGCTTTCGAGTGCAGGAATACCCCGATTATCGGGCCTCCAAGTGGTCCAAGCTGCTTCTCAACATGCTGGGCAATGCCTCGGTGGCCATTCTCGGCTGGCCCCCAGACCGGGTGTTCGGCGATGCGCGGTTGTTCGCCCTGGAGCGGACGGCCTTTTGCGAGGCGTTGACCGTGATGGGGGCGCTGGGGGTGCGCCCGGTCGGCCTGCCTGGCTATCCAGTCCCTCTCCTGGCCTGGGCGTTCCGTGCCCTGCCCGACCGGTTGTTGAGACCCGTGCTGCAGCAAATCGTCGCTGGCGGGCGCGGGGGCAAGATGCCCTCCCTGTACCTGGACCTGGCGAATCGGCGCCCGCGCTCGGAGGTCGAGTTCCTGAATGGGGCTGTGGTCGAGCAGGCGACACGATTGGGAATCCCTGCCCCGGTCAACGAGGCGCTCTACACCACGTTGACGAGGATCGTGAGGGGAGAGGTGGCGTGGGAGGCGTATCACCATCGCCCGGAAAGGCTGTTGGATGCGGCAGGATGGAGGACGTGATCCAGGCAGAGGGATGAGTGACCATTCGCATGCCGGCCTGGCGGCGGAGGACCCTGGAGGCCAGGAGACGGGGCAGGAGGAGTTGGACCCGTTCGAGCCTCGGACGGAGGGCGAGGCGCGCCAGTCTGAGCTTCAGGAGTTGCTGTTCCAAGAGGCCGCGGTGATTGCCCAAAACCTGCGGGAGAGCGGCACGCGTCGCTGAGGGGATTGGCGTGCACGTAGAGAGCCTGCTAGAGCGGTTAGAGATTTCCACAGAGATGCGGCGGTGTCAGTTTGTCGAGGGGTTTGACGATTTCGCCGCGCGGCACGACCTGACCGACTGGGAGGGCTGGTTCAGTCCCTACGACGAGGAGACGTACAGCGCCGTTCTGGAGCTTGTCACTGGTGACGACGTGGTATTGGATTTGGGGGCCGGTGATCTGCGGCTGGCGCTGCGACTGGCGCAGCGGGTGCAGCGAGTGTACGCAGTAGAAGTCAATCCGCTGGTTGTCGGGTCGGCGCTCGAGGTCATCGGGATGCGGCTGCCGCGCAATCTGCACGTGGTTTGCGCCAATGGGTTGGATTACCCCATCCCGCCGGGCGTCACAGTCGCGGTGCTCCTGATGCGTCACTGCCAGCACCTGGGGACCTATTTCGACCGCCTGCAAGCAGCAGGATGCCAGCGTTTGCTGACCAACGCCCGTTGGAAGAGCGGGATGGAGGTGATAGACTTGCAAGCGGAGCGTGTGTCCTTTGATCGTGTCCGCGGATGGTACGCTTGTCGCTGTGGGGCGGTGGGGTGTGCCGGTTCCGATGCCGGCGCGACGGATCCAGTCATCGAAGTCGCATCCTGTCCGGCTTGTTCCGGTCAAAAACATCTTGTGACGTAGCGCGGAGTGGCATTTCGCATCCCAGGCGGATTGCTAGTAGTGCGATTCGGGGTTGGTGTTCGAACCTGGCGCTGGAGAATCAGGAGGAAGTGAGATGGGGTTGCAAGGAAAAAAGATCGCGGTTCTGGTGGGACCAGGGTATGAGGATCTCGAGTTCTGGGTCCCATTGATGCGTCTGCAGGAAGAAGGGGCAGAGGTCACCGTGGTGGGTATCCATGCCGACGAGACCTATGACAGCAAGTCGGGAGGGCTGAAGGCGACCGCTCAGGTCGGCGCCGCCCAGGTCAGCGCGGATCAGTTCGACGGAGTCGTCGTGCCCGGCGGCTGGGCCCCCGACAAGCTGCGTCGCTACGAGGGAGTGTGCCGTCTGGTGCGCGAGACGTATGAGCAGGGCAAGATCGTGGCTTCCATCTGCCACGGCGGCCTGGTGCTGATCTCGGCCGGCATCGTCAAGGGTCACCGGGTTACCGGCTCCGAGGGCATCAAGGACGACCTGGTCAACGCCGGGGCCACCTGGGTGGACGAGAGCGCCTTTCGCGATGGCAACCAGATCTGGGGCCGGGTGGTGGCCGACATTCCCAATTTCTGCCGTGAATTGATCCAGGCGTTGGAGTAACTATTAGGGGGCGGCCTGTGGTCGGTATCGTCATAGTCTCTCATAGTGATAAAGTCGCTGCTGGAGCTTGTGAGCTGGCTTTCCAAATGTCCGGAGAATCGGTGCTCGTCATCCCGGCTGGAGGAACGGATGACGGTGATCTGGGGACCAGTGTGGAAAAAGTGATGGGGGCGCTGGAACGGGTCTTGGAGCGGGGAGACGCCCTGGTGCTGGCCGACCTGGGCAGCGCGGTGATGGCGACCCAGATGGCGATCGAGATGCTGAACCCGGATTTGCAGGGGCGGGTTCAGTTGACCGACGCGCCGCTGGTCGAGGGGGCCATTGCGGCCGTCGTCGCGGCGGCCGGAGGTGGGGATTTGACGACCGTGCGGCGCGCCGCCGAGCAGGCCCTGGCGACCTCGAAAATTCCCTCCGACCTGCTGGACGAGGAGGCTCTCCCAGCGGAAGAACCGCTTCCTGATACCGCGGACGTTCCTGTGGAGAGGGTGGAACTAGTCGTTCCCAATCCAACCGGTCTGCATGCCCGTCCGGCAGCCCGTTTTGTGCGCACGGCGATGGGTTTCGAGGCGGATATCACGGTGCAGAACGTGACGCATCGCCGCTCGCCGGTCAATGCCAAGAGTATGATGGACGTCGCCAATCAGGGGACCGCCATGCAGGACGAGCGGATTCGCATCGTGGCCCGTGGGGAGGACGCCGTCGAGGCGATAGCCGCTCTGCGTGAACTGGTGACGAGGGGGTTTGGCGAGATGGAGGCCGGGGGAATCGGAATGCCTGAACCTGCCCCGGTCTCTCCTGCTCCTCCCATGCCCCGCGTGGACGAGCTGCCAGAAGAGGGCAAGCTGCGGGGCATCCCGGCCTCGGAAGGCATTGCCATCGCTCCGGCCCTGCTCTACCGTCCCCCCTCATTGGATGTCGAGCGCCGGACCGTGTCGGACCTGGACGCGGAGGTGGACCGTTTACGCCGGGCGTTGGAGCAAGCGCGGCAGGAGCTGACTGCCCTGGAACAAGAGGTCGCCAGCCGGGACGAAGACGTGGCCCGGATTTTCGAGTTCCAACGCATGATGCTGGAGGATCCCAGCCTGGTCCAGTCCATCGAGGAGCGAATCCAGCGGGAGGACTGCAACGCCGAGGCGGCGGCCGAGGACGTGATCGCCGGGTGGGTGGCCCGCTTCGAGGGGCGGGAGGATGGCGATCCGATGCGGCTGCGGGCGGCCGACGTGCGGGACGTGGGCAACCGGCTGCTGCGCATCCTGCTGGGGGTGGAGGAAAGCCGCGGATTGAGCGGGCTGCCGGAACCGGTCATTGTGGTGGCCCATGACCTGACCCCTTCCGATACGGCCCGGTTGGACCGGGACATGTTAAAGGGATTGTGCACCGCCATGGGAGGCGCGACCTCGCACGTCGCCATCCTGGCCCGGATGTGGGGGCTGCCGGCCGTGGTGGGCCTGGGCGAGGGGCTGCTGGATGTGCCAGAGGGCACCATGCTGGTCATGGACGGCGGGACGGGAATCGTGGAGCTGGCCCCGTCGCCCGACATAGTGCAGTCGTATCGCGAGCGGGCCGAGCGGCAGGCCGAGCGGCAGGCCGAGGCGCTGCGCCACGTCGAGGAGCCGGCCGTCACCCGGGATGGACATCGGGTCGAGGTGGTGGCCAACGTCGGCGACGCGGCCTCGGCGCGGGACGCGTTGGCCCAGGGGGCCGAGGGGATCGGCCTGCTGCGCACCGAGTTCCTCTATCTGGACCGCGCCACGCTGCCCGACGAGGAGGAGCAGGTGGAGGTTTACCGTTCCATCGCCCAGGTGATGGGCGAGCGGCCGGTCATCGTCCGCACCCTGGATGTGGGCGGCGACAAACCGCTCCCCTCCATCGCCCGTCCCCAGGAGGATAACCCGGCCCTGGGCGTGCGGGCGATCCGTCTCTCGCGGTGGTATCCCGACTTGCTGCGCGTGCAGTTGCGGGCGATCCTGCGGGCCGGGGTGGGACACAATCTGAAGGTCATGTTCCCCCTGATCGCCACGTTGGAGGAGCTCCGTTGGGCCAGAGGACTGCTGCACCAGGCCCAGGAGGAGTTGGCGGCCGAGGGACTGGAGCACACGACCACCATCGAGATGGGCATCATGATCGAGACCCCAGCCGCGGCGATGATGGCCGACCGGTTGGCGCCGGAGGTGGACTTTTTCAGCATCGGCACCAACGACCTGACCCAGTACACCCTGGCCTGTGACCGGGGCAATCAGGGTCTGGGCTACCTGTTCGACTCGCTGGACCCGGCGGTGCTGCGCCTGATCGAGCAGGTGATCGAGGCCGGGCACGCGGCGGGCAAGTGGGTGGGGCTGTGTGGAGAACTGGGAGGCCAGCGGGAAGCCATGCCGGTGCTGCTGGGCCTGGGGTTGGACGAGTTCAGCATGACGCCCAACGCCATCCCCATCGCCAAGCAGACAGTTCGCTCCCTGGCTCGGTCCGAGGCTCAGCACGTGGCCCGTCGCACCCTCTCCCTGCCGACCGCTGGGGCGGTGAGGGAATATCTCGTCTCTGTGCTCGATCAGGGGTAGTTGAGGGAGCGGCTGACTCTCCTGGTAGCAGTCCGCTCGATCTCTGAACGGCGCAGACGATGGGATCAGCTCCGGCCGTCAGCCCTGGGCTATTTGAGGCGTGAGGCCATATCGCGCAACTGGCTAAAGCTGATTGGTTTGAGCAGTGCCAGGGTAGCTTGATTCTCAAGCTCGTCGGCGATGCGGGGGTCGGCGGTGGCGATGATTACTTTTGCCTCCTTCAGCTGGTCGTCGCTGCGGATGTAGCGCAGGATGTCCGGGCCGGCTACGTTGGGCAGGTGCATATCCAGCACTATCAGAACCGGCTGGGTGATAGACAGCCGCTCCAGAGCTCTGTCCCCGGTCGCGATGACTTCAACCTCGAACCCGGCGGCCTTGAGCGCTTCAGAGAAAATCGTAGCGGCGTCGGGATCATCCTCGATGATCAAGGCCAGGGGTTTGTCACTGCTAGTGTTCATGCGGTTCCTCCTGTATCTGCATTGGCACGAGGGGCAGGACGACGGTAAAGATGCTTCCTTGCCCCACCTTGCTTTTTACTGCCACTTCTCCTCCCATCAGTTGGACCAACTGTTTGACGATAGCCAGTCCCAGTCCGGACCCGGTGTGCTTGCGTGTCGTGGAGTTGTCCACCTGCTGGAACGGGTCAAAGATGTAGGACTGGGCTTCCAATGGAATGCCACAGCCGGTATCGGATACCTCTATGGCCCAGTGGGAGGGGTTGGGTCGGTACAGCCGCACGTGCACCGAGCCTTGGGTGGTGAACTTGATGGCATTGTCTATCAGATTGATCAAGACCTGCTGCAAGCGCTGCGGATCTCCAGGCAGCGATTTCGGCACGTCGGCTTCGATGTGGTGCGCCAGTTCTAGGTCCTTGGATTGGGCCAGCACGCTCAAGATTCCCATGACGTCCTCGATCAAATCTGCGGTGGCGAACGGCTCGACTCGCAGTTTGATGGTGCCAGCTTCGATCTGGGCCTGATCCAGCAGATCGTTGACGATGCCCAATTGCCTCCGGGCGTTGACGGTGACGCGATCGAGGGCCTGCTGCTGATCGTCTGTGACGGGCCCATAGACCCTTTCTCTCAACATGTCGGCATAGCCTATGATGGCGTTGAGCGGGGTGCGCAGTTCGTGGGAGACGCGGGAGACAAAGGTGCTCTTCAGCCGTTCCAGCTCGGCCTCGCGGGTGAAATCGCGGAACACGGCCACGGTGCCGGTCCGTTTGCCCACGTTATCGCGCACTGGGGCAAAGGTAGCCGAGAGAGTCTTTTTCCCCCACTCGAATTTGAGGCGTGGGGAGATCATGATGCTGTTTCTGACCAGGTCGTAGATGATCTCTTGATCCTCTTCGTTCACGTCCCCTGCTATCAGTACGTGGATGTCCTGCCCCACGATCTCCTCGTAGGGTATGTCCGCGATGGAGGTCATCGCAGGGTTTGCCACAGTGGCGGTGCCGTGGTTATCGAACACGACGACGCCGTCGGCGATGCCCTCCAGGATGGCCTGGTTGCGGCTCAGGGCCTCGGCCAGGTCGCGGGTGCGCTCCACCACCCGCTGGTCCAGCTCGCGGTTGAGGATGCGCAGGTCCACGAGGGCCTGTTCCAGGCTGCGGGCCGAGAGCCAGGCCACGAGGGCGAAAGCAAAAAAGCCGAGCAAAGTGGGCACCGGTATTGCGTGAAAGTATAACACACCGTGATAAAGCTCGACGATTGCCAGGGCAGAGATCACCAGGCCGCTCAATCCAGCTACAACAAAGCTGGCCCAGGGACGCAGGATGACGCTGGCCATCAGGATGGGGATGGTAAAGAGAAAGACGCTGCGGCCATTGACCACTTGTTCTGGTTCGTCGGCAAAGGCGATGGCAATCGTGAAAACGAGCACAAACAGCGTGCTGGCCACAGGGCCGGATACGTATCGGTTGATGGCGAATAGGGCCGCGATAAGGACCAACATGGCAGGACTGATGAAGAAGAGATACGTCACATCCGCAGTATCCACGATAAGGGCTGCTGATAATGTCAAAAGGGCCAGAACTGCCATGCCCATCAGCAGGATATTGAGCAGTTTGCGACGACGCGCGTCGTCG
>DSDT01000391.1 GCA_011048615.1 Chloroflexota bacterium | reverse complement strand
TTTATAGAAAGGGGGTGGTTTATCGAGTGTAGATTGCAAAGCTAGGGCGGGGATAGCATCTCTGCCTGCCGTCTCGTTGGTTGTTTGACGTTCACAACATTTTGAAAGTAAGGAGGAGAAACGAATGAATAGCAGAAAGTGGTTGTGCCTATTGGCACTGATGGCAATGCTCAGTACGACCTTTGCGGCCTGTGGGCCGGCAACCCCGGAAGTGGTCGAAGTGCCGGTCCAGGTCACGGTCGAGGTGCCGGTCGAGGTTGAGGTGCCGGTCGAGGTCGAGGTGCCAGTCGAGGTCCCGGTCGAAGTCCCGGTCGAAGCGCCGCCCGTAGACCGCCAGGGCACGTGGGTGGATACGGTCGTCGTGGTCGAGGAGCCGAATGCCCAGATCGCTGTGTCGCGGCTGGAAGTCGGTGACCTCGATGTCTACGCTTTTACCGTCTCTAACCCCGAGGTGGCTCGGAGCGTGGCGGATTCGCCAGCTCTGGATTCCTACCGCTCTTTTGGGTCCTACAACGAGTTGAGCTTTAACACGGCCGGTCCGGTCTTTGAGGGCACCGGCAAGCTCAACCCCTTCGCCGTGCCGCGCATCCGTGAGGCTATGAACTGGCTGATTGATCGTGAGTACATCGCCCAAGAGATCATGGGTGGACTGGCCACACCGCGCTGGCTGCCCTTCAACACCGCCTCGGGTGACTATGCCCGTGTGGCCGACGTGGCGGCCCAGTTGCAGACCCTCTACGCCTACAACATAGACCTGGCGAGCGAGGTCATCGGCGAAGAGATGGAAAAGCTCGGCGCCGAGCTGGTGGGCGGCGTGTGGCAGTACGAGGGTGAGCCGGTCGAGATCATCGTCCTCATTCGGACCGAGGACGAGCGGCGCAACATTGGCGATTACGTCGGCAACCAGCTCGAGGACATCGGCTTCACCGTCACCCGCGACTACAAGACCGCTGGCGAGGCATCGCCGATCTGGTACTCGGGCACCCCGTCGGACGGCCTGTTCCACATCTACACCGGCGGCTGGATCACCACCGCCGTGCCTCGGGACCTGGGTGGCAACATAGCCTTCTTCTACACCGACATGGGCATGTCCTCCCCGCTGTGGCAGGCCTATGTGAACGACCCCGCGTTCTACGAGTTGGCTGAACGTCTGGACAATAACGACTTTCGAACGATGGAAGAGCGCGTGGACATGATGCGCGAGGCGCTCGTAATGGCGCTGGAGGACTCGGCCCGCATC
Source organism: Chloroflexota bacterium (assembly GCA_011048615.1). Classification (GTDB taxonomy): domain Bacteria; phylum Chloroflexota; class Anaerolineae; order B4-G1; family B4-G1; genus DSDT01. The sequence goes on along the minus strand of DSDT01000391.1, from coordinate 5,979 downwards.
TGGTTGGTCGACCGCGCCGCCATCACCCCGCGGCGGGCCGAAGTGCGCGTCGCGGCCGACCTGTACGGCGCCGTCGCCGGCGCGTGGCTGTGGCCGATGACCCTGCAGCGCGAAGGCCAGGTCGGCGGCTCGATGCGTATCGGTATGCCCTCCATCCTCACCGAGCCTTGGAACCCGCTCAACGGCTCCAACTGGATCTATGACATGATGCTGATCCGCGGCACGGGCGAATTGGCCTACATTCCCGATCCCTATACCGGGTTGTGGTGGCCGAACCGCTTCGAGCGCGCCGAGGTCGTGGTCGAGGAAGGGCTGCCGATCTTTAACACGCTCGACTGGGTTGACCTGCAGTTCGTGCCCGAGATCTTGGTGCCGGACGACGCCTGGGTCGAATGGGACGCCGAGGCACAGCAGTTCCTGACTGCCGCTGAGGTCTACACCCAGCCGGTCACCGCGCGGCGCTTGAGCACCGTCTACTATCCCGCCGACCTTTACGACACCGTCAAGTGGCACGACGGCAGTCCCTTCTCTGTCGCCGACGTGGTGATGGCCATGATCCTCACCTTCGATCGGGCGCAAGAAGTCAGCCCGGTCTATGACGCGTCACGGGTGCCGGCCTACCGCTCCTTTAAGTCCTCCTTCCGGGGTATGCGCATCGTCTCCGAGGACCCACTGGTCATCGAGACCTATAGCGATTTCTATGCGCTGGATGCGGAGCAGAGCATAACCACCTGGTGGCCGGGCTTTAACAGCGCTAACTACGCTCAGGGCCAGGGCGCATGGCACACCACCGGCCTGGGGTTGATGGCCGAGGCAGAGGGCAAGGCGGCATTCACCACCAACAAGGCCGAAGAACTCGAGGTCGAGTGGTTGAGCTACATCGCCGGCCCCACCGTGACCGACGTCCTGCCGGAGCAGTTGGAGATGGCGCTCGCCGAAGCAGTTATCCCCTATGCGCCGACTCTGGGGCAGTACATCACGGCCGGAGAGGCGACAGCGCGGTACGAGAACTTGCAGGAATGGTACCGCCGTCGCGGCCACTTCTGGGTCGGCACCGGCCCCTTCTACCTGGAGCGCGCCTTCCCCGTCGAGGGCACGGTGATTCTCCAGCACAATCCGGACTATCCCGACTCCTCTGACCGGTGGCTGCACTTTGCCGAGCCGGCGATCGCCGAAGTCGAGATCGACGGCCCCAGCCGCGTGACCATCGGCGACGAGGCCGTGTACGAGGTGTATGTGACCTTTGACGGTGATGATTACGCCATCGCCGACATTGACAACATCAAGTACCTGGTCTTTGACGCCACCGGCGAGATGGTCTACGTCGGCACGGCCGAAGCGGTTCAGGACGGACTGTGGGAGATCGTCCTCGACGAAGATCTGACCGGGGCGCTCACAGCCGGCTCGAACCGGTTGTCTGTCGCTGTGGTGTCCAAGTTGGTGGCTGTCCCGACCTTCGACGCCATCACCTTTGTCACAGCCCCCTAGTACCACGATGCATCTGGCCAGGGGTGGGATAGTTGTCCTGCCCCTGGCCGACTGCCACTTTAAGCGAGGAACGTTATGACAGAGGCTTCCCTGTCTGTGCAGACTGAAGGCCCCGCGACGGCGATGCTGCGTCCCAGAACACGCGCCGCCACCCTGCTGCGCCTGGCGCGTTACACCGCTGTCAAACTATTCATGTTATTCGTCGCCGTCGCCATCGGCATCTACCTGACCATCCTCATCGCCAATATGGGCGGCTACGTCGACCAGATCATGCGGTCGCAAATCCAAGAGCAGATCTCGCTCACGGTCAGTATGGATCCCGAACTGCGGCAACTGCCGGTAGAACAACGGCAGCAACTCATTCGTGATATGGCGGCGCTCGAGGAACAGAGATTGGGGCTGGATCAGCCCTTTTTGCTGCGCAGTTTCCGTTTCCTCGGTCGGACCCTGACGCTGAATCTGGGCCGGGCGCAGCAGATGACGAGCGACTCGGGATCGCGCCTGGTGAAGAATATCATTCTGGAGCGCCTGCCGCCGACGTTGTTGTTTATGGCCACGTCGAACCTGACGTTATTCTTTACCACCCTCTTCTTTGCCCTCTATCTATCTCGACACTATGGCAGCGTGGCCGACAAGCTGGTGATTGCGCTCGCGCCTACCTCGTCGGCTCCCGCCTGGTTCTATGGCCTCTTTTTGATTCTGGTCTTTGCCGGCGTGCTGGGCTGGTTGCCCTTTGGCGGCATGATCGAAGCGCCGCCGCCCGAGGATCTGCTGCCCCGCGTGCTCAGTCTGGCAAAACACCTGATCTTGCCAGTGATGGCCTGGCTGATCAGCGGCTTTTTCGTCAACGTCTATGGCCAGCGGACTTTTTTCCTGATCTTTTCGATGGAAGATTACGTCGAGTTAGCGCGGGCCAAGGGGCTCTCCTCTCGAGATATCGAACGGCGATACGTGCTCCGTCCGACGCTGCCCAACATCATCACCCAATTTGCACTGATGTTGATCAGCCTTTGGCAGGGAGCGATCATCATCGAGACCGTATTCAACTGGCCGGGGCTAGGGCGAATGTTATACTCAGCCATTGGAAGGTACGATTCGCCGGTGATCGTCGGATCGAACGTCATCTATGCCTACTTGCTGGCGATCACGGTCTTTATGCTCGACTTTATCTATGCCCTGGTCGATCCGCGTGTGCGTGTGGGCAGTGGAGGGGCGAAGGCATGAGCACCTTGAAACGGACGTTCAAAGATATCGTGCAATACCCATCCGCGGTGGTAGGGCTGATCATCATCGCCTTTTTCATCGTCGTGGCGGTCTATACGGTGAGCACCATTCCGTACAGCGAGGCGATCCGGCTCTGGCGCGGCGGCGAGGATGTGTGGGGCGATTCACCTCGCACGGCGCAGCCGTTGTGGACCAACTGGTTCCGCAGATCCAATCTGCCCGAGACCATCATCTTGGACACGGCGGACGGCACGGCGACCAAAACCGTGATGCCGCTGACCGAGACGATGACCGATGCGCTGATGGAGTTTACCTTCGATTACCCTTACGGAGGCTTTCCGCAAGAACTGACGATATTTTTCACCGCCGACTATCAAGAGAAGCCGCCGCACGCCGATTTGTACTGGGTAATGCCCGACGGCGCCGAAATCAGGGTCGGTGATACCACCGTGCGCCGGGCGGAGCGGTTTCGTTTTGCCCTCGACGGTGGGGATCGGCTGATGCGCCGCCTGGAGGGCCTAGAGCCGCAGATAGGCCTGTTCGCGGCGGACCGGGAGGCCGAAGAGCTGACAGCGCTCCAGGGGACCTATACGCTGCGCATTGAGGGCATCCTGTTCGAGAAAGATTCGGATTTCGACGCCAAGCTGGTGGTCTATGGCCAGGCACACGGCTGGGGCGGCACCGACCTCCTCCGCCGCGACCTGATGGTCGCACTGCTGTGGGGGACGCCGATCGCGCTCTCGTTTGGCCTGCTGGCCGCGCTGGGCACCACGGTGACCACCATGATCATTGCGGCGGCCGGCGTCTGGTTCGGTGGCATAGTCGACGAGTTGATCCAGCGCATCACCGAGATCAACATGATCCTGCCCTTCCTCCCGATCCTGATTATGGTCGGCACGTTTCAGAGCCAGAGTATCTGGGTGATGTTACAGTGGATCATTTTGCTGAGCATATTCGGCGCCTCGATCAAGGGCTATCGCGCTATCTTTTTACAGATCAAGGAGGCCCCCTACATCGAGGCGGCGCGAGCGTATGGCGCGGGCAATGGGCGGATTATTTTCCTCTATCTGATCCCCCGCATCATCCCGGTCTTGATTCCCAATCTGGTCAACGGTATCCCGGCCTTTGTGTTCCTGGAGGCGTCCCTGGCGGTGCTGGGATTGGGCGATCCGGTCCTGCCCACCTGGGGCAAGGTGATCGAGGAGGCGCGCCACACGGCGTTGTACCAGGGACAATACTATTGGATCTTGCAGCCGGCAGCGTTGCTGATGCTGACCGGGCTTGCTTTTGCGATGGTGGGTTTTGCCCTGGATCGCATCTTTAACCCACGGCTGAGAGAGGTGTAATCATGTCCTCCAACGACAAGCTTTTGGTAGCCGAGGATCTGAAACTCTATTTTCGCGCCACCCAAGGCGTGGTGCGAGCCGTGGACAGTGTAAATTTTGAACTGCGGTCGGACGAGGCCGTGGCCATCCTGGGCGAATCAGGGTGTGGAAAAACCTCTTTGGCAAAAGCTCTCCTGCGCCTGCTGCCGCGTAACGTGGACACCTACTCGGGTCGGGTCTATCTGGACGGCCAGGACGTGATGAAGCTGGACGATGACCAATTCCGGGAGCAAGTTCGTTGGCTCAGGATGTCAATGGTGCCCCAGGCGGCGATGAACTCGCTCAACCCGGTGCTCAAGGTCGGCGATCAGGTCGCCGAGCCTTCGATGATTCACTTTGGCGTGAGCAAACAACAGGCGCTGGAACAGGCTGAGAAAATGTTTCGCCACGTGGGGGTGCCATTAGATTTTTTGGATCGGTATGCGTTCGAATTGAGCGGTGGCATGCGTCAGCGCGTTGCCATAGCCATGTCGTTGGTGACGGCGCCAGACGTGATCGTGTTGGACGAGCCGACGTCGGCGTTAGATGTGTTGACGCAGGCCAACATCTTTAACGTGCTCAAACAAATCAAGAGCGAGTTGGGAGTCAGTTTTATCCTCATCACCCACGACATCGCCACCTCTAGCGAACTGGCAAACAGCGTCGCGGTGATGTACGCCGGGCAGATCGTCGAGGTGAGCGACGCGGTCCGTTTCTTCGACGCACCACTCCATCCCTACTCCCAAAAGCTCATGGCGAGTGTGCCCCGTTTGCGCGGCGACCAGGAGCCAGATTTTATCACCGGTCAGCCGCCCAGCCTGTTGTCTCCGCCTTCTGGCTGCCGTTTCGCCGAGCGCTGCTTCCGACGCTTTGAACGGTGCAGTGAGGAACCGCCGACGGTGGCGCAGTACAACCGCTTGGTCAAGTGCTGGTTGTATACGTAGATGGGGGATTGGTGAATGGAAAACGAAACGGTTGAGCGGAACGGTGACCTGTTGACGGTGCGGGATCTGCGCGTCTGGTTTGAGCTGCGGCGATTTGGCTTCGGTCACGCTGGTTACGTGCGTGCGGTAGACGGCGTGAATTTCGAGTTGCGGTATGGCGAGGCGATTGCCATCGTCGGTGAAAGCGGCTGCGGCAAGACGACGCTGATGAAGACGATCCTGGCGCTGAATACCCCCACCGACGGCGAGATGGTGTTTAGGGATTTCGGGCCCGGCGACGATGGCGAAATGGTGTTCGAGGATTACACGCTCAGCGAGCTGCACGGCAGGCAGCTACAAATCTATCGCTCCCAAATCGGGTTCGTCCAACAGGATCCTTATGGCGCGCTGGCACCCTTTATGAGCATCCAGCGCATCCTGGAGGAGCCGTTGATCATTAACGGGATCAGGAGCAAGGAGGAACGCAGTCGGCGTATTCACAAGGTGATGGAAGAGGTCAAGATGTCGCCGGTGGATGACTTTTTGCAGAAATTCCCCCACATGCTCAGCGGCGGACAGCAGCAGCGCATCGTCATCGCGCGCGCGATGCTGTTGGACCCCAAGCTGATCGTGGCCGATGAGCCGGTTTCGATGCTGGATGCTTCCGTGCGGGTCGAGATCCTCAAGCTGTTGCGCGGCCTGCAAGAGTCCCACAACTTGGCTTTCATCTATATCACCCACGACCTGTCTACCGTGCGCTACTTTTCGGAACGGATTTTTGTCATGTACGCGGGCCAGCTTGTCGAAAAGTCCAGAATTGACGACTTGATCAACAATCCCAACCACCCGTACACGATGGCGCTGCTGGCGGCCAGTTCGGACCCAAATGCCGAGAATGCGACCCGATTCCGCGAGGTGCCGCCCGGTGAACCGCCCAGCCTGGTCAATCCACCCACCGGCTGTCGCTTTCACCCACGGTG
>DSDT01000231.1 GCA_011048615.1 Chloroflexota bacterium | reverse complement strand
CGCCATCAATGCCATGCTCAAAGGCGTGGAGCACCTCCGTCACCTCCACCCGCCCCGAGCACGGCACTTCGACCACGCGCACGCCGGGCGGGTATTGGATGCGCATCCCACCCGCTAGGTCCGCCGCGGCGTAGGCGCAGTGGCGGCAGCAGAAAGCGAGTATCTTGGGTTCGAACGTCTCTTCTGCATTCATAATTGCGCTCCATATTCAATGAATCAATGAACAATGAAGTAATGAACAATGATGCCTATCGGGATAGACCACTCCCTGTTGTTCATCGTTAATTGGTTCGTTGTCAATTTCTCACCGTCCGGTCTTGCTGCGGCTGCTCCGGCGCGCGTTCTCGACAATGGCGTACAGGATGCGGACAAGTTCGTCGCTTTCCTGGATCAGCGCCTGGACCTCGTCATCGTCGAGCAGGGCCGCGCTGACAATGCGCAACCAGTAGCGGGTCTCCCGCGCCTCCTTGTGAGCGATGCTCATCTTGTGGATGAAATCCCGCTTGGACTCGGCCGCGTCGGCCTCTTGGACGTTGGATCCGATGGACGTCGCCGAGCGCACAACTTGTCTGCCAATTGCGAAGCCGGCTGTAGTACGGGGCAAGCGGTTGACCAGTTTCACTATCCGCACCGCGAACGTGAACGTGCGCTCCTGAATATCGAACTCCCGCTCACCCCTCACCACTCACCTGCCCATCCCATCCATAGCCCCATTGTTCATTGTTCATTGCCCACTGCCCCATTGTTCATTGCCCATTGCCCCATTGTTCATTGCCCATTGCCCCATTGTTCATTGCCCATTGCCCTATCAGCGCCACGATCTCCGCCTCTATCTGCTCCTGCCGATAGCGCACCAACTGAATCGCCTTGGCCGGACACTCGGACATGCAGATGCCGCAGCCGTGGCACTGGGCCGGCTCGATGTAGGCCGCGCCGACGATGTCCCCCACCCCACTGAACTCGGCCTGGATCTGCGGCACGTGGTACGGGCAGATACGCACACAGGTCAGGCAGGCGACGCACTTTTCCACGTCCACTTCCGCCACGACGCCGCCGACCTCGAGCACGTCCCTGCTCACAATCGTCAGCGCCCGCGCCGCAGCAGCCTGCGCCTGGATGATCGTCTCGTCGAGGAACTTGGGATAGTGCGCCATCCCGGCCATGAAAATCCCATCGCTGGCGAAATCCACCGGGCGCAGCTTGACGTGCGCCTCCAGGAAAAAGCCGTCCAGGTCCAGCGGCACCTTCAGTCGCGTCGCCAGTTCACTCACTCCCTCCGGCGGCGTCACCGGCATACTGAGCACGAGCAGATCGGGATATAGTTCGAGTTCTTCGTTCAGCGATGACTCCCATACCCGGACGCTCAAGGACTGCTCCCCTGTGCCCTCGACGATGGGCTTGCGGTCGAACTCGTACTGCACAAACACCACGCCCTGCCGCCGTGCCTCGTCGTAGAGCCGCTCCTTGAATCCGTAGGCGCGGATGTCGTGGTAAATGACTGTGACCTGCGCCTCTGGCTCGAGCTGCTTGAAGGCCAGCGCGTTCTTGAGCGCCGCCGTGCAGCAGATGCGGGAGCAATAATGTTCGGCGGGACCGACGCAGAGAATCATCGTCACCGAGTCCGGCACGTTCTCACCAGAAGCAAGCCGGGCCTCGAATTCCTGCTGTGTCAGGATGCGCGGGTCGCTGCCGTAGCCATACTCCGGGCCGCGGTATTCGATGCCGCCCGTCGCCACGATGGTCGCGCCGTGGCGCAGCTCGCGCTCGCCGCGCGGGGTGCGTATCCGCGAGAGAAAGCTGCCGGCAAACCCACTGCTCCCTAGAAATTCACTTCGCAAATATACGGTAATCCGTGGATGCCCCTGCACCCGCCCAATCAATTGCGTCAGAAACTCGTGCGGATCGCGCCACACCAGTTGACCGCTCTCCCAGTCCACCAGCCGGCGGACATTTCTCAAGTTGCCACCGAGTTCCTCTGCCCGCTCCACCACGTGCACCGGGAAGCCCTGATCGGCCAACGTGAGGGCCACCGTCATCCCCGCCACTCCGCCGCCGACCACAAGAACCGCTTTTTGCACCGCCACTTCAGTCTTGCGGAGCGGTTCCAGACGCGCCGCTTTCGCAACCGCCATCCGCACCAGGTCTTTCGCTTTCTCCGTCGCCGCGTCCCACTGATCGGAATGGACCCACGAACATTGGTTGCGGATGTTTGCCATCTGGAACATGCCAGGGTTCAATCCTGCCTGACGGATCGAGTCCTGGAACAATGGCTCGTGAGTCAGTGGCGTGCACGAGGCCACCACCACCCGGTTGAAACCCAGCTCCCGCGTCTGCGCGGTGATGTGTTGGATGGCATCCTGCGAACAAGAGTAGAGATTATGCTCGGCGTGAACCACGCCCGGCAGGCCCGCCGCGTACCCTGCCACCGCCGGCACATCGAGAAAGCCGCCAATGTTCGACCCACAATGGCACACAAAGACGCCGACCCGCGGCTCCTCCTCGCTCACGTCTCGCTCCGGCGGGTAGACGACTGTTTCGGTGCACGTCCACCGGGCCGGTGCGACGAGCACACCAGCGACAGCCGCGGCGGCGCTGGCCTCGACCACCGACTCGGGGATGTCTTTCGGCTCGCGGAACGGGCCAATCGCCAGGATGCCCGGCTTGCTCGTCAACAGAGGCTCGAACGGCTGCGTGCGGCAGAAGCCATGCTCGTCCAGTTCCACGCCGACCCGCCGCCCCAACTCGCGCGCCTCTGCAGACATCTCCATCCCCACCGAGAGCACGACCAGATCGAACTCTTCCTCGCAGACCCCCGAACTGCCGAGGGGTCGAGCCGCTGAATCGTCCACGTATCGCAGCACGAGATTGTGGGTCTGTGGGTCCTCGCGCACCGCCGCGACGCGCGAGCGGACGTAGCGCACACCATACCGCTCCTGGGCGCGGCGGTAGTATTCGAGGTACCCCTTGCTAAAGGCCCGCATATCCATCATAAAGACCGTCACCTCGGTCTCTGGCTCGTGCTCGATGGACATGATGGCCTCTTTGGTGGCATACATACAACAGACCGCCGAGCAATAGTCGTGCGTCTGGTCGCGCGAGCCAATGCATTGGAGGAAGGCGATCTTTTTCGGCGTCCGCCCGTCCGATGGACGCTGGACGTGGCCATGGGTCGGGCCGGAGGCGGAGAGCAGTCGCTCGTACTGGAGCGCAGTGACGACGTTGGGAAAACGGCCCCAGCCATACTCGGCCGCGCCCTCCGCGTGGTAAACCTGGTAGCCGGGGGCGAGCACGACCGCGCCGACCTGAATATCCTGCACCTGCTCGACCATGTCGTGGTCAATCGCATCCGCCTGACACTCGTACCAGCAGCTCAGGCATTCCGAGCAGATGCCGCAAGCCAGGCAACGCACCGCCTCCGCCTGGGCCTGCTCGTCGGTGTAGCCGGTGGCAACCTCCTCAAAGCTAGACAGTCTCTGCTCGATATCAAGTTCGCTCATCGGTACGCGAGGTTGGACGTGCACCTCTCCCCGTGCGATCCGCTCTTCGATCTCGGAGCGCGTCAGCTCGACGACCGGCAACTTGGGCTTGGGGAGGGGTTCCAGCTCCTCGCCGCGCAGGTAGCGGTGGATGGACTGGGCCGCCCGGTGACCCGCTTCGACCGCCTCGATGACAAAAGCCGTCCCGGTGATGGCGTCGCCCGCCGCAAAGACCCCAGCCCGGGTCGCAGCGAACGTGTTGGGATTGACGGCGATGGTGGCGTCCTGCGTCACACCGACGCCGGTGCTTTCTGGGATAAAGGCCAGACCGGCGCGCTGACCCACCGAGAAGATGACGTTATCGCAGGTCACCATGTGATCCGATCCACGCAGCAGAACCGGACGGCGGCGCCCGGTCTCATCGGGCATCCCCTGTTCGGTGCGCACACACTTCATGCCCGCCAGCCCCCCATTGCCATCGCCGACGATCTCGACCGGTGTGATCTGCCAGTGAAAGATGACGCCTTCTTCTTCGGCACGCCGCATCTCTTCCTCGTCGGCGGTGGCCTCCTCCTGAGTGCGGCGGTAGTAGACGTGCACCTCGGCTCCCAACCGCACAGCGGTACGAGCGACGTCCATAGCCACGTCTCCAGCCCCGATGACAGCGACGCGCTCCCCCAATGGCGGCGGGTTATCCAACCCAACGTCGCGCAAAAAGGTCGTGTTGATCAGCACTCCCGGCAAGTCGGCCCCGGGAATGGGTAGACGAATGCCCTCGTGCGCTCCCACCGCGATCAGCACCGCGTTGAATCCCTCGGCGAACAGATCGTCCAGGTTGTTCACCGTCGTGTTGAGCCGCAGTTCAACCCCCAGGTCCAGGATGTCCTGCACTTCACGGTCCACGATGGCAGCCGGCAGGCGGTATTCGGGCACGCCCACCCGCAGCATCCCCCCAGCTACCGGCAGCGCCTCAAAGACTGTGACCACATATCCCCATCCGCACAAATCTTGTGCGGCCGTCAACCCACACGGCCCCGCGCCGATGACGGCGACGCGCTCTCTGTAACGCCGCTCTGCCGGTTGTTGGGGCGCCCGGGGCTGCTCGTAGACCTTGTCGGTGACAAAGCGCTTGAGGGCGCGAATGTTGATCGGCTCATCCAGTTTAGCCCGACTACAGGCATCCTCGCAACGATGGTTGCAGATGCGCCCACAGATGCCGGGGAAAGGGTTATCCTCCTTGATCACCCGCAGCGCATCCTCGTAGCGACCCTCTCGAATGAGGGCGATGTAACCCTGGGCGCGCTGACCAGAGGGACAGGCGCCGCGGCAGGGGGAAATGCCCAGCTTTTCGATGGCGTAGGCGTTGGGAACGGCCTGCGGGTAGAGCTTGTAAGCGGCCCGCTGGGTCACCACCCCCGCATTGAAATGGTCGGGGATGATCACAGGGCAAACATTGGCGCAGTCGCCGCAGCCAGTGCACTTGGCCAGGTCAATGTAGCGCGGCCGGGTGCGCACCCGGACCGTAAAGTTGCCCAGCTCCCCACGCATGCCCAGTACCTCACTGTCCACCAGCAGCTCGACGTTGTGGTGGCGGCCGACGTCTATCAGTTTGGGACTGACGATGCACATCGCGCAGTCGTTGGTGGGAAAGGTCTTGTCCAACTGCGCCATGTGCCCGCCGATGGCAGACTGAGTCTCCACCAGGTAGACCTTGTAGCCGGCCTCGGCCAGATCCAGGGAAGCCTGCACGCCCGCGATGCCGGCGCCTACGACCATCACGGCGCCTATGGGTTGCTCGTTTTCAGAGCCCGGGGCCACTGATCCATCGTAGATGTCGTATTGGGAAGCCATGCTATGACACCTTCGTCCGCTCGAGCACTTGATCCACACGCCGCAGCAGCTCAGTGGGGGAGATCGGCTTTTCGATATAGTCCTGCACCTTCATGCTCATGCCGGTCTCCAACTCGTACCGCCGCCGACTGGCATCCTCGACGACGGCCGTCAGAATCATGATCGGCAGGTCGGCAAAGCCAGGCTCCTTGTGCAACTCGCGCATCACTGCAAACCCATCCATCTTGGGCATGAGCAGGTCCAGGATAAGCAGGTCTGGAATCTTTTTCTTGACCAACTCCACACATCGCTGGCCATCCCTGACCGTTTGCAGCCGATAGGGCTGGCTCTTGAGCACAGTGACGATGCTTTCCAGAATATCGGGGTCATCATCGGCGATCAGGATGTAGGGCTGCTCGAGAATCCTGGCCACGCACATCAACAACTCGGCCGGAGACGCTGGCTTCTCGATATAGTCCTGGACGTCCATTTCCAGCCCGGTCTCCAGCTCATAGCGGCGGCGGCTGGCATCTTCGATGACCGTGGTCAGGACAACGATGGACAGCGTGGCGTACCGGGAATTGCTGCGGATCTCGCGGATCACCGCAAAGCCATCCTTGCGCGGCATGAGCAGGTCCAGGATCAACAGATCGGGAATCTCCTCGGCGATCATCTGCAGACACTGCTCACCGTCCCGTGCCGTTTGCAAGCGGTAAGGCTGGCTGCCCAGGATCGCCGTCAGGCCCTCCAGAATATCGGGATCGTCATCTACTAACAGAACGTATGGTTGTTGGTGTGACTTCATACTTCCTCCCTTCGAGAGACCGGCAGCACCGTTTCGTGACGCGCGATGCGGTCTTGACATCTCATATCTGGTGTAAACAGACCTCTGGGAATGACAACGGTGAACTTGGTGCCGGGCTTGTCCTCGGCATACGGGCTTTCGACCCAGATTTCGCCCTCGTGAGCCTCGACGATCTTTTTGGCAATAGACAATCCGAGGCCAGAGCCAGTCGCCTCTTCAACGTTTCGACCGCGGAAAAAATCTTCAAAGACGAGCGGTTGTTCATCGGGCGGGATGCCAACTCCTTCATCCATGACCTCCACGACCAGCCGCTCCGGCTCGTCCCAAGCACACAGGGTGACCACTCCTCCATCCGGGGAAAACTTGACCGCATTTGCCAACAAGTTGGAAAAGACCTGGCGCAGACGTCGTCGCGCCGCCACGAGCGGCCGGAGCTTGGGAGGCGACTCGACCCGGACCTGGACCTGCTTCTGCGAAGCGGCCAGCCGGACGTCTTCGATAGCCTGGGTGCTTGGCTCCGATGGATCGAGCCACTCAAAGTCAGCCTGGATCTCTTCGGGACGCATGCGGGCCAGGTCAACGATGTCGGTGATCAGCGCCCGCAAGTCGTTCACTCGCAGCACACTTCGCTCCAGCATCCGCTGCTGCTGGTCGGTCAATGGCCCCACAAAGCCGCCCAGCATCACCTGCAAATAGTTCTCGACGGCCGCCAATGGGGACCTGAGCTCGTGGGAGATGATGGACAAAAAATAGGTCAGCGCGGTCGTGGCATTGTGCAGCCGCGACGAAATGGTCGCGGCAATAGCGTCCATGAACACCATCCCCGAGGCAGGATATCTGGCGACGAACTGGCGCATCTCCTGACCGTTCAGCGTTAACGCGCGGAGCGGCTCCAAACAGACACCGGTGGAGGAATAGATGTAAGGCGCAATGAGACTGGACCAGCCGACGACCCCGTTAGTCCCCACGACGCCCACGGTCGCCCGACGGGCCGACCCACTCCGCCCCAACCGGACCGATTTCTCCAATGAAACCTTGCCTTCCAGTATGAGGAACAGCTTTTCGGCCGGCTCACCCTCTACCGCGAGGATGTCTCCTTCCGCGTACGACTCCTCTTGACAAAGAGCAATGATCTCGG
>DSDT01000405.1 GCA_011048615.1 Chloroflexota bacterium | reverse complement strand
TGATCTCTGCGCCTCCGTGGCAAAGCGCGATCCGCGCGAACTGCGCATCCTCGATCCGGCGGGGGGGAGCGGGCATTTCTTGTTGTACTGTTTCGATCTGTTGTTGACCATCTACGATGAAGCGTATGATGACCCGGACCTGGGGCCAGGGTTGCAGCGGGATTTCCCCGATCGGGAGGGGTTTCGGCGGGCGGTGCCGCGCTTGATTCTGGAGCGGAACCTGCACGGCATCGACATCGACCTGCGCGCTGTCCAGATCGCCGGGTTCGCGCTCTGGCTGCGGGCGCAGCGGGCCTGGGCCGAGATGGGGCTCAAGATGCGCCAGCGCCCCCGCGTCGCCCGCGTCAACGTCGTCTGCGCCGAGCCGATGCCGGGCGAGTACGACCTGCTGGGCGAATTCACCCGCGACCTGAAGCCGGCCGTGCTGGGCAACCTGGTACGCGACGTGTGGGAAAAGATGCGGCTGGCGGGCGAGGCGGGGAGCCTGCTCAAGATCGAGCAAGAGATCCGGGACTCGGTGCGGAAGGCACGGGAGACGCTGGCCGGTATGCCGCCGGCGATCCAACTGACGCTCTTTGGGCCGCTGTCAGCCACAGAGTCACAGAGAACACAGAGGGAAGGGGAAGGGGAGGGAACTCTCAGTGTCTCTGTGGCCAGTCTGGATCGGCGCGAGTTGGAGGATACGACGTTTTGGAATAATGCCGAGGCGCGGGTGGTAGAGGCGCTGCGAGCGTATGCCCGGCGGGCCGGCAATGGCAGGCGCGTCTCGCGTCGTCTGTTCGCCGACGACGCCCTGCAGGGCATCGCCTTCGTGGACCTCCTGCAGCGGCCCTTCGACGTGGCGCTGATGAATCCGCCCTTCGGCGCGTCCAGCGTGGGCAGCAAGGAGTACATCAAGGACGCCTACCCGCGCACCAAGAACGACCTGTACGCCGCGTTCGTCGAGCGGGGGCTGGAGCTGCTCCGTCCTGGCGGGCTTCTGGGCGCCATCACCAGCCGCACCGGGTTCTTTCTCACCAGCTTTCGCAAGTGGCGCGAGGAGATCCTGCTGGAGGAGGCGCGCCTGGTCGCCCTGGCCGATCTGGGCTACGGCGTGCTCGACACGGCGATGGTCGAGACGGCGGCGTATGTGCTGAGGAAATTGGGCATTGACAAATAGTACTATATATGGTACTATGCAATGGATTAAGGGCATGACCAAACGCGAGAAACTCTTGGAAAGAATGCGCAATAACCCTAGAGGGATTCGTCCCGAAGAGATTGATCACCTGTTAGGTTACTATGGTTTTGAGAAGAGACGGTCTGGCAGCAATCATTGTGTATACAGATACAGAGAGCAAGTTCTTATCGTGAGCTTTCACCGCGATTATATTCACCCCAAGTCCGTCAAAGAGATTCTAGCCATTCTTGACGAGTTATCCGAGACATAGTCTACAAGGAAGTGAACGTCATGGACAAGTCGATCAACTATTATATGAGCCTACCCTACACCATTGAAATGCAGCGAGATCCAGAAGCCGGTTGGTTTGTGCGTGTCAAGGAACTGCGCGGCTGCCTGAGCCAGGGGGACACGCCTGAAGAAGCCATAGAGATGATCCAAGAGGCAATGGAGCTCTGGCTGGAAGCGTCCCTGGAGGACAATCTGCCCATTCCTGAGCCCCGGTCGGATGAGGATTATAGCGGCAAATTTGTCGTCCGCGTACCACGCTCACTGCACCGGGAACTGGTGGAAGAAGCAGAACGTCAGGGCGTGAGTCTCAACCAGTACATCAACGTGGCGCTGGCCCGATCCGTCGGCCGGCTGACCCCGAGGCTCCAGCGAACCCATATGGCGTCAGCGCCAATGGCGGTCCACGACGAGCGCGTGCCCTACCCTGCCAGCCCGTTAGGGACGGAGCAGCGAGACGAACCGCCAGCAGACAGGCCGGACGCAGATCAGAGGGGGCAGAGGGAAGAACCGTGACGACCGTCCTTTTCCGCCTCCTCAAAACACCGATAGACGCCAAGGGCGACGCGCTGGCAGCCCAGATCGCGGCGTTGAACGACACCGGGCAAGCCGAGGAGACCTACACCCTCGACCCCGCTGACTTCGTCCTGATCCCCGGCTCCCCCTTCGCCTACTGGGTGAGTGATTCTGTTCGCCAGCTCTTCATCAAATTGCCCCGAGTGGGCAAACTGAAAGATGTCAGGCAAGGACTGATCACTGCTTACGATTTCCGTTTCATCCGAGCTTGGTGGGAGGTGCCCCCGGAGTGTATCGGTTACAGTGCTAAAGGAACTCGCCAGGGCCATGGCTGGGTTCTCTTCGCCAAAGGTGGTGCTTACTCTCCTTACTATGCTGACGTGCATCTGGTAGTGAACTGGTGGGAGGATGGTGAAGAGATTTGCGGCTTTGTCGATCCGGAGACCGGACGTCTGCGCTCAAGGCCCCAGAACACTGACTTCTACTTCCGCCCCGGCCTGACCTGGCCTTTGCGAACCACCAGCAACCTCAGCATCCGTGCCTTGCCTTCTGGCTGTATATTCGGCCACAAGGGCCCGTCTGCCTATGTGCCCGATGACGATCCGGAAGAACTGCTGGCCCTGCTGGCGGTGATGAACTCGGTGGTGTTCGAGTCGTTGGTAAAGTTGCAACTGGGCGCGGCCACTGCTGCTGCCCGCTCCTACGAAGTCGGCGTCATCCAGCGCACCCCCATTCCCGCTGATCTGGATAGGACACAGAAGGGACTAAGCGCTCTAGCTCACGAAGCTTACGACCTCCAGTGCGACCGTGACCGCACCGACGAAACCACCCACGCCTTCTGCCTGCCGGCCCTGGTTAGCCACAGAGACACCGAGGACACAGAGAGATCAAAAGAAACCCTCTGCGCTCTCTGTGCCTCTGTGGCAGAGGCAGAAGAATCCGCCCAGGCCCGCCTGACCGCCATCCAGGCCGAGATCGACGACACCGTCTTCGACCTCTACGGTCTGAGCGAGGCCGACCGTACCCTCGTCCGCGAGGAGATGGGGGTTAGCCACAGAGCCACAGAGGACACAGAGAAATCAGAGGAAAGCCTCTGTGATCTCTGTGCCTCTGTGGCAGATGAAGACGAACCCGCCCCGCCCGAAGACCTGCCTGCCCGCGTCCAGAACTTGCTGATGTGGTGCGTGGGGGCGGCCTTTGGGCGGTGGGACGCGCGGATGGCGCTGGACCCCACGCTGCTGCCGGCGCTGCAGGGGCCGTTCGACCCATTGCCGCGCTGCGCGCCCGGCGCGTTGGTCGGCAGCGACGGCCTGCCCCCGGCGAACGCGGCTGCCATCGCCCCCGAGGCCTGGCTGCGCGCCCGCGAGAACGTTAGCCACAGAGTCACAGAGGACACAGAGAAATCGGAGGAAAGCCTCCGTGCTCTCTGCGCCTCTGTGGCAAGTTCTTATCCCCTCCCCATCGCCTGGGACGGTATCCTGGTGGACGACCCCACCCATCCCTCGGACATCGTGGCCCGCGTGCGGGAGGTGCTGGCGCTCGTGTGGCAGGAGCGGGCGGACGCGGTCGAGCGCGAGGCGTGCGAGATATTGGGTGTGCGGGAGTTGCGCGATTATTTCCGCGATCCGCGCCGGTTCTTTGCCTTTCACATCAAGCGCTACTCCAAGAGCCGCCGCAAGGCGCCCATCTACTGGCTGCTCCAATCGGAACGGCGCAATTACGCCATCTGGCTCTACGTCCACCGTCTCAGGTCAGACGGTCTGTTCGTCGCCGGCCGCGACTATGCCGATGCCAAGGTCGCGTTGGAAGGAGCACGCCTGGAGGAACTGCGGGCCGGGCTGGAGGCCCTCGATGCCAGCGCCCGCCGCCGGCGCGAGCGCGAGATCGAGCGCCAGCAAAAGTTAGTCGCTGAGGTGACCGAGTTCCGCGATCGGCTGGATAGGATCGCCCTGCTCAACCTGCCCCCCGACCTGAACGACGGCGTGACCATCAGCATCGCGCCGCTGTGGGAGCTCGTGCCCTGGATGGAAGCGCAAAAGACGTGGGAAAAGCTGGCAGCCGGCCAGTTTGAATGGTCCACGATGGCGCGGCAGATGCGGCAGCGGGGGCTGGTGCGGTAGGCACCCCTTGCCAATGCCTCTCCCCTGTGATATACTCCTCTTGCAGATAATCTGCATCGCCTGATAAGCAGACAGGAGGGAATCAGATGGACGCGACGATCCAAGTCCGTCAGCGCGGCGTGGTGACCCTGCCGGCCGAGCTCCGGGAAAAGTACGGCATCGAGGAGGGGGATACCTTTCGCATGGTTGACCTCGATGGCATCCTCGTTCTAACCCCGATGGTGCCCATGGTTCCCGAGCTGGCCCGCGAGATCGAGCGCGCCCGGCTCGAGGCGGGGTTGAGCACGGAAGAGTTGCTGCGCGGCCTGCGCGAGCAGCGGGAGCGATACGCGCGGGAGACCTATGAACCAGGCCAGCCAGCATAAGCCCCGCGTCTTTGTGGATGCTGACGTGCTCTTTGCCGGGGCTGCCTCTCCCAGCGAGCACGGGGCCAGCCTCACGATCCTGCGGCTGGCCGAGATCACGCTGATCGAGGCCGTTACCTCTCACCAAGTCATCACCGAGGCGGAGCGCAACCTGGAGGAAAAGCTGCCCATGGCCCTGCCTGCGTTCCGGCTGCTGGTCAGTCGCTGCCTGCGGGTGGTCGCTGATCCACGGCCGGAGGATCTCGGCGCGTGGGCGGGGATGGCAGACCCGCAGGACCTGCCCATCCTCGTCGCCGCCGCGCACGAGGGATGTCCCTGGCTGGTGACATTCAACGTGCGCCACTTTCAGCCCGGTCATCCCGACGTGACCGTTCTCCGGCCTGGCGACCTGGTGCTGCGGGTGCGGGAGCTGTTGGCTGGACTAGAGTGAGGGGGTCAACGTACCCACACAGCGCGCCGGCCTTCTTCGCCTTGCCTTCTGTTTCATTGGGAGGTATAATCTCCTTACGCAAGTCTCGTTTTGTTACAAAAACTGTCACCAGATGAGAGAAATCTAAGAATAGGTGATATGACGATGTCTCGTTCTCTCTCCCCCCTCGAATCCAAACTCATCATGCATCTGGAATGGGAGAAACAGCCGGTGGTCACCATCGAACAGGCTAGGACCATCCTGGACTGCTCCTACGACCACGCCCGGCAGGTGCTCCACCGGTTGGCCCGCCGCCGCTGGCTGGCCCCCATCACGGCCGGCACGTACGAACTGATCCCTGCCGAGCGGGGTGAGCACGCCTTTCCCGATACCAACCCTCTGTTCATCGGCAGCACGCTGGTGACGCCCTACTACTTTTCCTTCGCCACCGCCGCCTTCTTCCACGGGCTTTCCACCCAGGCTGCGGCCACCGTCTACATTGCCACCACCGTGCGCAAGAAGCGACGGTTGCTCACCGTGCGCGGCAAAGCGTACCGGTTGGTCGTCCAACCGGCCCACAAGTTCTTTGGCGCGGCCGAGGTTGACGCTTACGGCAGCCGTGTGATGATGGCCGAACCGGAAAAGACCGTCGTGGATTCCCTCGACCGGCCCGCCTATGCCGGCGACGTGCCGGAGGTGGCCGCGATGCTGTGGCGGGGCCAGGGCCGGCTGGACTGGGAAAGACTGGCCGACTATGGACTGCGTGTCCGGTCTCAGGCCCTCGTTCAGCGGTTGGGCTATCTGGCTGATCTGCTTCAGCTACCTTGGGAAGGACCGGCCCGAACCCGGCTCCTGGATGCCGTCGGCAAGAGCACCCCCTACCTGGGCCGACCAAGCCAGTGGGGGACCGGCGGCGAATACGACGCCACCTGGCACGTCGTGGACAACGTCCCACGCCAGGAGCTGCTGGCCGAAATCGAGGTACGCTGATGATCGAGAAGCGGTTGGTCCAGTGGTACGCCTCCGATGCCGGCGTGGATCTCGACATCGCCGAGCGGGAGATCGTCCTGACCTACATATTGAGCATCCTGTCCGATAAGGGCCTGCTGAACCACCTGGCGTTCAAAGGCGGCACGGCCATCCGCAAGCTCTACCTGGGCGGCACGGGGCGCTTCAGCCTGGACCTGGACTTTACCGCTATCGGCGACGTTACCCCCGATGCGTTGGTGCTCGACCTGATCGGCCTCCTGCACGGGCAGACCTACCATGGACTCACGTTCACCATCCCCAGCCCGGACTATTACGCCACCGACGATTCCTGTGGCGCAGAGGTCACCTATCACCATACCTGGGTGACCGCAGGTCGCTTTGGCGTGCAGATCAGTTTTCGCGCTCGACCGCTGCTGCCAGCGTCGCCCACACCGTTGCGCCGTGAGCGGTACTTTGACTGGATGGGCATCGAGCCTCCGGACGTGCCGGCGTTGGGCCTGCTCGAAGTGATCGGCGAGAAGGTTCGGGCGGCGCTCCAACGCACCCGCGTGCGGGATCTCTACGACCTGTACCAGTTGGCCCACCAGCCCTTTGACCGGGATGTAGTGCGGCGAGTCGCGATCGTCAAATGCTGGGAGACACGCTACGTATTCGATCCTGTTGCTTTCCTGGCCAGCTTGCCAGAAGGGAAGCACGATTGGTCTGACCTGAGCCGATTGGTGCGGCGAGACCGGCTTGCTACACCCGATGACATTGTTCGAACCGTGCAGGAAGCCTATGCTTTCCTGGGCGAGATGAGCGAAGAGGAAGCGCGGCTGGCTGGCGATCCCTATGGCCGCGAGGTGCAGGTCTACAACCAGTTGCTGGACAAGCTGCGCGAACTGCCGTAGCTTCATTGAGGAGCCGTTTCGCGCAATCAGCGATGTGTAACGCCTTTAGGAGAACCGCATGCCTCTCGTAACGGAAGCACTGCTCAATCTGTTGCACAAGCAGGTGGAAGACCACGGTACCGTCGTCTGGTTTGACCCGCAGAGATGGTATCTGGATCTGGCCCGGACGCTGGAGCCGGATGTGGTGGCTGGCGCCGCCATCCACAGCTACGACCCGGAACAGGGTTTCGTCTGGCTGCGCCGCCAGTTGGAATCAGCCTGGGGCGAGCGAACCGATCCCCCCCGGCTGCTCATCTACGTGCCGCTGGGCCAGGCCGAGGCGCATCAAGCGCTGGTCGAGTTCGAGGTCGCCGGCGTCGTGATACGACCCGGTCAGCAGCCTCCGGAGCAGAACACGGCTCTCGCCGCAGTCGCCCGCCGGGCGTTGGGAGCCGTGTTCCCGCCGGCGGCCCTGGAGGAGATCGTCGCCCAGGTCGAGGCCGGGCAGTTGTCCCTGGCGGAGCTGGACGAACTGGCTGAAAAGGGCGCCGAAGCGCAGACTGGCGCGATGGCCGTCATCTTTGGCAGCGGA
>DSDT01000147.1 GCA_011048615.1 Chloroflexota bacterium | reverse complement strand
TACAAAGGCGACTATGGCGGCAACTTTGACTGGCGGGGAGAAGACGCGGCCGATTCCTACGTCAAAAAGACGAATCGAGAGGACGGCCACGCCGACGTCGTGGCGTTACTCTGGGCGATCAACATGACCTCCGACACCGAATTCCCCACCGCCCTGGCCTCTCGGATGGACGTAGGGCACTATCTAGACTGGTACACCTTGCAGATTCTGCTGGGGAATTACGAGTGGCTGGAGAAAAACTATTACCTGTTCCACGACCTGGACCCGTATGAGGATTGGTGGGCCCTGACTCCCTGGGACCTCGACCTGACCCTGGGCCACAACTGGGGGCGGGACGGCATCCTGGATCAGGACATCAGTTGGGACAATCCCATTGATTCCGGCACCATCGGCAGCCCCAAAGCGGACGGCAAGTGGAACCGACTGATCACTCGAGTGCTGGCCTACGAGCCGTTCCGATTCGCCTACTGCCGCCGTCTGGGGGAGAGAATGCACGATCTATTCACCGAAGCGGCCCTCTTCCCCCACATAGACCAGCTCTATCGCTACATCATCCCCTACGCCGAGGCCGACCCCTACAAGTGGGGCAGCAACGACGAGTTCCACGCCGGACCGGCTGAGCTGCGGACCTACATCACCGAGCGGCGGGCATGGCTGACCGGCCGAATGTCGGGCTACTGCCCCACCAGCGGGCCGATGGTCCTGCTCAACGAACTGATGCCCCACAACACCACCGTCCTGCCCGACGAGGCCGGTGAGTACGAGCCGTGGATCGAGCTGTTCAACCCAGGCCTGGTCCGGTTCGACGTGGGCGGTATGAGCTTGCAGCTCACCTCGACCGTGGCGCCCACCCCCACCCGCTGGACCCTGCCCCCCGGAACCGTCATCCCGCCCGGCGGCTTCCTGCTGGTGTGGGCCGACGGCGAGCCGGACCAGGGGCCTCTGCACACCGATTTCCACCTCGCCGTCCCCAGCGTCACGGTCACAGTCACTCTCTCGCTGCTGGACAAACCGCTCTTTGACAGCGCCCTCATAGATCAGCGCGTCTATCTCCCATCCGCCGTGATGACAGATACCTCCCTGGGCCGCACCGAGGACAGCGCCGCGACATGGATCACCTTCACCGCTCCCCACGCCACCCCTGGCTGGTCGAACCGAGGCCGCGGGCCGGTCATCACCGCTACCGCCCACGCGCCGCTCGAGCCGGCTGCCGATCAGCCTGTGACCGTCACGACCATCGTCAGCGACCATCTCATGCCCACCGTCTCGCTGCACTGGACCGCCACCGGGGCCTCCCACGTAAGCGAGATGTACAACGACGGCACCCACGGCGACGCTGTCCCGAACGACGGACGCTACGCCGCCCTCCTCCCTCCCCTGGCTAACGGGACCATCGTGACCTACTACGTGCACGCCGAGAGCAGCACCGGTCTGACCCGCTCCGACCCGGACCACGCCCCCGCTATCACCTATCGCTACGTCGTCGGCTTTCACCGCCCCACCCTGCTCATCAACGAACTGCTCACCATCAACAAGAGCGACCTGGAGGACGAGGCCGGCGAGCGCGACGACTGGTTCGAGATCTATAACGCCGGCTCCGTCACGGCGGACCTGGGCGGGATGTATCTGACCGACCGCCTGGAGCACCCCACCCAATGGCAGATCCCCACCGGCGTGACCGCCCCTCCGGGCGGCTATGCCCTATTCTGGGCCGACGCGGAACCGGCGCAGGGACCGACCCACGTCGACTTTAAGCTAGATGGGGATGGAGGGCGGCTGGCCCTCTACGCCGGACCCGCCGGCCACTATGAGTTGATTGACGAGGTCTATTACGGCCCGCAGACGGTCAACCAGCCGCTGGGACGCTACCCCGACGGCGCGCCCCACTGGCGGACCGTCCAGACCACCCCTGGCCGGGCCAACCGGCAGCTTCCCCCCGTCGTCAGCGAGTTGAGCGTCCTCCCCCGCGCCCCCCAGGCCGGAGAACCGGTCGTCGCGACGGTCCGCATCCGCGACGACGGGCAGATCCTCTCGGCCACGCTCTACTACACCACCCACCACCCCCTCTCTCCAACCCCAGGCGGTGGGTTCCTCTCCGTGCCGCTCACTCCGGCAGGCAACGACCTGTACAGCGCCTCCATCCCATCCGCCACCGCCGACATGCTCGTCCGCTACTATGTGCGAGCCTGGGACGACGAGGGTGGCGTCACGACCTATCCCACGGGCGCGCCGACCACCGCCTACGGGTACCGGGTCGGTCACACGTCTCCCTCTGTCGTGATCAACGAGTTCCTGGCCAGCAACGCCACGATCAACACAGACGAATGGGGGGAATACGAGGATTGGGTGGAGTTGTACAACACCGGCAGCACGGACCTGGATGTAGGGGGCATGTACCTGACCGACGACCTGGGAAATCCCACCAAATGGCGCATCCCCAGCGGGACTCTGGTCCCCGCGGGTGGTTTTTTGCTGATCTGGACGGACGATGACAGCAGCGACGGGCCGCTCCACACCGGCTTCAAGCTGCGCCAGATCGGTGAAGAGATCGGCCTGTTCGACCGGGACGAGGCCGGGCACAGGCTGATCGATCGCGTCATTTTTGGGTCCCAGGCTACCGACGTTTCGACCGGCCGCTTCCCCGACGGCGGCAGAACCTGGCGCGTCCTCTCCGCCCCGACGCCAGGAGGGCCTAACGGGCCGCCTCTGCCCTGAGGGAGCAAAAGCATCTTCAATGTTCCAGGAACCCCGCCATCTTGGCGGCCTCAAGGTCGGCAGGCTGCTGGCGTTCCTTCCTCGCGCCGATTGCTATCCGAATGGTTTGCCGTACAGTGGGATGGTGTGGTATACTACTCCCCTTCAATCTCGATGAGGAGTTCATACCGATGACCCATCCCATCCCCAAACGTGAGGTGCAACGTAGCTTTGCGCTAGGGGTCTTTAACGGCGCGGCCTTTCAACTGGCCGAAGCTCTCATTGATCCCCCCCTCGTCTTGACATGGTTCGTCAGCCAGCTCACGGCCTCCAACCTGCTCATTGGCCTGGTCGCTCCCCTGGGAGATGCGGGCTGGTTCCTGCCCCAGATATTCGTCTCCCATCGCATCCAACAGATGGAGCGCAAAATGCCCAGCTACATCCTGACGGCTGGCATTCGCATCGTGGCGTGGGTCCTGCTGGCCGCGGTGGTCTGGCTGACGGACGATCCCCACGTCCTGCTGATCGTCTTTTTCGTGCTGTACGCCGTCGCCCGGCTATCCACTGGGCTGTCTGGGCTAGCTTTTTTCGATGTCGTCGCCAAGACGATTCCCTCCCGACGGCGGGGCAGCTTTTTCGCCTGGCGGCAGTTCCTGGGCGGACTGCTGGCCCTGGGAGGGGGACTGATCGTCAAGACCGTCCTCAACCACCCGCGCCTGCCCTTCCCGCACGACCATGCCCTCCTTTTCGGCCTGTACTGCGCCACCATGATCCCTGGCCTCGTCTCCTTTATCATCATTCGAGAGCCACCGGGAACGTTCGTTTCCCAGTCCCTCACCATCAAGCAGCAACTGGGACGGGCTGCCAAGCTGGTCACGAGCGACCCCACCTACCGCCGTCACCTACTCACCCGCATGGCGCTGGTGCTGGGCAACGTCGCCCTCCCGTTCTACGGGCTGTACGCCAAACGGGTGTTGAAAGCTCCCGACGATATGGTAGGCATCTACATCGCAGCCCGCGTTGGATCCCAACTGCTGGCCAACCTGCCCTGGGGCCGGCTGAGCGACCGGCACGGTAATCGGCTGGTGATGCGCCTCTCCAGCCTGGGCAGCGGCGCGACAGTCCTGCTGGCCCTGCTCACCATCGGACTGGTGAGACTGTTTCAACTTCAGGGACCCGGGCTGCCCTACCTGGCCCTACCCCTCTTCTTCCTGGATGGAGCGATGCGCCCGGCCCAGGTGCTGACGGGCAGCAACTTTTTGCTGGAACTGGTCCCCGACGCCGAGAGACCTCTTTACCTGGGCTTCTCCAACACCATGATAGGCGTGACCGTCCTCGTATCCGGCCTGGGAGGACTACTCGTGGACTTGTGGGGATTTGCGGGGCTGTTCTTTTCTGCCCTCGGGTTCTACTTGATGGGCTACTTTCTGGCTACCGGTCTGCCGGAACCCCGGGAACACGAGTCGGCCGGCTAGCCGGCCAACTCGTTCAATATCGCGCGCGCCGCCAACAGGCCGGAGGCCGAGGCCTGCACCAACCCCCGCGTGATGCCAGCCCCGTCGCCGCAGGCGTACAATCCCTCCACCTCCGTCCTCATCTCTGGCGTCAGGCACAAGCGGTTGGAGTAAAACTTGACCTCAACGCCATAGAGCAGCGTGTGCGGTGAACAGACCCCCGGCATCACCTTGTCCAGAGCGTGCAGCATCTCTAGAACATTGACGATGTGACGATAAGGCAGCACCAGCCCCAAATCGCCCGGCGTCGCGCTCTTGAGCGTCGGCGTCACGACCGAACGGCTCAATCGCTGGGGATTCGTCCGCCGCCCGGCCTCCAAGTCCCCCAGCCGCTGCACCAGCACCCCCCCACTCAAAAGATTCGCCAGGCGAGCGATGGACTGTCCATATGCTACGGGATCGTCGAACGGCTCGGTGAAATTCTTGCTCACCAACAGCGCAAAGTTGGTGTTACTCGTCTTGTGATCGGCATAAGAATGGCCGTTGACCGTCGTCACGTCGCCCGCGTATTCCAGCGTGACCTCTCCGTAGGGACAAACGCAAAACGTCCGCACCAGATCATCAAAGGCGCGGGAATAGTACAAAAACTTGAATTCGTACAACAACTGGGTGACCGGCTCCGTCACCACCGCCGGCAGCTCCACCCGCACCCCTACGTCCACCGGGTTGCGCACCAACGCCAGCCCCAATTGGCAGGCCACGCCCTTGAGCCACTCGGCTCCCTCCCGTCCCGGAGCGATGATGACCCGCTTCGCCGCCACTACATCGCCTCGCTCCATCTCAACACCCAACACCGTCCCATCCGTAACCAGCACACGCTTGATGGGGGTACGCATATGGATTTCCACGCCCCGGCTCACCAGGTCATCGTACATCCGGGCCATAATCTCGGCGCTGTGTTCTGTGCCCATATGCCGGATAGGCACCGAGACCAACCGCAGCCCCGCCAGCACGTCCCGTTTGTACAAGTCGTTGAAATCGTCCACGTGCCCCCCATAGACCCTCTGGGCGGCTCCATACGCGACGTACACGCTGTCCACCTGGTCAATCAAGACCTGCGCCCGATCCTCCCCCAATATCTCACCCAGATGCCCACCGGAGGCTGGGGAGAGGGTCAGCTTGCCATCGCTGAATGCACCCGCCCCACCCCAGCCGGTCATGATCGAGCACGGCTGGCAGTGACCACATTCCTTCCCCTCGCGAGCCGGACAGGTTCGCTTTTCGATGGCTGACCCCTTGTCGAACATGGCGACGCGCAACCCCGTTCGCTCACTCAGCGCCAGCGCAGCGAATATACCCGCCGGCCCCGCCCCCACAATCACCACGTCATACGACTGCGCAACAGACATCCCTATTTCCTCCAGTTACGACGAGTAGTTGACCTACAAGTCCGATTATGACATCAAAGGGATAGTTTGTCCAGTGTCGAATGTCACCCTTCGCTACCCCTCCCTCAGCGCAGACCACGGTCCGCGCCCCTGGCGGACCGGACAATCCACTGCTCTTATCAGCCCATCATTCCCGCGAATCCCCGCCTTCGCGAGGGCAGGTTCGCGAAGGCGGGGATTCGCGGGGACAAGCGCGGGAATCCACAGTGAGAGGAGCAAGTAATCAGTATGGGAGAACCATTCGCGACCTTTGTGATACATTTGCACAATTCCCAACCGTGTGATACAGTTCGAGCTATGACTCGCATCCGCTCCACCCCACCAAGCCACCCCGTGGCGCTCTACGTCCACGTCCCTTTCTGCCGCTCCCGCTGCGCCTACTGCGATTTCGATACCTACACCGGCCTGGAATTCGCCATGCCCGCCTACACCGACGCCGTCTGCCGGGAGATCGAGGCCGCCGGCGAGCGCTGGGGTTCCCCTCCCGTGTCCACCATCTACTTTGGCGGAGGCACCCCCTCCCTCCTACCCCTCCCCCTCCTCCGCGACATTCTCCACGCTGCCCAGGCCGCTTTCCGCCTCTCCCCTGCTGCCGAAATCAGCCTGGAGGCAAATCCCGGCACCCTCACCTCCGCCTACCTGCACGACTTGCGAAACCTGGGCGTTCAGCGGCTCAGTCTGGGCATCCAATCCTTCCACGACGCCGAACTCGAGCTCTTGGGCCGCCTCCACACGCAAGCCCAGGCCCGCGCTGCCGTAGCCGCCGCCCGGGAGTCTGGCTTCCGAAACCTGAACCTCGACCTGATCTATGGGCTGCCCCGCCAGAAGCTCTGCCACTGGCAGGAGACGCTGCGAACGGCCACGGCCCTCGAACCCGAACACCTGTCTCTCTATGGCCTGGCCATCGAAGAAGAGACCCCGCTGGCTCGCCAGATCGCCGCCGGCGCGCTGCCAGCCCCCGACCCCGACCGCGCCGCCGATATGTACGAATGGGCCGCCGAAACCCTGGCCCAGGCCGGATACCGCCATTACGAAATCTCGAACTGGGCGCGCTCCGGACAGGAATGCCGCCACAACCTGACCTACTGGCGCAACGAGCCGTGGCTGGGCGTGGGAGCCGGCGCTCACTCCTGGCTGGACCACTGCCGCTGGGCCAACCTGACCGATCCCCTGGCCTACATCCAGGCCACAGCCGAGGGGAGGACCCCCATCATCGAAACGACCCCCGTCGGGCCCGAGCAAGAGATGGGAGACACAATGATGCTGGGCCTGCGCCTGGCCGAGGGCGTCGCCACCGACCGCTTCCGGGCCCGCTTCGGCCTGGCCCTGGAGACGGTCTATGGCGAAACGCTGCGCCACCTACAAGACCTGGACCTGCTGACCTGGGACGGACAGGCCGCCCGCCTGACCCCCCGCGGGCGATTGCTGGGCAACCAGGTATTCGTCCACTTTGTATGAACCTCCGCTTGACACCCACCCCTGTTTGCGGTATACTCTCGCCCAATGTCTGGAGAACAGTTTGCCCGACCCCTCATACCAACGCCGACGCCCCCCCAACCCCCCGTCGGGGAGGCCGCTGCCCTCTCCACGACGCCGTGCTTTCACCGACCTTTGGAGTCCCATCCAAAGGTCTTTTTTTAACCCAGTGTGAGGTACCCCCGATGACTTTTTTGCACAAACTCTGCCTGGCCCAGGAGACGAACCGCTCGTGGCTGTGCATCGGCCTCGACCCGGCCCCGGATCGGATGCCCCCCACCCTTCCC
>DSDT01000125.1 GCA_011048615.1 Chloroflexota bacterium | reverse complement strand
CTATGCCGGGCTGACCGCCACCGCCATCTTGACCGTCACCCACGGGCCGACCCCCACCGGGCTGACCCTGGCCCCTGAACGCCACACCCTGGCGGCCGGAGATGGAGTGGTTTACTCGTTGACCGCCCGTGACGCCTACAGCAATCCGTGGGACGTCACCGCCTCCGGCAGCTACACCATCCCCCCTGGCGCGGGAGGGACGTGGGCTGGGAACATCTACACCGCCGAGGCGGCGGGCGCGTGGACCGTCACCGCGACCTATGCCGGGCTGACCGCCACCGCTGCTCTGACCGTCGTCCACAGGCCGGCGCTGAGCGGGCTGACGCTGGACCCTGAGCATCATACCCTGGCAGCAGGGGAGGGGGTGGCCTACAACCTGACCGCCCGCGACATCTACAGCAACCCATGGGACGTCACCGCTAGCGGCAGCTACACCATCTCCCCTGGCGCGGGGGGAGGGTGGGCCGGGAACATGTATACTGCCGAGGCGGCGGGCGCGTGGACCGTCACCGCGACCTATGCCGGGCTGACCGCCACTGCTGCACTGACCGTCGCCCACGGGCCGACCCCCACCGGGCTGACCCTGGCCCCTGAACGCCACACCCTGGCGGCCGGAGATGGAGTGGTCTACTCGTTGACCGCCCGCGACATCTACAGCAACCCATGGGATGTCACCGCCAGCGGCAGCTACACCATCTCCCCTGGCGCGGGGGGAGGGTGGGCCGGGAACATGTATACTGCTGAGGCGGCGGGCGCGTGGACCGTCACCGCGACCTATGCCGGGCTGACCGCCACTGCTGCACTGACCGTCGCCCACGGGCCGACACCCGTCGGGCTGTCCCTCACCCCCGAGCGTCATGCCATAGCGGCCGGGGATGGGGTAGCTTACAGCCTGACCGCCTGCGATGTTTACAGCAATTCGTGGGATGTCTCTGCCAGTGGCAGTTACACCATCTCCCCTGACGCGGGAGGGTGGTGGGCCAGGAACGTCTACACCGCCGAGGCGGCCGGCGCGTGGACCGTCACCGCGACCTACGCCGGGCTGACCGCCACTGCTGCACTGACCGTCGTCCACGGGCCGACCCTGGCCAGGCTGACGCTGGACCCTGAGGGTCACACCCTGGCGGCCGGGGATGGAGTGGTCTACTCGCTGACCGCCCGTGACGCCTACAGCAATCCGTGGGACGTCACTGCCAGCGGCAGTTACACCATCTCCCCTGACGCGGGAGGCACGTGGGCCGGGAACGTTTACACCGCCGAGGCGGCCGGCGCGTGGACCGTCACCGCGACCTATGCCGGGCTGACCGCCACTGCTGCACTGACCGTCGCCCACGGGCCGACACCCGTCGGGCTGGCTCTGGCCCCTGGACGCCACACCCTGGCCGCCGGGGATTCGGTGATCTACAGCCTGACCGCTTGCGATGTGTACAGCAACGCCTGGGACGTCACCGCCAGCGGCAGTTACACCATCTCCCCTGACGCGGGAGGCACGTGGGCCGGGAACGTTTACACCGCCGAGGCGGCGGGCGCGTGGACCGTCACTGCGACCTACGCCGGGCTGACCGCCACTGCTGTACTGACCGTCGCCCACGGGCCGACACCCGTCAGGCTGGCTCTGGCCCCTGAACGCCACACCCTGTCCGCCGGGGATGGGGTAGCCTACTCGCTGACTGCCCGCGACGCCTACAGTAATCCGTGGGACGTCACCGCCAGCGGCAGCTACACCGTCTCCTCCGGCGCGGGAGGAGGGTGGGCTGGGAACATCTACACCGCCGAGGCGGCGGGCGCGTGGACCGTCACCGCGACCTACGCCGGGCTGACCGCCACTGCTGTACTGACCGTGACAGCCCTGCCCGTCGCCGGTTTCACTTACGCCCCGATGGGTGGGATTTGCCTGGGACACGTCGTGAGATTTACCGACACCAGCTCAAGCAACACTGAAGCCTGGACCTGGGCCTTTGGGGATGGTTTCACCGCGACCGTCCAACATCCTCAGCATACGTATGCGGCTGCCCGATCCTTCACTGTCGTCCTAACCGCCACCAACGCTCAGGGGTCCGCCGTGGCTACTGACACCATCACTGTCACTGCTGCACCGGCGGTGACTATTACATACAGTCCCATGGGGGACATTTGTCCTATGACCGAGGTGAGTTTTCAGGCTGTAAACCGTGGGGGATCCGCCAGCTACCAGTGGCGTTTAGACGACACGGTCGTCGCTGCCGGACAGTTCGTCAGTCACACGTACAGCCTGCCGGGCCTGTACACCATCTGGCTGACCGCTACCAACGGGTGTGGGACATCCGTGGTTTCTACCACCATCCGGGTGGGGAGCTCACCGAGGGCCAGTTTTGACCGGGTGCCGGCAGGCGACGTGGTCTCTGGGAATACGGTGCGCTTCCTCGATACCTCTACGGGTGATCCCACGGCCTGGCTGTGGAGCTTTGGTGATGGAGAAACGACGAACGTGCAGCATCCGACGCACATCTACATCGGTCCAGGGACCTTTACTGCAGTGCTCACCGTCACCAATGCCTGTGGAGTAGATAGAGCGACCCAGGTTATACCGGTGGTCCCTCAGTGCCAGGGAGCATCCATCACAGCACTGACGGCCAGCAGTCCAGGGGTGGTGGGTCAGGCGGTACATTTTACCGCGACGGTCTCTGGTGACGCGCCTATAATCTACACCTGGACCTTTGGGGACGCCACGCCGCCGCTTGCAGGGGAGAATCTACCGACAGTCAGTCACATTTACACGCGCAGTAGTATCTACACGGCAGAGTTGGCCCTCACTAACGCCTGTGGAGAGGCTCAAAAAGTCCTGCCGGTGACCATTGTTCCGACGATTATCTATCTGCCCCTGGTGATGAGATACTGACCGCAGGCGGATCTTTTCCAATCGGATCTCTACTCGACATACGAATGGCGCATGTAGGCTGGATTTGCCCTCCGGTTGGGCTACGCGTCTGAGTAGGACCAATCCCAAAACCAATACGCCAATCCCTGCCACGCTCCCCACTGCTCAAAGGCCGCCTCGACCTCGTCCCGGCCGATTGGTTCGCCGCCGTGCCACTCGTGCGAGACCATCTTGATTGCCCAGGAATCCACCGGGACAAAGTCGTATCGGCTCAGCAGCATCAGCAGGTGAGCTGCGGCGTAGTGGCCCACGCCCTTGATCGCCAGCAGCCGGTTGTACAGGTCGGTGGTTGCCTCATCCGTCGTCTTGAGGGCTTCCAGATCCCGATCGCCCGACGCCACGGAGCGGGCCAGTTCCGCCACGTAGGGCGCGCGGTATCCCAATCCCGCCTCCGAGCGCAGCGTTTCCTCGTCGGCGACGGCCAGCCGTTCTGGGGTAGGAAAGGCCCGGCGAGTGGGATCAGTGGGCAGCGCTGTGCCGAACCGGGAGACCAGGGCCTTGACCATGCGAAGGGTGCCGGCCCAACTCGTGTTGGTGGTCAGGATTGTCTTGACGACATCCTCGAACAGCGTGGAGGAGCGGAGAATACGGCCCCGGGCCTGCGCCTCGACGGAGGCCAACTGAGGTGTATCCCGGGTCAAACTGTAGAAAGCGGAGAAATCCTGATCCAGGCCCACCATCCACGTCACTTGCTGCGCGATTTGCCCCTTCTCGGACTCGTTCAGCGGGCCATCCGTGCCCGCACTGACCTCCACGCCCGCCGATGCTTCCCGAATTACCAGCTCGACCACCCGTCCTGAATCCAGGCGTGTGACGTACCCCAGCTCGCGGCCATCCTCGGCAGCAGAAAAGGGGGACAACTGCACCCAGCCGTGCGAGTTCACGACCACGGGCAGGGAAAATGGTGGATTGGCCGGCAGCGTCAACACCGTCATAGACATGGTATCACCTCTGCACTCTAGAACATTTCGATCTCCCAGTCCACGACCTGGACCTGGGGATGATGTCTCTCGATCCAGCTCACAGCCCGTTCCAGGATGGCGTGGGCGCGACCGGCGTCGTTAGCGACGGTGACGATGGCAATTTCGGCCGACTGCCAGATGTCGTTATGGCCTATCTCGGCGGTGGACAGGTTGAATCGGCGGCGCAGTTGGGAGAATAGAGGCTTGAGGATCCCCCGCTTTTCCTTCAGCGAGCCATTGCCGGGGAGATGCAGTTCGATGATACACGCTCCTATAATCACGGCAGCCCTCTCTCTCAAATAGATCAGACCCGCTGGGTCCACGTCGGTGCGGCGTACTTTTGGGCGCGTAATTCCTCCGCCCAAGCGCGCTCCTGGTCGCTCAAATGCCCCGCGGCCAGCTCGAGGTTCAGCGCCTCGGCAAATCCGGCTGCTAACGCCTGGGCCGCTTCCTCCCAGGAGATGGATCGCCCCAGGGCCTGCTCGACCGTCGCAGTGCGGGCGCGCACCCGAACGGGATCCGGGCGCGCAGTCAGTAGTGGACAGATGCGGGCCACGTCACCGTGCAGGGGCAAGGCCCCGTGCTGAAGCACGATCCCCTGGGCCCTCATCTGGGCGCTGCCTACCAGCTTTCGCCCTCCGACGGTGATCTCGTAATCGGAAGCGACCTCAAAGCAGACCGGCCCATCGCCCTGCCTCACCGCCTGCCGGTCGGCAACGATCCCGGCAATACCCAGGCGCTCCAGCCCTCGCACCAGCCCTGTGCTGAGGATGCGATAGCTCTCCACGATGTCGCCCGCCACCCGGGGCTCCCCCCGCGGCGCGACGACGCTGTAGGTCAGTTCGTCCGCGTGGAGAATCGCCTTGCCGCCCGTGGGCCGGCGGACCAGGTCAAAACCTGCCGCCTCCAATTCTTCTCGGTTCACATCCGCCGCCTGCTGGGCCCGGCCCAGGGAGAGACATGGCGGCGCCCAGGCGTAGAGACGGAGCGTAGGAGGCGACAACTCGGCTCCTACCGCCCGCAGGATGGCCTCGTCCACTGCCATGTTGATCGGACCGTCGGCAGGAGCGGAGTGGAGCAGTCGCCAGGTCGTTCTGGGGTAGCTTGAAGCGTTCACAGGGTCATCTCTCCAACGTGATAGGATCCAGTTGCCATTGCGTCTCAGCGGAGTATAATTGTATCACTACCTGGCACAAGACGCAAAAAGGAGCGATCAATGAACTCGTGTTCATACTGTGATGCCCCCGCAATCTATCGCGATCCAGAGGGAAGCGCATTCCTCTGCCCAGCGCACGCGCGATTGGAGGTGACCGGACCGCGCGGAAAAGCGCCCCGCCCGCCCCTCACCATCCGGCCTGCGGCTGCCACTGACCGAGAGCGCATCGGCGAGTTGGCCCATCACTTTTGGGGCGAGGTGCAGGTGGAATCCTTCGGTCGCAGCTATTGGGTGGATGCCCTGCCAGCGTTCGTCGCGTGTGACGAGGGCGAGATCGTCGGTGTGGCCAGCTATGCCCGAGAAGGGGACGCGACGAACCTGGTGATGCTCAACGTGCTGCCCCAATGGCAGGGCCGTGGTGCAGCCCACGACCTCGTCTCGGCGGTGATCAAGATGGCGCGCGCCGAAGAGGGCGAGCGGGTCATAATCTCTACGACCAACGATGCCCTGGCTACCCTGGCCCTTTACCAGCGGCTGGGGTTCGTCATCACCGGGGTCGACGTGGGCAAGCTGATCGAGCATCACGGGGGGATCGAGTTGGGATTTGCCGGCATTCCCGTGCGGGACGAAATCCAACTGGAGCTGCGACTGTGACACCCCTTCCCATCGTCGCCATCACCAGCGGGGATCCAGCCGGTGTGGGGCCAGAGATAGTGGTCAAAGCGCTGGCACGCCGTGAGGTCCGGGACTGCTGTCGGCCCCTGGCGATCGGAGATGCCAGGGTGATCGCTCAGGCCGCCGCACTGACCGACAGCCCTCCCGTCTTTCACGCCATCACCGACGTGACAGCCGCTCGTTTCGATGCCGACGCGATTGACATCCTGGACTTGAAGAATGTGGACCCCGAGGCCTGCCCGCCAGCCCAGGTCTCGGCGGCGGCAGGACGGGCGGCAGTGGATTATATCGAGCGCGCCGTCGAACTGGCGCGGGCCGGCCAGGTGGACGGTATCGTCACCGGCCCGATCAACAAGGCCGCGCTGCAGGCCGCCGGCGTCCCGTACATTGGGCACACCGAACTGCTGGCCGCGCTGACGGGGACGGACGAGATGGACGTGACGACGATGCTGGCGACGCCAGGACTGCGAGTCGTCCACGTCACCCGTCACCTGCCGTTGCGCGAGGTGGCAGCGCACATCACGCTCCAGCGGGTGCTGGCGACGATCCGCCTGACCCACGCAGGGCTGCAGCACTTGGGCTTTCCCGCTCCCCGATTGGCGGTGGCGGCCCTCAACCCGCACGGAGGCGACGGGGGACTGCTTGGCCGGGAGGAGATCGAGGCCATCGGCCCGGCAGTCGAGGCCGCTCGAGCCGAATCCATCGCGGCCCACGGCCCTATCCCGGCCGATTCCGTCTTCTTCCGTGCCATCCGGGGCGAGTTCGACGCGGTGGTGGCCATGTACCACGATCAGGGACACATCCCCATCAAGACCCACGGCTTTGAGCGCAGCGTGACGGTGACGCTGGGCCTGCCCCTCGTGCGCACATCGGTGGACCACGGCACCGCCTTCGACATCGCCTGGCGGGGTCAGGCCAGCGCGGAAAGCTTGGAGGAGGCCATCCGGTTGGCCGCTCAGTTGACTAGACGGGCTGGATTTGCATCTTTGCACGTTGTGTGGTATAAGTAACGTGTAGATGCCCCCGTAGCTCAGATGGATAGAGCACCGGCCTCCGGAGCCGGTGGCCCGCGTTCGAGTCGCGGCGGGGGTATGGATGGCGCCGGGGAGATCTCCCCGGCGCATTTTCGTTCGCGGGCTATAGAGTCAGGCGCACGGGCAGCGACACTCCTCCGGCCCGCCTTCGCAGTCGCAGGCCTCGGCCACGGCCTCGATCTCGACCCGTCCTCCCAGCGGCAGCGCAGCCACCTGCACCGCCGAGCGGGCGGGTGGGTTTTCCGGGAAGAACTCGGCGTAGACGGTGTTCATGCGGCCAAACTCGGCCATATCCTGGAGAAAAACCGTGGTCTTGACGACGTGCTCCAGGCAAGAGCCGGCTGCCTCTAGCACCGCCTTGACGTTTTCCAACGCCTGATGGGTCTGAGCCTCGATATCCGAACCGGCAAACTCTTTGGTGCCGGGGACAAGCCCCAACTGCCCCGCCGTGTAGACCAGATCGCCCACTCGGACTGCCTGCGAGTAGGGGCCGACGGCCGCCGGGGCCTGATCAGTCGCGATAATCTCTTTCATGTCTGCCTCCCTGTGTGAAATAGTGGATTTTTTGGGCTCTACGCAGATTTGTGGGGTAGGGCAGGTTTCCATACCTGCCCGGCGGGTAAGAAACCCGCCCTACAGGTGTATTTTCGCCTTCGTCACCTGCTGCT
>DSDT01000050.1 GCA_011048615.1 Chloroflexota bacterium | reverse complement strand
GCCCCAACCCACCCTCGACAACCTGCGCCAGGCCATCGTCCTGCTGGACACCCTCACCCCCTACCTGCCGGCCGGCCTGCTGGCCCGCATCGCCAGCGACCCTCATGCTGCCAGCCTGGAGGGCGAGCATCGTCTGGTGGCCGTCCTCTTTGCCAACGTCCACGGCCTGGGAGAGATCACCGACCGGTTGGGACCGGGACGCGAGGACCAGATCGTCACTGCCCTCAATCGGTATTTCGTCGCCATGGGCCAGGGCATCCGGCGCTTTGGGGGTGTGATCAACAAAATGGACCTGTACGATCACGGCGACAAACTGCTGGCCCTCTTTGGCGCGCCGGTCGCCCACGAAGATGACGCCGAGCGAGCCGTGCGGGCCGCGCTGGCGATGCAAAAGACGCTGTCGGAAACCAACCCCACGCTGCTCTCCCAGACCGGGCTGTCGGACCTGCGCCTCACCCAGCAGGTCGGCATCACCTTTGGCTACGTGTTCGCCGGCTACGTGGGCACCGATTGGCGGCACGAATACACCGTCATGGGCGACGAGGTCAACCTGGGCGCCCGCCTGATGTCGGCCGCCGAACCCGATACCATCGTCGTCAGCAGCGACGTCCGGCGCAAAGTGCAGGCCTTCTTCAACCTCGACCCGCGCGGCGAGGTGGAGCTCAAGGGCAAGAGCATGCCCATTCCCGTCTTTTCCGTCATCGCCCCCCGGGCCATGCCCGAACCGGTGCGCGGCCTGAAGGGTATGCGCTCCCCCCTGGTGGGACGGCAGGCCGAATGGGAGCAGTTACAGAGCGCGCTCAATCAACTGTTGGCTGGCCGGGGACAGATCATTTCCGTGATGGGCGAAGCTGGGCTTGGCAAATCCCGGCTGGTGGCAGAAATGCGGCAGCGGCTGGCCGTTGATCTCGTTCGATGGATCGAGGGGCGCTGCCTATCCTACACCGAATCCGTCAGTTTCCGCCCCTTTCAAGAGATCGTGCAGCAAGTGGTGAATATCCAGCCCGACGACAGTGAAGCCGAGGCGTGGGGAAAACTGCGCCAAACACTGGAGGAAACCCTGCCGTCGGAAGCGATAGAAGTCACATTGCCGTATCTGGCCAATTTCCTCAACTTGCAGCTCGAAGAGGGATTGCAGGAGAAAATCCGCTATCTGGACGCCGAGGCCCTGCAAAGGCGAACCTTTATCGCCATCAGTACCCTGATCGAGGCTCAATCGTCGTCACAAGCCCCCCTGATCCTGGTCCTGGAGGACATTCACTGGATTGACCAGGCCTCTCTGGCCCTCCTGGAACACCTCATGCCGCTGGTGGACCGCGTACCGCTGATGTTGATCCTGCTCTACCGCCCCGAACGGACCAAGGGATGCTGGCAAATCTATGAAAAAGCCGCCCGCGAGTTCGCTCACTGCACCACCGAGGTCGCTCTACATCACCTGGAGCCATCCGACCGGCAGCAACTGCTGATCAACTTGATCGGCATCAGCGATTGGCCTGCCGCCGTCCGAGAGATCATTCTGGAGCGCACGGAGGGGAATCCCCTGTACATCGAAGAGGTCATCCGCACCCTCATTGACGACTGCGTGCTGATCCAGGACGAAAACAGCCAATGGCAGCTCCGGGGCGACGTCGAGACCATCAGTATGCCAGACACGCTGCAGGGTGTGTTGATGGCCCGCCTGGACCGGTTGGATGAGCCATCCCGCTGGACCGCGCAGTTGGCCTCCGTTGTGGGGCGCGTCTTTCCCTTTGACATTCTCGTCCACATTGTGCCCGAAAACGGCAGCCGCCTGAACCGCTGTCTGGTCCAGTTGCAGCAGTACGAGACGATCCGCGAGACCCGCCGCATGCCGGAACTGCTCTACACCTTCAAGCACGCCATGATGCAAGAGGTCTGTTATCGCAGTCTGCTGACCCGCACCCGCCGCCAGTATCACTGCAAAATCGCCGAATACCTCGCCATCAGCCGCTCCGCCGGCCGCCGTGACGCCGAAAGCAACATCCCCCTCATCGCCCACCACGCCTTCGTCGGCCAGGATTGGCAGCGCGCCCTCCAATACCAACTGCAGGCCGGCCAACAGGCTCAAAAGTTCTTTGCCAACCAGGGGGCCATCGAACATTTGGAGAACGCTCTCCGCAGCGCAGAGCACCTGGACGAGAGCGCGACGGGGGAGCAGCGCCAGACGATCCACGCTGCATTAGGCGAACTGTTGACCATCACCGGTCAGTATGATCACGCCCGCGAACACCTCGATCTCGCTCTCGCCCTGGCCGTCGAGCGGGACGATCAGGACGCCCACGCCCACGCCTGCCGTTGGTTCGCCCGTGGGTACGAACTGCGCGGCGAGTACCCGGCCGCCTTCGACTGGATCGACCGCGGACTGGACGTGTTGAGTGGTCGTGAAACCGGCGAGGCCGCCGAACTCTTTCTCATCGCCGGACTGATCCACACTCGCCAGGGCGAGTACGACAAAGCCCTCAGCCGCTGCCAGGACGCCCTGCGCATCGCCCAAGAACTGGGCGAACTGACGGTCCTGGCCCGGGCCTATAATCTCCTGGGTCACATCACGCGGCTGCGCGGCGCCAGCGCCAGCGCCATCGAACACTTTCAGCAAGCCTTTGACCTGTACGAGCGTGCGGGCGACATTCAAGGACAGGCCACAGTCCACAATCAGATCGCCAACGCCCATTTCGACCTGGGGCAGTGGCAGGAGGCCAGCCACCACTACCATCGTGCCCGCGAGATTTTCGACCAGACCGGCGACGTCTACAACCACGTCATCGCCGACAACAACCTGGGCGGCATCGCCCGCAACCAGGGCCGGCTGGACGACGCCCTGGCCTTTTACGAGGAGGCCCTGACCTCGCTGAAGCAGATCGGGGGATCGCTGTTCGTGCAGGGCGCTCTCCACATGAACCTGGGAGCCACCTTCGTCCGGCGCGGCGAGGTAGAGGCCGCTCGCCAACACCTCGAAACCAGCCTGAGCCAGTTCGAGCAGGCCCAGGTGCGCGACTTTTTGCCCGAGCTGTACCGTCACCTTGCCCAGGCCGCCCTG
Source organism: Chloroflexota bacterium (assembly GCA_011048615.1). Lineage (GTDB taxonomy): Bacteria > Chloroflexota > Anaerolineae > B4-G1 > B4-G1 > DSDT01. The sequence goes on along the minus strand of DSDT01000050.1, from coordinate 4,365 downwards.
ATTGCCGGCGACCTGACCGGGGCCGAATCCTACGGCCAACAATCGCTCCAACTGGCCCGCGAGCTAGAGATGCGCGGCGAGGAGGGAGCCGCCCAGCGTGTCCTGGGCGAGATCGCCGAGGCCCAGGGCCGGTTTGAGGAGGCCGCGCACCGATTGGAAGAGAGCATCTCCATCCTGGAAGATGTGGGAGACGAGTACGAGGGAGCGTGCAGCCAACTGTCCCTGGCCCGCGTGTATACAGTCCTGGAAAAAGCAGAGCAAGGACTGGCGGCCATCGAGCGCTGCGCTGCCGTGTTCCAACAGTTGGACGCCACCCTGGATCTAGCTGCCGCCCGCCAACTGCGAGAAGAGCTGGCCAAACTGTAAGCGCGGCTCAACGACATAACCCGGCAGATCAGACATCCGCCCTCTGCCCTCCCCACGGCTCCACGGAAGATGGGAGCCTCGGACAAACTGCTAGAGGAGAAAAAAATGCGCCACATATTGTTGACTATTGCCGTCGCTGCGGGTCTCGCTGTACTGATCACCCCTCACCCCTCCCACATACCGCCCCAGGCCATCACCGCCGAGACGTCCGAGATCCGGGTAGTCGGCCAGCTCGGTGGTGACACCAACGCCGTCCTGGTCCAGGGGAATTATGCCTACATCGGCGTCGGCCCCCGATTGGTCATCCTGAACATCGCCAACCCGGCTGACCCCATCGTCGTCGGTCAGGGGGACCCACTGCCAGACATGGTGGAGGGCATCGCGCTGTCCGGGAACTATGCCTACGTCGCCAAGTTCAGCGGACTGCACATCCTGGACGTCGCCGACCCCTCCGCCCCGGTTGAGGTCGGCTCCTACGACACGCCATACATGGCCTCCGACGTCGTGGTGGTCGGGGATTATGCCTACGTCGCGGATGGAGAGGACGGCCTGCGTGTCATCAACGTCGCCGACCCCTCCGCCCCGACCGAGGTCGGCGCCTACGACACGCCAGGGAACGCCCAGGGCGTGGCGGCGGCGGGCAATTACGTCTACATCGCCGACGGGAACGCCGGCCTGCACGTCATTGACGTCACCGACCCGGCCAACCCCACCCCGGTCGGGCTGTACGACTCGCCCGGCGACGCCAACGACGTGACCTTGAGCGGGAGCTATGCCTACCTGGCCGATGGCAGCAGCGGCGTACAGATCGTGAACATCTCCACCCCCTCCGCCCCCAATCCAGTCGGCACCTACTCTATCACCGCGTTGAACAGCTACGCCTACGATCTGGTCGTGGCGGGCGGCATCGCCTACGTCGCCGCCGGCGACTATGCGGGCGTTTGCATCGGCGACATTTCCACCCCGGCCAGTCCCACCCACCTGGGCTGCTACAACACGCCGGGAGACGCCAAATCCGTGGCGCTGGCCGCGGGCGGAGGCCACGCCTTTGTCGCCGACGGGGATAGCGGCCTGCGCGCCGTCAACGTCACCGACCCAGCCAACCCCACCGAGGTGGGCAAGTACGAGCTGTTCGCCCACTTTCAGCACGATCGGCTCTTCCCCACCGATCCCTTGAGCCAGGTATTTGCCACCGAGGTCACTGCCACGACCGATTACCAATCCGTGCTCGCCTTTTCAGTGGGCTGCCACTCTGGGCTGAACGTGCCCGATGACGCCTTCCCCTCGCCCCAGACCGGCACCGACTGGGCACAGGCCTTTCTGCGGCAGGGCGCGACCTTTATCGGCAACACCGGCTATGGCTACGGCGACTCGGACTTGATCGCCTACTCGGAGCGGTTGATGGCCGACTTTGCCCAGGCCCTCGGCCACTGGCACGGCGGTCAACCCCAGACGGTGGGGAACGCCCTCCTCCAGGCCAAGCAAAACTATTACAACAGCGCCGCCGGGGGCGGCCTCAGCACCTATGACGAAAAAGTGATCGGCCAGGCCACCCTGTACGGCCTGCCGATGATGAGAATCAGCGTGCCGAACACGACGACGGTGGGAGGGAACAGCCTGACCGGACAGTCTCCCGCGCACCAGGCGGCCCAGGTTTTCACCACAGCAGTCAACTTGACCTTTGACTATGTCACCCACACCGTCGAGGGGCTGGGGACGTACTACGCCCTCGCCGACCAGACCGACGTCCACGTCTCCGGCGGACGGCCCGTCCTGCCCCGCACCGGCGTGAACGTGCATCAGGACGACGCCGTCGCTCACGGCGTGCTGTGGGTGGGAGGGAGCTTTACCGACGTGACCAACTTTGACCCCGTCGTCTCGCGCGTCGTCACCGACCAACTGTATGTCGAGACGGAACCGCTCTACCCGACGGAAACCTGGTATCCCCTGCAGATGGGCGCGATCAACCGCTTTCTCACCATAGGGGGACAGTCCCGCGAAAAACTGATAGTGGTGCCAGCCCAGTTCCAGGCCTCGACCCCGGCCTCCCCCACCAGCGGCGTGCAGCGGCTCTACGATTCGCTCCAATTCCAGGTCTACCACGCCCCCTTCACCAGCACCGACTTTATCGCGCCGAGCATCTGGCAGGTGCAGGCCCTCAGCACCACCCAGTCCCTTCAATTCCGCGTCGAGGTGGAGGACGACAGCGGCATGATCCAGCGGACCGTCGTGCTCTACCGCCCCCTGACCGGTCAATCCCGTCACACGTGGTCCAGAGTGGAACTCGCCTACGACGCCGCCTCCGGTTGGGCAGTGGGCAGCGGGCTGCCACCGGCAACCCCTATCGAGTACATCGTCCAGGCGGTGGACCCGGCCGGCAACGTCGCCCTGGCCCTCGACCACGGGCAGCCATTCCGCCGCACCACCGACGCTACCCTGGTCTTCTTGCCGCTTGTCCTGAAACAATGAGCCCGAGCCCGACATAAAGCGAGGAGAGCATGGCCCAACTACAGCGCATGTTCCACGGTTCGATCACCGCTGCCGCTCTGGCCGACCAACTGGCGGCCCGCTTCGGTGACCGCCAGCACCGCACCGTCTGCGAGCACGGCCCTGGCACCGCGCTGATCCAGATCGGCAGCAAACACGGCACCCCGGTCACCCTCAACGTCGCCGACACCGCCGGCGGCGTCCTGGTGACTATGAGCCGCGACCGCGACTGGCTCGATCGGGTCGCCGACGCCAGCGAGATCATCGAACGGGCCGCGGCTGGGAATCCCCTCTCGCTGCTCGCCATGATCCCCGACGCCATCGGCGAGCTGAAAAAGGAGAACATAGCCCCCCAGGTCTGGGACGCGGTCAACGAGATCTGCGCCCTCAGCCGCGCCCTGGCCGGCGAGGAGGACGCCCCTGGCAACCCCATCGCCTGCCCCTACTGCCAGACCGCCAATCCGCCGGGCAGCGGACGGTGCGCGGCCTGCGGCGGCGCGCTGCCGGTGGACCTGCCCCGCGTCTGCCCCAAATGCGGGCGGGGACACACCTCCGACGCCCTGTTCTGCCAGGCCTGCGGCACTCGGCTGGTGCAGGAATCGGCTCGGTAAAAAACTGTCTCCTTTTCGTAACTGCTCACCGCAGAGTCGCAGAGATCGCGGAGACATACTTTTTGGCCGCAGAGAAGTCACTTGGTTCCCTTTGAAAACAAGAAAGCTCGGCGTTCTCCGCGTCTCGGCGGTGAAATTAGGGCCTGGCTGAGCAGTTACTCCTTTTCTAAAAAAGTCTTGACTTGTACCCTGGCTTGCACTATACTGAATAGCAGGGTAACTGTTGCTCAGTCCATTCGGGTTGGGACGCAGAGAGCCACTGAGAAGACACAGAGGTTCAGAGAATAGAGCAAAATAGCCTTCTCTCTCTGTGATACGCTCCGAGACTCTGGGTTACATCCAAGTCACCACCCCCACCACCGCTCACCGACAGTTCGAGCGACCGCTTGTTCGACAATGATTGGACGCTTCACCTATTCGACAGATGAGAGGGAGGAGAAAATGTCCCGGACGCGCATACTCACCACGTGCGGCATCGCTATTTTGATGATCGGACTGATCCTGATCGGGGTACACAGCGCCCAGGCGGACCCACCCCAAGCGCCTAACACCATTCGCGCCGGCCTGGTCACCGACATCGGCACCCTGGCCGACCAAAGTTTCAACTGGTTCAGCTACCAGGGTCTGCTGCGGGCCGAAAGCGAGCTGGGCGTCACCGGCGCCGTCTACACCTCGACCAGCGCCGCCGACTACCTCGCCAACTTGCAGCAGTGCGTGAACGACGGCAACGATCTCTGCATCAGCGTCGGCTTCCCCACGATGGACGCCATCTCGACCACGGCCGCCGCCAACCCGGGGATGCGCTTTGCCTGCGTGGACTGCTCCTGGGAGAGCACTCCGCCCAACCTGCGCGGCATGCAGTTCGACGAACAGGAGGCCGGCTATCTCGCCGGCACCCTGG
>DSDT01000275.1 GCA_011048615.1 Chloroflexota bacterium | reverse complement strand
TGCAGGATCTCCATAAGCGACGCCTAGAGGTGGAATTTCTGCAACGCAGTATCCAGCTCTTCCGTCGTGCCGATGTCTATGTATCGACCGTCGTCGAAGCAAAAAGCCCTGACGTTCAGATTTTGGCGCAGCGCCTCATCGAAAACCTCCGATAGGACGATCTCTCTGCCACCCACGGGAATCTGGAGCAAGAACTGGTGCATCATTTCAGTGAAGTGTGGCCCCCAGCAGCAAATGCCCCACATATATTCCAGATCGGTCTGCGTGGGCTTGTCAATGTTGTAGGTGACCCGATTCTCCGCGTCAAATCCCACCATGCCAAACTTCCACGGCGTGTCGGTGGCAAAGAGCCCCAGTGTCAGGTCCGCCTCAATACCATCGTGATAATCCAACAGTTTCACAAAGGCGTCCTTCGGTTCGATGATCGTATCGGGCATACCAAAGACGACCGTGGCCCCGTCCAACCAAGGATAGGCTAAATCGAGGGCAAAGGGCATCCCCAAGAGTTCCTCCTGATACAGATAGGAGACGTGAGCGCCGAAGCGTCGCCCGTCACCGTAGTAGTGCATAATATCTTGCTTCCACTTGCCTAGAATGATAAATACTCTTTCAGCCCCGGCCATCACCAACTCCTCGAACAGGTATTGGCTTATCACCTTGGGCCGGCGCTCGATCTTGCTCTCGATCTTGTAATCCTGATAACCGATCGGGAAAAGCTCCTTGGGACAAGGGAACGGGGCAAGACGGCTCCCCTGCCCAGCGGCTGGAATCAAGCCGACAATGTCGCTCATATACTACTCCTTTTGCTGCTCTTGTTTTTTCTCATATTCCTGGGCGCGTAGCGCGAAGGGAATGTCGGGATCGAATATCTCGCCGAACAGTTCCTCGATACCGAATATCTCCACCAGTCGCTGCTGCGCCCGTTGATATTCCGGCGCATTGAAACAGACATCGAAACTCAAGGCTCGCACGTTTTTGAATATCTCCGCATCGGTGCGACGGCGCTGCTGTTGGATATGCGCCCGTTTCTCCATCAGGTCGGGATATGTCTCGATGAGGTCGTTGGTGGCCGCGATGTGCGCTTGCTCTATCCAGTAGAAAGATTCCTGCTGTGGCGTGGCTATGTGCTTGGGAACGGGTCGTCCGCGCCGCCGATCCAGCTCGTCCAAGCCCCGGCGCATCAGGACCAGAAGACCCTCATCGCGAAGCGTGCGCCAGGCCTCTCGCGCGTAATAACGCGGGCCGTAATCGGCCTGGGCGGGCGCCGCTGGCTCGGTGTCAGAATTGAGGCGGCATACGTCCATATCCACACCCCCCATCCGGCCATAAAGGTAAGCCCGTTTGAACTGCATCAGCAGCGCCAACGGCAAAACACGCTCCAGGTAGCGCTGCTCGTAATTTTTGATGATGGTGTAGAGCGCGTTCCGCTCATACAGGTAGTGAATACGGGCCGGCATTTGCTTGGAGGACGAGCCGTAGTGGACATGATAACAGATCGATGCGGGCGCGAAGGCGACCTTGTAGCCCAACACCCACAATCGCCACCCCAAATCAATGTCCTCGAAGTAGGCGAAATAATCCTCGTCAAATCCCCCCACATCCAGGAAAATCTCCCGGTCTATGAGCATAGCACCGCCGCATGGCGCCAGGATATAGTCCACGTCATCGTAGGCGGTCAGGTCAGGGTTTCGGTAACCATCGGCGCGGCCATGCCCCAGGAAGGATAGCAGAATGCCGCCAAAGTCCATCAAATGCCCGTCCCAGTTCAATATCTTGGAGGAGGAGCAGATGACCTCTTGCCCACCCGCCATCCCTTCCAGCAGGCCGGTCAGCCAATGTGGCTCCACGCGCATATCAGAGTTCAAAAAGGCGACCAACCCACTCTGGACCTGGGCCGCAGCCCGGTTGTTGCCCTCACAGAAGCCATGATTCCGCTCGAATTGAATTACGCGCACGTGAGGAAAGTGCTCGCGCACATATTCCACCGATCCATCGTGGGAGGCGTTATCCGCCAGCACCAACTCGACGCGATCGGCCGGATAGTCGAGGCCGCTCAGGGAGGAAAAACAGTCCTCCATATATTGCAGCCCGTTATAGTTCAGGACGATCACGCTGGCTGTGGGAAAATGCACGCTACCCTCCTGCCTTCCAGCGGATGTATTGGCAAACCTCACGGGCCATTACCCCCAATCCGTGTTGCCGTAGTATCCGCCAGGCCTTGCCAGGCAGGGCTCGCAACGGCGTCGGCTCGGGCAAGGCGGGTTGGAGAGGCCGGAGTGGATCGTCGCCATCCCCACATACTATCTCGCTCGCATCCGCAAAAGCGTAGGATGTGTATTGCCACAGTTCCGCCTCAGTATCCCGTGACAAGGATAGAGGCGTGATCGCCGCGTAATGGCTGTACAGGCCGCGTACATTTTCCAACGTCAGGGCTGGCATCCCTTTGTACAGGGTCAAAGCGTCATAGTCGTGGGGCAAATCGTCGGGCCAAGGCCCGTGGGCCACCGCTTGCAAGGCAGCCAATATATGATAACCCTGCAAGCGCGTTTGATAGGCCCAGGCCCTCATCCTCTGTTCGGGAGCAGCTTTACTTGATATTATAACCTTCTGAAGCACCTCGCGACGCAGCAAACCGCCCGATGGGTGCATGGAATGCACTCCTTGCCAGCGCTTGAATTGTCCCACGTCCAGATGACCGGTGTAGGACACCCCATCGTTTGCCTCCCCCCGTTCTCCCGCGCTCACGACAAAGCTCGGCCAACGTTCCCACATCACTCTGGGAGCCACGGCGGCAATGTCATCTCGCAGTTTCAGGGCATGCGCCATCTCGGAAAGCGCCCCCGGCATCAGTGTTATCCCAGAGTCGAGCAACAACACAGCCTCAACTTCAACCTGGTCTAGCCATTCGCTTAGGGCGCAGGACCAAGATGCATCATCGCGCTGCATCAGATGGACATTTTCCACCTCAAGCAGCGAGGGTTGAGCAGCGACGACCACAATCTCGCTGATCTCTGATTCTCGCTGCTTCCTCAGCGAATCTAGACAAGCATCCAGGTCGGCCTGGGGATGGTGATGAAGGACAAAAGCAGCGGCCGAGTTTTTCGCGATCTCCACCGTGGTGTAGGTGGAAGACGACGGCGCGGCAGATGGCCCAGATTGTAACAGCCCCGCGCGTTGAAGGGTGGCCAGGCCGCAGGAGGCCAGGTAGATCGAAATGTGAAGGCTTCGGGCCAGGTCGTCTAGCGCTTGTCCCTCGGTTGCTGACCAAATCGCGAATATCAGCGGATCCAGAGCGATACCCTTCTGATCGCCCGGTGAATGGATGATGATCCAATCATCCGCCTGCTTATCAATAACCAATCCATCCCTACGTCGGTAGGCCGTCAATTTCATCAATCCATCAGATGCCGGGATTGCTGGTGAACCACCGCCAGCAAAGATATTGACCCGTTTCCCTCACCAGGCCAAACGCGCCTTTCTCGCGCCAGGTTCTGCGCACTTTTTGTCCAATAGAAAGATTCGCGTCGGCTGCCGCCGTGAAGTTCACGGCCAAATCCTCTGGCGCTGGAGGCGAGTCAGGCCTGAACGCCTCCACGTTCATATAATGGCCTCGGATAGCGGGGGCGAAAATGACCGGGTAGCGACCATACATCGCCGGGCGAGGCAAGCCATCCGTGAGCGCGAACATCGCGTCGTCGGAGAAGGAGGATGTGCGCAAGCCGCGCGTCCGCCAGCGGGCCAGTGCCAGTTCGGGCCAGGAACGGCGCCATGCTCGTTTGCTCGTGCGGTAGGTTTCCAGAACCTCTTCCATACCCTCTTCCTTCGCCTGCGCGACGTTACGACGATCCTGCTCCTGGTAAATGCGCGCGAACTCCCTGGCCCGTCTGAAATCGAGGTTCTTCCAGATGAAGCGCAGACGATTGCGCACGATCAGATCCAGCTTGAATGTGGAGGCCATCGTGTTCACTGTGGCGTTGAATTTGTGATACACGACGGCCTGCGGTGCGGCGACCAGATCGTACCCGCAGAGCCGCGCCCGGAGCGAACAGTCCACATCGTCATAGTAGACGAAATACTTTTCATCCAGATAACCGATCTGCTCCACCACGGAGCGGCGCAACATCGCTGCGCCAAAACAGACAGCAAAGACCTGCCCCGTGTCGTCAAACTGACCCGCGTCCAGGTAACCGATAAAGTTGTCGTGGGAATGGCCGTTGGGATGTATGGAATTCCCCATCGAGTTGATAAAGGGACGCATATAGAAGAGCTTCATCTTGGGGGCAACGATGGCGACGTTCTCCGACTGGAGCATTTTGCGGACGCACTCGGCGATACAATCCGGCTCCATCTCGGTGTCCTCGTTCACCAAGAAGAAAAATTTCCCCTGGGCCCGCTTCATCGCGTAATTGTTCGCCCCCCCGAACCCCAAGGGATCGGGAGTCGGAAGCACCTTCACCGAGGGGAAATTTATCTCCGTAAACGCGGCCGAGTCATCCGTGGTCTGATTATCAACCAGGATGATCTCCAAGTTGGGATAGGTTTGCGCCAGAACCGAGGGCAAGCAGGTCTCCAGGTGAACACGGGCCTGGCGGCTGGCCAGGATAATGATGGAGACGAGGGGTAAAGATGGCAACTCGGAAATCTCGACAGGGCGAGGGCGTGCGAATGGATCAAGCGGTTGAGACGGATTGAGCATGCCAGCACGGGCCAGCACCTTGAGGGTCGACTCAATGAAGGCGGGCGAGAGGTTGGCCTCTTCGGTGAGCGCATTGATCACCCGCGCGGTGGGCCGCCCATCGCAGGCCGACCAGATGTGATATACGGGATCATCCAGAGCCGCCCCCCAGCCGTCGGCATCGCTCAAAATCCAAAATGTGCCATCGTGTTGAGGTTGATATGCTGTATTCTGGGTGTAGCGACCGTCTAGCGGGTCCATTTAATTTAACGATCCTCCCTTGATGATGTGATTGATACCATCTAGCAAGCGCATCATCCGCCCTTGCCGAATCTGAGCGAGTATTTCCCTCAGATGCTCGACCTCATCATCCTTGGCCCGCACCTGATTTTCCAGATGGGCGATTTGCGTGTCCCGCGTCAGCATCTTGCGCTCAAAATCGGCGATGCGGCCTTCACGCTCCCGCAGGGCGCCCTCCAGGCGACTGGCGCGTTCATCCCGTCTATCCACCTCCCGCCTCAAAGCATTGATCTGACTGACCAGTTTCAGCGTGGGCAGCGATTGCAGGTCACTGCGAGCCAAGGCTCTATCCGGGGCGCACCAAGGCGTGCGACAAAATTCCACCAGCGGTCTCATCACGGTATCCCATTTTAACTGCGGAGCGACCGTGGCAAAACGCTCTCGAAAATCACCCCGCGAGACCGCGACGCTCTCCAGGATGGCCGTGGTCACGTCCTCCACACTTTCGTAATCAACCACCCATCCCAGGTGTTTTTGCTTGACCATGGAGCTTAAAACATCGCCTCGGGTGACGATGATGGGCAGCGCGGTCCAAATGTAATCCAGCAGGCGGGTGCGAAACGAGAAATGCGTCTCCACGTGGGCAAAGTGCAGGCTGATTCCCACATCAGCCTCGAGTAGATAATTCTGTCGCTCCTCGTAAGGCGTCCAGTCATTGAAGAAGACGCATTGCTCGTAGAGGCCCAGTTCCTGGCTCAATGCAATCGCTTTTTCCGCCATTTCACCGCTGTGTACATCTGGGTTGGGATGGCCTATGCCCAAGAAGAATAACTTGACATCATCGCGCTGCTTGGAGACGCACTCCATAGCCCGAATCAGCGTCAAGGGGTCGAACCAGTTGTAAACCCCACCACCCCAGACGACGACGTGATCCTCCGGTTGAATGCCCGGCCAGACGCCCTTGAGCACCGAGTGCGTATGTTCCGGTGGAGTATGCGGCAGGCCAAAAGCGACCACATCTATCAAGCGCAGCAGCGTAGGGTCATCGTCATACGTGAGGGGGTTGATACGTCCCAGGGCGTTGAGCCACCCGAGCCAATAATCCCGCTGTTTCTCGCTGGAGCAGATGAAAAAATCCCCCCAGGTCAGTAGATCAGTGAGGGCATCCAGCGTCTCTGCATGACGACGGCGACGCTCCGTGCTTGGCAGGCCGGTCAACATAGGCAGGCTTTCTAGGAGGAATGGATCATAAATATCCACTACCAGGGGCGCCGATAGGTCTCTCAGAGCTGGGAAGCGCCAGAGCGTGGCCCCGGAAAGAACAACCACGTCACTCTGAGAGGCCCACGCTTCTAACTTTGGTGGCTCGTATTGCACAACCTCAAATGCCTGCGGCGCAAGCGAGGTGGGATAAGGCGTTGCCAATGTGACGATCGCTTCATGGCTCAGAACACGGGCAAATTCCCAGCAGCGGATAGCAGGCCCGGCCATATTTTCCCCTACCACGTCGTGGGTAATGATGAGCACACGAGGTTGGTTCATACTGCCTCCTGGTTTCCTTTATCCTGTATGCTGACCTTCCACTTCCATTCCCCCCCAAAACTCACCAAGCCATACCGCTCTCCCTCGTCCACCTGGCGCACCTTGAAAGAATAGAGACGATCATGACAATCATACATCACCGTGTCCGCCTCATTGTGCGCCGAAACCGACACCCGATACGTGCCCTCCATCAGCGGGAGATGATCCACACAATACAGAACGTCTCCCTCGCCCTCAACGAAAGGAAGATCGAGCCCAGAGAACTGGGTATTGGGACCACACACGTGCAGGCCATCGTTGCGATGAACAGCTAATCCAAAGACCGGCTTTTCGACCCGCTGGGGGGCCCGATACCGCAAGCGCACCGTCCACGGTTCTCCAACTCGGAACACGTTCCGCGCCTCCCCAGCCGAATCGAGAAAAGACACGTCCACGACCTCCACGTCCCCGGTACCCCACTGCCGCGTAACTTTTGGCTCGGGCTTTTGTTTCTCCTCGGTCTCGACTTCCGACTCTGACTTTTCCCCGGATGCTGCGGCGCTCTTTTCCTCCTCTTCCGCCGCGTGGCGCAAGTAGGCCGAAACGACGTCGTCAACCTCCCCCTGCGCCAGGATAACACCATCGTTGAGCCACACAGCGCGCGAACAGAGTCGTCGAACCGATCCCAAACCATGCGATACGAAACAGATCGTCACGCCTTGCCGCTTCATATCCATAATATGCTCAAGGCACTTGTGCTGGAAATTCTGATCCCCGACCGCCAGCACCTCGTCCAAGAGCAAAATCTCCGGATCCGTATGCACCGCCACCGAGAATCCCAACCGCACGTACATCCCCGACGAGTAATGCTTCACCGGCATGTCAATAAACCGATCCAACTCTGCAAAGGCGATAATCTCGTCCAGCTTGCTGTCGAGTTTCCTGCGACTCAAGCCCAAGATAGATCCATTCATATAGACATTTTCTCGCCCTGTCAAATCGGGATGG
>DSDT01000293.1 GCA_011048615.1 Chloroflexota bacterium | reverse complement strand
GCGGACGCGGAGGTGGACGCGGAGGCGGGCGTGGTGATGGGAGTGGACCGGGTCGCATGGGTGGTCCCCAGGCCGCCGGGCCAGGAGGGGAGTGTGTCTGCCCCAGTTGTGGGTATCGAGAGCCGCACGCTGTTGGACTGCCGTGTTATCAGAAAAAGTGTCCCCAGTGCGGCGCAGAGATGGTCCGGTCTCAGCAATTCCCGTTTTAGCATCGCCGTCACACATTTGACGTTCGTAGTGGCGACTTTCGCTTCTATTGCGCAAACAGCGACTAAAGTCGCTACTACGAACTCCATAACGGGAATTGCTGCTCCGGTCTTGAGGGGTGAGAGAATGATTGTGACAGTAGCGAGCGGCAAGGGAGGGACGGGCAAGACCACCGTTGCCGTCAGTATGGCGCTGAGTATAGCGGCCGATCAGGATATGACACCGCTGCTTCTGGACTGTGACGTTGAGGAGCCGAACAGCGCGCTTTTTCTGGGACAGTTGGTGCCGCCTTCTGCTGCCTGGGAACGCCGGCAGGTAGGGCAGATGATCCCAGAGGTGGATCTGGACAAGTGCATCTATTGCAAACGGTGTGCCGAGGTGTGCCAGTATAACGCTATCGCTGTAGTTGGGGAACGGGTGTTGATCTTTCCAGAGCTGTGCCACGGGTGTGGGAGCTGCACCCTCAACTGTCCCACGGAGGCGGTCCACGAGGTCTTGAACGTGACGGGCGTCATCGAGCGGGTCATCGGCGGGCCGTTCGATTTCGCCCAGGGGCGGATGAACGTGGGGGAACCGATGGCCGTGCCTATCATCCGCCAGTTGAAACAATGGGTCATCCCGCCGGCCGGTTCAGACAGAGGCCATCCCATCATCCTGGATGCGCCGCCGGGCACTGCCTGTCCCGTGGTCGAGAGTATGAGCGGGGCGGACTTTGTGTTGATGGTCACCGAACCGACGCCCTTTGGCCTGCACGATCTGCGCATGGCGGTGGAGGTGGCCCGAGACGAACTGGGCTTGCCCGTCGGCGTGGTGGTCAACCGGGATGGGGTGGGGGATCAGGGGGTGGACGCATACTGCGCCGCAGAGAATATTCCCATTCTGATGCGCATCCCCCTCGACCGGCGTATCGCCGAGGCGTATTCAGAGGGGCAACCGTTGGTGGAGGCCCTGCCAGAGTATCGGCAGCGTTTTGTCGAGCTGTGGCGGCGGATCGTCGAATGTGAGGCGCAAGGTTGATGGGGGCCATGACCGAACGGGACAAGGAGGCAGGGGTGAAGCAACTGGTCATTCTCAGCGGCAAGGGGGGCACCGGCAAGACGACCGTCGCAGCGGCGCTGGCCCACCTGGCATCCCAGGAACTGGCCGTCGTGCTGGTGGATGCCGACGTTGACGCGGCCAACCTGGAGTTGGTGCTCGATCCTAACAAGGAGGAATCGCAGGATTTCATAAGCGGTCAGGTGGCGGTGATCGCCCCGGAGCGGTGTATCCAGTGCGGACGGTGCGCCGAGGTATGCCGCTTCGATGCGGTGATAGCAGGGGAGGAGGTGTACCGGGTGGACTCCCTGGCCTGTGAGGGGTGCGCCTCCTGCTTCTACCAGTGCCCCGAAGACGCGATCAGCATGGAAGAGCAGCATGCCGGGCGGTGGTTCCGTTCGGGCACTCGCTTTGGGCCGCTCTTCCACGCCCATCTCTTTGCCGGGCAGGAGAACTCGGGCAAGCTGGTCACGCTGGTCAAGCAGCAGGGGCGCTTGAGGGGGGTGGATACCGGAGCGGAACTGCTGCTGGTGGACGGACCGCCGGGCATCGGCTGTCCGGTCATCTCGGCCAGTGCGGGCGCGGACGTGGCGCTGCACGTGGTCGAGCCGACCGTCTCCGGTATCCATGACCTGGAGCGCATCATAGGGACCACCGATCACTTTGGCGTGCCGTCGCTGGTGGCGATCAACAAGGCGGACCTGAATCCGGCTCGGAGCGACGAGATCGTCGCTTTTTGTGCGGAGCAGGGTGTTCAAGTTGTGGGGCGAATACCCTACGATAATATCGTGACGGAGGCGATGGTGCAGGGGCAGCCGGTGACGGCATACACGGATGCGCCAGTGGTCGAGGCGCTGCGGGGCGTGTGGTTGCGAGTCAAGCAGCAGCTTTCCATCGAGAGTGCGCCGGGGGAGAGAGGATGGGTGTGATGGATCGAGACGTAGTACGAGAGGCTATTCTTGCGCGTCTATCCGCCGTCATTGATCCCGGAATGGGAGTGGACGTGGTCCGGATGCGGCTGATCGAGGGATTGATGGTGGATGGGGAAGGGGTGGCACATTACAAATTCTGCCCATCTTCTCCGCTATGTCCCATGGCGGTGCAACTGGCCCTTTCCATCCACGAGGCGGTAGCCAGCGTAGATGGGGTAACGGGACAGGACATTGAGGTGGTGGGATACATTCGGTCGGTGGAGCTGAACGCCATGCTGGCAGATCTACCTCATCCGCCTGGCCCGGTTGAACCTTGATGTGAGCAGTGGCCGTGGATTTGAGAAGCGCGTTATGAACGTTGAACGCTGGGGCTGGTATTCGGTCGCCGTTAACCTCGTGCTGATAGCCATCAACGCGGGTATCGCCGCTGCCTCCGGCAGTCTGGCGGTGGAGGCGGAGATGGTGCACAACCTGGTCGATCTGCTGACGGCGATCGGGGTGTTGGTCGGGCTGAAACTCGCGACACGCAAGTCAACAGATTTCCCGTATGGCCTCTACAAGCTGGAAAACGTGGTCACGGTCGTGCTGGCGGGGATGGTCTTTTTCACTGCGTACGAGATCGGGCGTGATGCGTTGTTTGCGCCGGCGCGTCAGGCCACGGTGGACCTCTGGATGCTGGGTGGCGTGGTGGTGGCGGCGGTCATCCCGCTGGTCTTTAGCCATTTCGAGCTGCGGGCCGGGCGCGCGGCCAACTCGCCGGCCCTCATTGCCGACGCTCGAGAGTACCGCGTCCATGTCTTTACCACCGGGATTGTCTTTGCTGCGCTGCTGGCCCAGTGGCTTGATTTTCCGCTGGACCGGGTCGCGGCGTTGGTCATCGTGGTCGCCATCGCCAAGACGGGATGGGACCTCCTGACGGATGGCATGCGGGTGCTGTTGGATGCCTCGTTGGATGCCGAGACGTTGCTGCAGATTCGCGAGGTGATCCTCGCCGAGCCGGCGGTGTCCGAGTTAAAGTGGGTCATCGGGCGGAGCGCTGGTCGCTTTCGCTTCGTAGAGACTGAGATGACCCTGCGCGTCCACGACTTGGAAAAGGCGGAGGCGGTCACGCAGCGGATCGAGGCACAGATTCGCCGGGCCGTGCCGCACATCGAGCGGGTGCTGATCCACGCCGAGCCGATGGAGCGGACGCATCTGCGCTACGCCATCCCGTTGGCCGACGCCGCCGGAACGGTCAGCGAGCACCTGGGCGAGGCCCCGTACTTTGCCCTGCTCCGGGTGCAGGCGGCCGATGGGCGGATCGAGGAGCAGCAGGTGATCGCCAATCCCCATCGGGGCGAGGAGAAAGCCAAGGGCATCCGGGTGGCCGAGTGGTTGACGGCCCACAAGGCGGACGTGGTGCTGGTGAGGGAGAGCCTGCGCGGCAAAGGGCCGGTCTATGTCTTTGGCGACGCCGGAGTCGAGGTGCGAGAGGTCGAGGCGGCGACTTTGTCGGAGGTGGTGGCCCGCTTATGATCCGCCAACTCGAGGACGGGCGCGTTGCGACCGCGCCGCGCCCCACATCTGCTGGATCAGCAGCCCCGTCCGCCAGAAGGCGACGGCCGCCATGCCGTGGGCCAGCACCGCAAAGAGGGGCGGCGTCTGGCGGGTGTAGTAGGTCCAACAGAGGCGGGTCGTGCCCCACAGCTCGAGAAAGTAGCCCAGGCCCGCCCCGGCGGCAAAGGTCAGCACCGCCAGCCGATAGTCGGTCGGAGACACGCTCAGCAGCGCGCACAGGAGCAGGGCCATGAGCGTGAGGGATTTGTCCAGCGTCGGGCGGACGAAAGCCAGCAGCAGCGCGTAAAAGGCGGGAAAGAGCAGCCAGTACAGGATGGGGAACGCGGCCGGCGAAAGGGCGTGTTTCCAGCGGCGGGTCAATCTCCCCAGCAGGCGGGTCAGCCGCTCGATGGATAGGCTGGCGATCGGCCAGGCCGGAATGATCCACAGGGGCGGACGCTCGCGGGTGTAATAGGTCCACAGTTCTGTCTGGGTGCCCCAGCCCTCGATCACCAATCCCCCGACCAGCCCGACGAACACGATCAGGACATCGGCCTTCAGGTCGGCGCCGGCCATGATCAGGAGCGACATCACGGCGAAATCGAAAAGCAGCAGCCAGTCCACCTGCTGCCACGGGGGGCGGCTCCAGTCCACACAGGCCAGGGCATCTCGAGCCAGTGGCCACCAGACCACGCCGATGACGAACAGCGTGGCGACAAAGCCGCTCATCAGGACATAGCTCGAATGGGTCCAGCCCAGGGCGGTCGCCAGGCGGCGCCAATGGGTGGAAAGTAGGTTTTTCCCCTTTTTCCCAGAGAGGGAGTGTGAAGCTGTTTCGCTCGTCAAGTTCTGTCTGGCTTGACCTTGGCGCCGCAGCTCCGGCAGAAACGTGCGCCCTCTCGAATCGGCGTGCCGCAGTGGGGGCAAAGAGGGGGCTGCCGAGGAGCCTCGGCCGATGGCAGGGAGCGCCCACACTCGGGGCAGAAGCGCGCGTCGGCCCGCAGCGACGCGCCGCAGGTCGGGCAGAGCGTGGATTGGGCCGGCATGACGTCCGGCGCGGCGGGGGGAGGCTGAGAGATCGGCGCGGGTGGCGTAGGCGGAGCAGAGGGCGCGGGTCGAGGTCTGGCCGGCGGCGCTGGCGGCTCCTGCCGGCCGCGCCGGCGCAGCACCACCAGGCCGACGCCGCCGGCGAGCAACAGGCCGGCGCCGGTGCAGCACAGCCCTCCGGCGACCAGTCCCAACCCGGTGATAGCCAGCAGGCCAGCGCCAGCCCCGGTTCCCGTGATGGGCGGCGGCGTTGGCGTGGTGTAGATGACCGGGGTGGGCGTGGGCAGTGGAGGCGGCGTCGCGGTGGGGCCGGGCTCTGGCTGAGGCAGCGGCGTGACGGTGGGGCGAGGAAGGGGAACGCTCGCCGGCGGCGCTGGAAGCTGCAAGCGGCCATATCCGTAGCCGGTATCCGGGCCAACCTCGCCCAAGTCTATGGTGTTGGCGAGCATAAAGTCCGTCACCTCCTGGCGGGTGAACTCGGGATAGGCCTGCCAGACCAGGGCGGCGGTCCCGGCGACGTGGGGACAGGAGGCGGACGTGCCGTGGAAATCCTCCATGCCGTAGGTGGCCCCGGAGACGCCCGTGGGAGCAGAGATCTCGGGTTTGAGCCGTCCGTCGGTGGTCGGACCTTGGGAGCTGTAATCGGCCAGAGAGTCGTTGTCCCAGTTGGCGGCCCCCACCGTCAGCGATCCCACGGCGTCGCCGGGTGGGCAGACGCTGTAGGCCGGTGTCGGGTAGGCGACCTTGGCTCCGTTGACGAAAATATCCAACACTACCGGCTCGTCCGTCTCGTAAGCCGTGACGACGGCGTAGACGGTGGCGCCGTTGGTGGCGTACGAGATCCACTCGACCGGTTCGTGCCCCCATTCACCTGACTGGGGAGCCTGGGAGGAGGCCAGTTCGTTTCCATCATAATCGTAGAGGAATAACTCGTAATCCTGGCTGGCCTGCTCCCAGTCATCCTCCCACATGAGGACCACTTTTACGTGGCCGTTGTTGTAGAGGGCCAATCTCTCCTCGCCGGGCCTGAATTCGTGGATGCCGTCGCCGTCCTCGTCGGTAAAAACATCTCGATAGTGGGAGAGAGCCTCGTTGCCAGAAGAGTTGACCCACAGAATGCCCTGGGCCGCCAGGCTGTCCACCAGTTGGGCGTCCCACTCGCTGCCGTCGCGCGGGCCGATCAGCCCGCTGGCGGAGTGGGAGACGATGTCCACGCCCTGGTCCAGCATCCAGTCCACCGCCTCGCCCATCGCGGCATCGCTGCCGTCGTACCAGGCAAAGAGGAGCGCGGCGTCGGGCGCGACCTCGTGGATGATCTCGGCGCAGGCGGTGCCGTGGACTTCGTCGTCGTCGTACCAACCGAAGGTGGCGAGGGGCACGTCGTCTGGCAGCTCCTCTCCCAGCAGCGCCTCGTGACCGGCGAATCCCAGGTCGAGGACGCCGATGCGCAGCCCGGCGCCGGTAAAGCCGGCCTGGTGCCACGCGTCTGCACCGATGACGCCTACGCCCTCCCCAGGGATGAGGCTGCCGTCCCTTGTGCGCTGTGCCGGCAGTTCCACGCTGATGACGTGTTCCAGCTCGGTAAGTTGGTCAAAGACTTTTCCCGGTTCTTCGCTCTCCAAATGGGCCTCGATCAGGGCCAGCGGCACGGCGACATTGATCCGGTCACGATAAGCGCTGACGACGGTGATGCCGGCCGCTTCCAGTTGGGGTACCAGTTTCGTGTTATCCTCGGTGTCGAGGACCAGGGTGATGGCGACATCTCCATCTGGTGTGAGCATGCCGCGTTCCTGGGCCAGTTGACGCGCCGCCTCGTCTCCCCCCCTCTGGTAGGCCACCAGGAACTCTTTGTAGACCGAGTCCAGTTCCGGGTTGGCGAGGATGGAGCGCAGCTGGGGATACTGCTCGGCCAGATCGGTCAGGGATTGAGGCGGCGTGATCTCGGGCGGCGGGGCGGCCCTGTCTCGCCAGTGGAGGAAAAAGGTGATGACGGCGGCGACGATCAGCACCGCTCCTAGAGCAAACACGATGGTCACAGTTTTGCGATTGATCAGCAGCAGCAGGTTTCTTCTCGAGATCATTCGGTCAGTTTCTCCACAGATTTACTGGATCACCGATACTTTTACCACGTTCTCCGACGCGACCGGTTTGACGGCTGGCGGGTCCTCGCGGGTGGTCGCCGTCACCGTGGCATAGAGCTGGACGGCGCCGCTCTGCACGGCTTCCAACAGGAAGGTGGTGGCGTCATCCTGACCAGGGGATAGGTCCACCTCGTGGCCCGCTGACGCGCCGGTGGGCGCGCCGAAGGCCGGCTCCCATCCCAGGAGCTGATAGTGCAGGTTACCAAAGGTCACTGGCCCGGTGTTGCTGATGACGACGGTGACGGTGAGCAGGTCCCCGATCTCTACCTCGGCGGCCGAGGTGGTGAGGGTGACGTGGGCCTGGAAGGACGGGTCCGGCGAGGTTTCGGGAGGGAGCGTCGCGCTCGGCTGGGGGGCGGGGGTGTCTATGGGAGATGGAGTAGCAGTGGGCATTGCAGTGGATGTGGGGGTTGCCGTGGGATCGCTCCGGTCGCCCAACAACCGGATTCCCAGGATCGCAATGACCGCAACGAGGATGATGGCGCAGAGCAGAATGATCCCTCTCAGCACCCATTTTCCCCGGCGCGGCGCGGCAGGACGAGGGGCAGATGGGGGCGGAG
>DSDT01000329.1 GCA_011048615.1 Chloroflexota bacterium | reverse complement strand
GTGTGGGTGTGAGGGTGGAGGTAGGTGTGGGAGCAGGCGTGGGAGTGTGGGTGGGGGTGGATGTGGGCCAAGGTGTGCTTGAAGGGGTAGGGATTAGTGAGGGAGTGGGAATTCCCAAGGTATGGGCAGCCGCGCTGACATCTCGTCTGCTCGCGGCTTTGTCTGTGCGCGAGGTGCCTGGAATGACCGAGGCTTGGACTGTCCGCGAAGCAGTAAAGCCGGCGATCAGGGCGAGCGCTATCAGACTGCCAAGACCGTTGTAAGCGTTTCGCGTCTCGTGGGACATGTTGTGCTCCTCACCCTGCCCCAGACTCTGGCTTTTTCAGGGGCAGGGGCTACCGAAAGCTGCGCGGGCTTGACGCGTTTTCATGTCAGGCCTTCTTGG
Source organism: Chloroflexota bacterium (assembly GCA_011048615.1). Taxonomy (GTDB): domain Bacteria; phylum Chloroflexota; class Anaerolineae; order B4-G1; family B4-G1; genus DSDT01. The sequence continues at coordinate 7,100 of DSDT01000329.1, read as the reverse complement.
GTCTCACCAACGACGTGTTCGACGACAGCTCTGAGGTCTTCCGTGCGGTGATAGACGGCCAGTTGACGGTCGGCGCTGGTGCCTTGTTGGAGAATAGTGTGGATGTACTCGATCTCTGTTCGGCTCTCCAACTCGTCCACGACGTCGTCCACCCACGCCAGGATCTCTTCCATCAGTTGAGGGAGGGGGATTTCTTTACCCTTGCCAAAGTCAATCAATTTCTCCTCGATGCCGTATCGCACGGCGCGCCACTTGTTCTCGTCGAGCAGGTACTTGCGGTACAGCCGCCAGCTCTGATTCGCCTGCCGTAAACGGACCAGTTTAGCGATGATGGCCTGGATGAGGGCGGTCAGCGAGAGGGTCTCCTCGATGCGTGTGCACATATCGGGGATGCGTACTTCCAGCGTGGGGAATTTGGTGCTGGGGCGCGCGTCCCACCAGATGTGAGTCGGCTCGGCCAGGCTGCCCGTTTGCAGCAGCATGTCCACATAGCTGCGATAGTCAGCATAGGAGCCGAACAGGGGAGGAGTGCCGGTGCGGGGCAGGCTTTCAAAGACGACGCTGCGGTAGGATTTCAGCCCGGTATCACGACCGTGCCAGAACGGGGAGCTGGTTGATAGGGCGAGAATGTGGGGCAAAAAATAGCGCAGCTGGTTCATGATCTCGATGAGCAGTTCGTGATCCTCGATGCCAACGTGAACGTGCATGCCAAATATCAACAACCGGCGGCCTACGTCCTGTAGGAAGCGGGCCAGTTCAGGATACCGTCCAAAGGGAGAGATCTCTTGACGGGCCCAGGAGGAGAAGGGATGAGTGCCCGCCGCTGCTACCCATAATCCTTCCTGCTGGGCCAGGTCTCGGATTGAGCGGCGCATGCGGATCAATTCTCGCCGCGCTTCCTTGGTATTTTGACAGATGAACGTGCCGACCTCGACCTGGGATTGCAGGAATTCGGGACGGATTTGGTCAGACAGCACGGTTTGTCCCCGTTCGAGGAATCGCTGCACATAAGAGCACAGTTCCAGGGTCTGGGGATCAATGATCTGGTATTCTTCTTCAATGCCGATGGTCAGGGATGGGTCGTTCATAGGGACTCGGAACTGATTATATCACATTAGTAGATTGCTCTCAAATTATACCACTGGGGGGAATTGACCTTCTGTCTGGTGATCATGGCGCAGTCAGTTTTCTCGGCGTTTTCACGGGGCGGTCGAAATCACTTGACGTTACCCGCTTGTCTGCTACAATTGGCCCTGAAATGCCGGACAATTTTGTGCTACGCCACCGTTTCTTCGGGTTGTCTGTTCTATCAGGTTCTGCAGCTGGGGGCCTCGTGCAGGCCTTTCCCCGTTGGGTATCCCGTTTTATCGTCGGGCTGTCGTTGCTCAGTCTGCTGGGGCTGCTGCCGGTCGGCTGTTCCCGAGCATCCAATCCCCAGGGCGGCGTCTCGACCTCTGCCCAGGTCATCGAGAACAAGGGCTCTGACACCCTGGTCAATTTAGCGTTGGCGTGGGCCGAGGCGTATGCGAGGGTGCAGCCCGACTTGAGCATCTCGGTCACCGGCGGGGGATCGGGCACCGGTATCGCCGCGATGATCAACGGGACGGTCGACATCGCGAACGCCTCGCGGACGATGAAGCCGGAGGAAATCGCGGCTGCCGGGGCCAACGGCTTCGTCCCGGTCGAGTTCACCGTCGCCCGTGATGCCATCGCCGTCGTCGTCCATCCCTCCAACCCGGTGGACGCCCTCACGTTGGAGCAGATCTCGGCCATTTATACCCGACAGGTCACTCGTTGGAGCCAGGTCGGGGGGCAGGATAGGCCTATCGTCCTCCTCTCCCGGGAATCGAATTCGGGCACATACGTCTACTTTTTGGAAAATGTGATCCGGCTGGGAGATGACGAGAGTGACCTGCTCTTTTCGCCGGATACTTTATTGATGCCGTCGTCGGAGGGGATCAGCGCCGAGGTGCGACAGAACCCCAATGCGATTGGGTATGACGGTCTGGGTTACGTGACGCCGGATCAAAAGGTGTTAGCCGTGGCCCGGGAGCCTGGCATGCCGTACGTCTTGCCCTCGGTCGAGACGGTGAACGATGGTTCGTATCCCATCTCGCGCCCCCTCTACATGTACACCTCGGGCAAGCCTAGCGCCCAAGTCGAGGCGTATCTGGACTGGATCTTGAGCGCCGGGCAGGCTTTGGTGCCCGAACTGGGCTTTGTGCCGTTGAACTAGCGGCTGACGGGTGAACGGTTATTAGCTATGGACGAAACGCGCCAAACTCGGGGGGGGGAATTCCTGATCGAGAGCTTTATTCGAGTGATTGGGGTTTCCAGTATTGGGTTCGTCGGGCTGATCTTTCTTTTCCTGTTGCGGGAAGGGATCCCCTTCTTTTTCGAGGTCGAACCGGGTAATCTACTCGGCACGCGCTGGTACCCGACGTTCGATCTGTTCGGCATGCTGCCCTTGCTGCTCGGATCGGTGCTGGTCACGGTGATCGCCATGGGTATCGCTCTGCCCCTGGGGGTGGCAACGGCGATCTTTGTGCGGGAGGTGGCGCCGAACTGGGCGCGCGAGATTCTCAAGCCGCTGATCGAGGTGCTGGCCGGTATTCCCTCGGTCGTATTGGGATTTTTCGGCATGACGTTGATCGCTCCCCTCGTTCGGGAGACGTTGGGAGTACCGACCGGTCTGACCGCCTTCACCGGAGCGCTCATTTTGGCCTACATGGCCCTACCGACCATCATCAGCGTGGCCGAGGACGCCCTCGACGCGGTGCCCAAAAGCTATCGGGACGCCGGTCTGGCTATGGGCGCCACTCAATGGCAGACCATCTGGCGCGTGGTGGTGCCCGCGGCCCGCTCCGGCATCGTCACGGCGATGATGCTGGGGATGGGACGCGCCATTGGCGAGACCATGGCGGTGATGATGGTCACGGGCAACGCTGCTCGCATGCCGCTCGCTCTCGATTCCCTGTTCCAACCCGTGCGCACCATGACCGCCACCGTCGCCGCCGAGATGGGCGAGGTCGCCCAGGGCAGTACCCACTACCGCGCGCTTTTTGCAATCGGCATCATCCTTTTTCTGTTGACCTTTGTCATCAACCTGGCGGCTGCCTCGACGATCTTTAAGAAGCGGCGGCGCGGAGGCCTGCGCTGATGGACCGTCACTTGGTACAGCGTCTCGGATTTGCCCTGCTGAGCCTGGTGGCTCTCGTTGTCGTCGCCCCGATTCTGCTGGTCGTGGGCGCGGTCGTCGTGCGAGGCAGCGGCGCGATCAACTGGGAATTTCTCACCGCTATGCCGCGCGATGGTATGAAGGCCGGCGGCATCCTGCCGGCTCTGGTCGGCACCGTGATCCTCACCCTCGGCACCGCCCTGGCGGCAATTCCGGTAGGGGTGGGAGGGGCGATTTACCTGTCCGAGTACGCCCGCGATACCTGGCTCACCCGCGCCATTCGCTTGGCCATCATCAACCTGGCGGGCATCCCGTCCGTGGTGTATGGGCTGTTTGGCTTGGGGCTGTTCGTGCTTTTTCTCCAGTTTGGCACCTCTATCCTGGCCGGCTCGCTGACGCTGGCGATCATGACGCTGCCCGTGATCATCAGTGCCTCCGAGGAGGCACTGCGGGCTGTGCCGACCGAGTTCCGCACGGTCAGCGCCAGTCTGGGAGGCACCCGCTGGCAGGGGATTCGTCACATCGTGCTGCCCCAGGCCTTGCCGGGCATCATCACCGGTGTCATCCTGGGCTTGCTGCGAGCTGCTGGCGAGACCGCTCCCATCCTCTTTACGGTGGCTGCCTTCTACCTGCCCCGTTTACCTCGATCGCCTTTCGATCAGACCATGGCCCTGCCCTACCATCTGTATGTGACGAGCACTCAAGTGCCGGGTATGCCGATGAAAATCCAGTATGGCACTGCCCTGGTGCTGCTGGCCCTGGTGCTCTCGATGAACGTCGTCGCGACGATCATTCGCAGCTACTATCGGAAACGCCGGCAGTGGTGAAGGGGACTCGATGTCGCTCCCAGAAGAGCCCAAAATTCGCATCCAAAACGTCAGCTACTCCTATGGTGGCCAGCCGGCCCTGAGCAGCGTGACCCTCGACGTGCCGGCCAATGCGATCAGCGTGTTTTTTGGCCCGGCCGGCGGTGGCAAGACGACCCTGCTGCGGCTCATCAACCGGCTCAACGACCTGGTGGAGGGGACGCAAATGGCCGGCTCTATTCTGCTGGATGGACAGGACCTCTACGCCCCGGAGGTGAACGTGACAGAGCTGCGACGACGGGTGGGCATGGTCTTTGCGCTCCCGCTGCCCTTGCCGGGCACGGTGCGGGAGAACGTCCTCTATGGCCCCCAGTTGGCCGGTGTGGGAGACCGCACGATCCAGGACGAGATCCTGATGCGCAGCCTCACCCAGGCCGCCCTGTGGGACGAAGTGAAGGATCGGTTGGACGATCCCGCGGTTGCGCTTTCGGGAGGACAGCAGCAGCGGCTGTGCATCGCCCGCAGCCTGGCTCTGGAGCCCCAGGTCCTGCTCCTGGATGAGCCGACCTCTGGACTGGACCCGATCTCGACGGCCAAGGTCGAGAATTCCCTATTTCAACTCAAGGAGAACTATACCATCATCATCGTGCCGCACAGCGTCCAACAGGCCGCTCGCGTCGCCGACTATGCGGCCTTTTTCCTGATGGGCGAACTGATCGAACATCGTCCGGGGAACGAAATCTTTGTCACGCCTCACCATCAACGCACCGAGGATTACGTCACGGGGCGGTTTGGGTAAGAGCTTATGGCCAAGATCGAGATCACGGACCTCAATTTCTACTATGGAGACATGCAAGCCCTGCATCATATCGCGATGTCAGTTCCAGACCGGCAGATCACGGCCCTGATTGGACCTTCGGGGTGCGGCAAGTCCACCTTCCTGCGCTGTCTCAACCGCATGAACGATACCATCCCCGGCACTCGGGTGGAGGGGAGCGTGCTGCTGGACGGTCAAAATATCTATGCGCCCGGCACCAACGTGGTAGACCTGCGGCGGCGGGTGGGCATGGTCTTTCAACGCCCCAATCCCTTTCCCCAGTCTGTTTTCGATAACGTTGCTTTTGGCCCCCGGGTCTTGGGATTGACCAGAGAAAGGGACCTGCATGAATTGGTGGAGGAAAGTTTGCACCGGGCGGCGTTGTGGGACGAGGTAAAAGACGATCTCCACCAGGATGCGCAGCAGCTTTCTTTGGGACAGCAGCAGCGGCTTTGTATCGCCCGAACCATTGCCGTAGAACCAGAAGTCATTCTGATGGACGAGCCTTGTTCGGCCTTGGATCCTATCGCTACGCTAGAGATCGAAGAGTTGATGAAAAAGCTCGAAAAGGAGTATTGCATCCTCATCGTCACCCACAATATGCAGCAAGCCGCGCGAGTCTCGGATTGGACCGGGTTCTTTTGGCTGGGCAAGCTGGTAGAATTCGATGCCACCCAAACAGTTTTTACCCGTCCTAGCCACAAGTTGACGGAGGACTATATCACCGGGCGAGCCGGATAGCGAGATGCTTTTTCCATCGTAGGGAGGGATATGATGATACGTGAAACGTTTGAGCGAGATCTGCAGCGTCTGCAGGACGAGACCTTGATCCTGGGAAGTATGGTTGAAAACGCCATCCTGGAGTCAGTGGGCGTCCTCAAGCGGCGGGACGTGGAAGGAGCCAAGCGCTTGATCGCCCAGGATCGGTTCATCAACCAGAAACGGTTTGACATTGAAGAGGAGGCCCTGGTGCTGATCGCCACCCAGCAGCCCATGGCCGTTGACCTGCGTACCATCGCCGCCGTGCTGGATATCACCCACGAGTTGGAACGCATCGGTGATTATGCCAAGGGCATCGCTCGCATCAGCCTGATGATCGGTGAACAACCCCTGATCAAGCCCCTGGTGGACGTTCCCAGGATGGCCGAAAAGGCCTGCGACATGCTGCACCGGGCGTTAGAAGCCTTTGTCACGCAAGATGTGGTTCTGGCCCGCTCCATTCCACCCGAAGACGAGGAGGTGGATGATCTCTACAACCAGGTCTATCGCGAGTTGATCACCTACATCCTATCTGATCCGCGACGCATCGAAGGAGCCAACTACCTGCTGTGGGTCGCTCACAACCTGGAGCGGTCGGCCGACCGGGTGACCAATATCTGCGAACGGGTGATTTTTACCGTCACCGGTGAGATGACCGAGTTGGACTCGGACACGGGACTGGCGGGCCTCTCCTAGCCGCGGCGCTCACCCCGTCTCGTTGTGCAGCTCTAACTTGACGCGCTGTTCGGTGCCGTTCAACAGGCGCTTGATGTTGGGCCGCAGCGACCAGATGACCAACGCGGCCGTGCCCAGACCGTGGATCAGGTGCATCCAGGGGCCAGCCCCCAGCCCGGCCCGCAGGGCGTAGATGATTGGCAGCAGCAGCGCGACCACAATAGACCCCACCGAGGCCTGGCGGGTGACCGCTACCACCGGTATCCCGACCGCCGCCACGACCGCAACGCTCCACGGCCACAAACCGATGGCGCCACCGATGTTGGTCATGGTGCCGGCTCCGCCCTTGAAGCCGATAAAGACCGAATAGTTGTGCCCGGTCACGGCTGCTACGCCAGCCAGCGCCTCGACCACGGGATTCCCCACCACCGCGCGGGCCAGCAGCACCGGCAGCAGCCCCTTCAGCACGTCGCACACCACGACCAGCAGCGCGACCCACGGCCCGGCCGCTCGCAGCGAGTTGGTGCCTCCGGTCCGTCCACTGCCGATCTGGCGCACATCTTTTCCCGTCGTCACTCGCACGAGCAACAATCCCACCGGGATGGACCCCACCAGGTAGGCGCCCACTATGACAATGATGCTCAAAACCAGTTTCACGGTATCCTCCTTGATCTATGCCAAGCGATTGGCAGCGCAGATTCCCCATCCGCTTTCGAGCTATGACATCAGTTAAAACACGAAATATTCCATGCCGTTACGCCCCCATGGACAAATTTCTGGCTTGGGGATGCCCTTCTGTTTGACACTCCTCTCACTCTCGTGTATGATGTTAGAAACACCTGTGCTGATTGGGTTGGGTGAAAGG
>DSDT01000023.1 GCA_011048615.1 Chloroflexota bacterium | reverse complement strand
CGGGGAGTAGAAATTGAGCACGTACAACGGATCTCGATAGCCGGGCAGACCACGCCACACCACCGTCTGCTCGCCCACAGCTTCGTAGCTGGCCGTCCGCTCCAGGGGTTGGCGCAGGGCGGGATAGTCGAACGCCCCCGCCAGCTCGAAGGAATAGCGCGAGTCGTCGGCCGTCACCGGCCGGCCATCCGCCCAGGCGACGTCGGACCGCAGGGTGAACGTCACCACCATCTGGGTCATGGTGACCATCCCGCTCTCGAACGTGAGCTCCTGTCCAGCGGCATCGAACAGGGTGACGCCGGGCAGCAGGTCCACCGCCCGGCCGCCGATCTCGACCACCCGCGCCCCCTCCTCCACCTCGACCGGCCTCAGGGTCACGTCCCCATCGCTCAGGCTGGGGATTTTTTCCAGGATCACCGGCTGGAACCGGTAGGTGAGGCGGTCAATGGGACCGTCATAGATCGCCTCCAACACGTTGCGCGCAGCGCGGGAGGGCCCGCCGTAGAGAAAGAGGGTGTTCGGCTCCTCCGCCTGACAGACGGTAAACTCTTGGGGCGGCAGCGGTGTGGGCGTGCTGGTGGGGAGCGGGGTGGGCGAGGGTTCAGGCGTGGCCGTGGGAGGCGCTGCCGTGGACGGCGGCGCGGTGGGCATCGCCGGCTGGCAGGCCGCGAGCAGGGCGAGCAGCAGGGCGATACAAATCAGGACAGGGTAACACTTCATGGCAGATCTCCAAAGGGCACATACAAAACTTGGGAGCATCACAAATCAGCCACGAATTTCACGAGTTAACACGAAGAAAAGAAGATAAATCAGTAAAATTCGTGCAATTCGTGGCAAAAAAGCACAGGGCTATCTGCACTCCCCCAACTTGTAGATACGCCCACCTCCAAATTCTTGGCGCTCTATGCCACAGACCCGCCTGGGGCGCTGTCGGCATCGAATGCTTCTTCATCCTTTTGACCGGTGACCAAATCCTGCACGACGTGCAGCACCCGCTTGATGGGCCGGGTGGTGTAGTGATCGGCAAAGTGTTGGGCCGCCTGCTCGACCGCCACGTCACCTCCGAACTGCTCGCGCAGGTAATGGCGATGATCCATAATCCACAGGTAGAGGTCTGCTGCGGTGCGACCGGGAAAATCGGATAGGACGTCCTGCTCGCGAATGATCTGTACCAACGGCAGGTAGAGCTGATCGTACCAATCGCAGACCGCTTCGTCCTCGGAAAAGTAGCGCTGCCATTCTAGCCCCAAAAAGTGCCGGTGCACCGCGATGTGTTCCAACAGCCGCTCGTACCCGCCGCCGATGGTGAACTGGATGTTCTGATCGGGCCGCAGTTCGTCCAGGCGGGTCCGCTCCAGAAAGCGGGCATACTCCCCCTTGATCTCTAGGTCGTCGGCGTCCAAGTCGGGCGTCACCGGCACCCGCGTCTCGGCCTCGATGACCTCGGCGTCCACGAACTCGATGCCTCGCTCCCGCGCCACCGAGACGCGATGGTTGCCGTCCAGAACAAAGTAGACGTCGCCGATCCGATACAACTTGACTGGCGGCAGACTGACGTCGTCATAGTAGGCCCGATCAATGGAGCGCCACCGCTCGGCCGTGTGCACGTGCCGGGGCAGAAAGGCGCGGTCGAAATCCCGGTAGCGGTCCACGCTGCCAATGATCTGGTCCACCGGCACGGCCTGGATGCCGCGGTAGATTTGACCCCGGATTCCCAGCTTGTCCCGCACGTCTTTCCACGAGAGCAGCCGATTCGGACGTCCCATCAAGAACGAGACGATCTCGTTCCAAAACGCCTTGCGCCGGGCCGCGTCGAAATCCAGGCGCGTCAGATTCTCACCAGGCATCCCATCACCACTCGATCACTTGAAAGGGATAGACGTTGATCACTTCTGTATGACGGTACCGCGTGCGCCACGACTCTGGCCCATAGATATGCTTGTGGCCGTGGAGCAGATAGCGCGGTCGGAACCAGGCCATCAGGTTGAGAAATACCTTAAAGCCCCGATGGGGCCAATCCTGGCCGTCGTGGATGCCAAAGGGTGGCGAGTGCGTGACGAGAATGTCCAAGTGCCGTCCCCACAGCAGCCGGTTCAACAGCAGCGCCGGCGTCAAGTGCCACACTTTGTAGGCCATCCCGCGCTCCGTGTATTGATAGGGAGCACAGGGCTTGTACCGGATAGAGCCCTCCAAACCCGCCAGCAGGGTTCCCCGGCACATCACCGTCCGCCCGTCCAGGTTCACCCAACCGCCCGGTCGGGTCAGCGTGTTACCATTGGACATATATTCGGGTTGATCGTGGTTGCCGTGCACGAAAAAGCACGGCACGTCCAACATCGAGACGATGTATTCCAGATACGAGTAGGGAAGATCACCGCAGGAAACCACCAGGTCAACATCGCCAAATCGCTCGCGAATTTGCAGACTGTAGATGCCTTCGACCACCTGGTCACTGACGGCGAGGATTTTCACCTCCGCTCACCCCTCCGTCCAATCCCGCCCGTAATTGACCTCCAGCTTGTCCAGAATGGCCTGCTCCAGGTCCACCCCGGTCAAGTAGGCCAATTGCAGCAGGTAAAGCGCCACGTCCGCCAGTTCCTCGGCCAGCGCGTCGCTGTCCCCCCTCTCGCCCCACTGAAAGTGCTCCAGCACCTCGGAAGCCTCCAGGGAGAGGGAGATGGCAATGTTGCGCGGCGTCTGAACGCACGGCGAATCCTCGCCGTACCAACCCATCGCCTCCACGAACCGGTTCATCGCGGCCGTCAACTCTTGGATGTCCATTTCCAGCCTACACAAAAGCCAGCCCCTGAACGATCTGCAGGGCTGGCCAATCTACACTCCGGGCGGGTTTGCCCACGCACCTATCCAGACCGACCACCTGGCGGCGCAGGAACCAACCAGATCACACAACGCTTGAAAAATACCGTCGCCGTCCTGGAACGCTGCCTTCAAAGCAGGGGGAGTATACAACGAAAGGGACGAGTTGTCAAAAAAGAGGGCCGAGATTGAACATCCTGGTCATCTCGGTCCGTCCTGCGGTAGAAACAAGTCCCCACCAGCCGAGTGGGCGACTATCCAGGAATCCAAATCACAGCGCCCAACTGGCCGACCGAGCAGCTCGTTCAGGCAGTGCGGCGGTCGGTCACGACCTGGTCGTCGAGCGCCATCGGGCGCGAGGTGGGGGTGGACAAGGTGCAGGCGGACCTGCTGCCCGAGGACAAGTCAGCGCCAGCGCAGCGTTGGCCGAGGAGCACCACAGTGTGGAGATGGTGGGGGATGGGGTGAACGACGCCCCGGCCCTGGTCGAGGCGAAGGTGGGCATCCCGATGGACGGCGTCGGCTCGGCCCAGGCAATAGAGACCGCCGACGCCGTCCTGATGGGGGATGACCTGAATCAATTGGGGTTTCTGGTGGCCCTCAGTCGCAGGACGAGGCGCGTCGTGACGGTCAACATCCGCCTGGCCTTGGCGGTCAAAACGGGCGTCTTTGTTCTGGCGGCCCTCGGCCTGGCGACGCTGCGGATGGCGATCGTGGCAGACGTGGGGACACCCTTGGCAGTGATCCTGAACGGGATGCGGCTGAGGCGGTCGTTTCGTTAGGAAACCGCAACCAAACTGTAACCCAAGAGAGATTAAAACTCGATTACACTAGGTTCAGGTTTTGACCGTGCGAGGCCGCTTCAACGCTGCACTGAACCACCAAGCATAGACTCGAGATGGGAAATAAACTCTACGTTCTGCTCATTGAGGATGATCCAGAGTACGCCCTGTTGATACAAGCGCTGCTCGGCGTCGCTTGGGATATCCCGTTCTGCACCCAACACGCCGACTCTCTGGCGAAAGGATTGGAGCATCTGACCGCCAGGGACTTTGACGTGATCCTACTGGACCTCTCGCTATCCGACAGTAGCGGCATCCACACCTTTACCCGCGTGTACGCTCAGGCGCCAGACATCCCCATCATCCTGTTGAGCGGCCTGGACGACAAAACGCTGGCCATGCGCGCGGTCCGCGAGGGCGCCCAAGATTACCTGGTCAAGGGATGGGCGGAGAACGAACAACTGGTACGTTCAATTCGCTACGCCATCGAACGGAAGCGCTTTGAGGAACAACTGCGTTTCCAGGCTCAACTATTGGACAGTGTGCGAGAGTCAGTCATCGCTACAGATCTGCAGGGCCGGGTGACGTATTGGAGTAAAGGGGCCGAGGCCCTGTACGGGTATAGCAGCGAGGAAGCGCTGGGTCATCCCATCACCCTCATCGTCGAGTCATCGGCGGAGGAAGAAGAGAGTCGGATGCAGCAGGTGATGGAAGCCGGTGTGTGGAGCGGTGAATACGTGCAACGACGTAAAGACGGCTCTACCTTTTGGGCCGACGCGGTCATCTCTCTGGTCACAGACGGAATGGACCGACCGAGTGGAATGATTGGCATCCACCGGGACATCACCGAGCGCAAACTGGCCGAGGAAGAACTCGAACAGCGGAACAAAGAGCTGCTGGCCCTCAACACTATCGCCACGACGATCAGTCAATCCCTCGACGTGAGGAACATGCTGGAGGTATCCCTCCGCCAGGTCCTGAACGTGATAGATATTGACGCGGGCTGGATTCAACTCGTGGATGGGTACGCCGAACAACCGCCGTTAGTGATCCACCGCGTCTCCTCTCCACCCCAGATGAAAGAATGGGCCACGACCGCCCTGGGGCCACGGGTCATGGGCAAACTGGTCCAATCGGAGCAGCCTATCGTGGTCCCGGACATCAGCGCCGAACCGTGGATCAACGATGGGACAAGCTCCCCGCCAGGCATACGAACCCTGGTCTGCGTTCCCATCCAATCGAACAAAAAGGTATTGGGAGCGCTGGGAATCTTTAGCCAAGCTCCCCGCCCCGTGTACCCCCCAGAGGTGCACCTGCTGACGGCCATCGGCCACCAGATTGGCGCGGCGATCGATAACGCCCGCCTGGTCCAAGAGGCCGCAGAGATCGAGATTTTGCAAGAGGTGGACCACCTGCGGTCCGAGCTGATCGCCAACGTATCGCACGAATTGAGAACGCCCCTGGGGCTGATCAAAATTTTCTGTACCACCCTCATGCGGGACGACGTGGACTTGGATCTGGCGACCCAGCTCGAGTTCCTGCACGACATTGGCGATGAGGCAGACAAGCTGGAAAAGATCGTAGACAACCTGTTGGACCTATCCCGGATGGAAAGCGGCCGCTTCCACCTGGAAAAACAGGCCACGGATATGGGACAGATGGCCCAAGAGGTAATCGAGGATATGCAGATGGAGATCCGACCCGTACACCATCGTTTCATCCACGATTTTCCCCCTCGCGCGTGCATCGCCCACGTCGACCCCAAGCGCATCGAGCAGGTGTTGCGCAATCTCTTGAGCAACGCCATCAAATACTCCCCCCAGGGAGGCGATATCGTCGTCAGCGGGCGGGGGGACAAGCGCCAACTCTTGCTGTGGGTCAGCGATCAGGGCATCGGCATCTCTCCGCAAGACCTGGAGTGCGTATTCGACCGGTTTTATCGCGCCGAGCATCCAGCTACCCGTCACGTGAGGGGAGCCGGCCTGGGGCTGGCTGTCTGCCGCGGCATCGTGGAGGCACACGGCGGGCGTATCTGGGCCGAAAGCACCCCCGACCAAGGAAGCTCGTTCTACTTTACCCTGCCCATTGGCGGTCAGGATGCACCCACACCAACGGAGAACTAATGAACACTGGTAAAATTCGCGTTTTGGTCGTAGATGACGAGCCGCGATACGTGCGAGCTATCCAGGTCAACCTGGAGGCCAGCGGCTACGAGGTGCTCACCGCTCAAGATGGCCTGGCTGCCGTGGACCGGGTGATCAACGAGGAGCCCGATCTCGTCATACTGGACGTCCGGATGCCCGAGATGGATGGATATACCGCCTGTCAACAGATCCGCGAGTTCTCCACCGTCCCCGTCATCATGCTCACGGCCATGGCGGAGGATGCGGACAAAGTCAAGGGTTTGGACCTGGGAGCGGACGATTATGTGACCAAGCCCTTCAGCGCCGGCGAGTTGCTGGCCCGCGTGCGCTCCGTTCTGCGGCGCGTCGATATGTCAGAACAACACGAGTCCCGACCCGCTTTGCACACTGGCGATTTCAAGATTGACTTTTCCCAACAGCGCGTGTTCGTCCGCGACCAAGAGGTAAAGCTGACGCCCACCAAGTATCGGCTGCTGTGCGAGCTGGCCAAGCACCCCGGACGGGTTCTGGTGCCCGAATACCTGTTGGAGAATGTATGGGGAATCGGCTACGAGGGAGAGACCCGCCTGCTGTGGCAGGCCATCCACCGCCTGCGTCGTAAAATTGAGCGCGACCACCGGGAACCAGAGTATATCCACACCCGGTCGGGTTTGGGGTACGTCTTTGACCCACCAACGACTTGTTCGTGATTCGTAACCGTTCGGACACCAGGTGCGACGCACTTGTTCACGCGATTTGGACGGCTTGCCAACACCGGTTACGCATCGAATCAGCCCGATTTTGTGGCAAAAGTGCGTCGCACCTGAACGCTTGCCGTGATTCTAGTCCCCTGCAAGTTGCAAGCTTTCCGTAACAAGCCCTTTTTACTCACCTTGTCCTCCTACCAGTCCGTCATTCTCGTAAAGCCGTCATTCCCTGGACGAAGCGGTCATTCCCGTGACTACCCGCCTGTGCGGGGACAGGCGCGGGAATGAAGGTGGGAATGACGGCCCATCATTTGTCGTACCCGCGCTGCATTGCAAGTTCTTTGGAAGGTTACAAGCCCCCTCTGTCAAGTCCCTGGAAGGCGAAGAAGGTATACTAGTACCACGATGAGGCTTTCAGGACATATCCGCGCCCAATTCTGGCTGAACTGGCAGGCGCACCGTCTTTTTCGGCAAGTCTCGTTGTCGCATACCAGTGGCGCCAATCAGCGTGCTTTGAACCAATCGAGGTAGAATCATGGGGGATACCGTAACCCAAGACGGGATGGCCAGACGAATCCTCGTACTCAGTGATAACGACGGGCTCTCCAGAGCGATCAAACTAAATCTCGGCAGCTGTCTCAACGTCCAAGTCGTGAACTGTTCCGAGCCCAAGTACCAGCCAGATGACGGCCCATGCGATTTAATCATCGTGGCGATGAGCTCGTCGACCAGTGAACCCATCGTGGCCCTGACCAGGGCCTCGATGACAGAGCGCGTCGGGCACGTGCCCCTGCTCATTATCTCCGACAGGCCGTTCAAGTCCGAGCCGAAGGATCACATCACTCACCTGGAATTTCCCTTCGAGATCCACAACCTGTGCAGAAAAGTCAAAGAGATGCTACAGCCCTGAACCTCAGGAGGCAGGCCCCGTTCGGAGCACAGATGATGGACAGCAGAGAAGACGAGATGAACCGAAAAGAGAAATTGGAATCCGAGATGGAAAATCTATTCTCCCCCCTCCAGATGACCTCGCAAACCGAGCCGCCGGGAGAAAACCGGGCCGCGGATGCCCTGGCCACCCTGGTAGGAGAGGTCAGGGATATCACCGTTGAAGAAATCAGCCCGGCGACCAGAAACGACGCCAGCGCAGAAACCGCAGCCGGGGAACCAGTTCGAGAGACGCCCGCTCCACAGAACCCCCCACCTCCTCCCCGG
>DSDT01000253.1 GCA_011048615.1 Chloroflexota bacterium | reverse complement strand
CCTCCCCCCCTACCCCGGCCGCGCGCTTCATGCCCTCTTCTACCAATGGCTCGCCCTGGGCGACTACTCCACATCCACAAAAGTCCACGACCAGAGCGGCCCGCGCCCCTTCACCCTCTCCCCCCTCTACCGCGTGGACGGCCAACCCACCGTCTACTTTACCCTGCTCGACGACACCCTCTGGCCCGCCCTCTCGCAAGGCATCTCCCTCACCCCCACCGTCGAGGTGATCGGCCGCCCGCTGACGCTTCCCCCTGGCGGCCCCCAGATCGAGCACCGCTCCTACGCCGACCTGGCAGCCGGCGCCCAGACCGACACCCGCATCCGCCTGCGCTTCCTCTCCCCCACCAGCTTTCGCTCCCGCGAGATGCACTACCCCCTGCCCGACCCCTCCCTCGTCTACCAATCCTGGCTCAACCGCTGGAACGAGTTCGCCCCGGAGGAGCTGCGCATCAACGTCGCCCTGCTCGACATCGTGGCCGCCCACGTAGCCGTGGGCCGCTACGACCTGCGCACCGAGATGGTTGACCTGGGGAGGAATCGCAACACGGTGGGCTTTGTGGGCAACGTCCAGTACAACGTCATCCGCGCCGGCAAGATCGGGGATGAATGGCTGCGCCGTCTGAACCTGCTGGCCGACTATGCCGCCTTCTGCGGCACCGGCCATAGGACGGCCCAGGGAATGGGGCACACCGAAAGACGCCGTTAGAGCTTGTCCACCTGACTGCCCTGACACAACTCGTGCTAGTCGAACGGTCTTCCCCAGGAAGGTCGGACGCGGATTCACGCAGGTTTTCGCAGATTGTTTGCCGATAGAATCAAATAATCAGCGTTCATCAGCGTCAATCTGCGTCCCAAAAAGATCGTCAGTTGACCAGACCGCCCCGATGGATACTACGACCTGTCTGCTACAATATCCCTGGCGCACCCTCGTCGCCCTGGCCGCCGTCTATGACGTACCCGCGCACCACCATCACTCCAAAGAACAGGTGGCCCAGGAATTGGGCGCTGCGATCCACATCCGCCTCCAAGAAACCCTCGCCGCGTTGAGCTCAGACGCTCGCGCTGCCCTTCGGGTCTTGATCCAGGCCAACGACCTGGCGCTCCCCCGCTCCGACTTTGTCGCCCGCTTCGGCCCTATTCATCCCTACCGTCCCTGGAATCCTCATGCCCCACCGGCACCGTGGCCCACGCCTCGTTCCCCGGCTGCTACCCTCGTCCACTGTGGCCTGGCCTATCCCCTGAACCTGGGAACGCGCCAGCGCCCCGTCCACGTCCTCCTCCTTCCTCACGACCTGCGCGACCCGCTCGCCATTTACCTCGACCTGCCCGTCACCCTTCCGCCTCCCGTGACCCCCACATCCCCACACCCCCACACGCGATACGACCTCGACACTGACCTGTTCACCTTCCTCTCTTTGCTCAACCGCGAGGACTATTCCGTGCGCCACGGTCGCTGGCTGCCGCCTAGCGCGCTCCGAGCACTCAACACACACCTCACGCCTCCCGACGACCTGGGCGCGGGCCGCAGCGAATTGCAGGCTGCCCGCACCTCTTTCATCCACTACCTGGCCGAGCGGGCCGGACTGGTCGGCCTCGTCGGCGCTTGGCTCAAACCCACGCTGATCGCCCACGAGTGGCTGACCGCTCCTTGCTCTCAACGCCTGCGCATCCTCTGGGACGTCTGGTGCGAGCCCTGCGACGAAAATCGCACCCTCTGGCGCCGCTACCGGTTGCCGGCCCTTGAGGAGGACGACGACCCCGTAGCCCGCTTCCACGTTTTGTTGGAGACACTATCCGCTTGTCCCATGGGAGATCTTGGCCCCGCCTCCAACCTGCTCAAGGCTTTGGCTGAACGAGAGCCGGCCCTCCTGCGCCCCCAGGCCACCTACGCCGTCTGGGCCGCGCTCGACTCTGAAGAGCGCGCTAATTTTGAAACCCGCACCCGCGCCGTGCTGCTGGCCTTACTCACTGGACCCCTGACCTGGTTTGGAGTTATCGAATGGGCGAATAGCGAATCGGAGAATGGACGAATTGGAGAATCGGCGACAGAGCAAGAGGGTAAGTCCGCTCCCCTGCCCCCTTGCTCCTCTGCCTGTCCTGAGCGTAGCCGAAGGTCTCCCTTGCTCCTGTCCCCCTTGGGCGCCGCGCTCCTCGGTCGCGCCGACGGTGACTGGCCTGCCGCCCCCGTCTCTGCCCCGTTGCACGTTGCTCCTCTCCCAGATCAAAGTGAGGAGGATACCACTATCACCCTCTACGCACCCCCTGGCTTGCCTCTCCTCGACCGTTTCGCCCTGGAAGGCATCGTGCCACCCGGACCTACACGCGGCCAATATCGCCTCACCCGCCCTCACTTCCTCCGCGCCCAGCAACGCGGTCATACCGTCGAGGGCACGGTCAACTTTTTGGAGCGAGCCTCCGCTGAGCCGTTGCCCGCCCCCGTGCTAGGCAGCCTCTACCACTGGGCCGACGAGTTCAACCGGGTCACCATCCGTCAGACCATGCTGCTTCAGACCCGCGACGCCGACCTGCTGCGCGACCTGACCGGTCAGCACCGCGTGCGTGAGACGCTGGGTAGGACGCTCAACGCCCGCACCGTCGAGGTACGCGCCGACCGCCTGAACGCACTCCTGCGCCGCCTGGCCTACCGGTCCATCACTCCCCGCCTCGACCTGCCCCAAGTCTCCCCCCTGCCGCAGGCGGGGGAGGGGTTACGGGAGGATGAACGCGTCGCCATCGCTGCTGCCCTGCGCGTCTACGCTCACCTGGCCGACGAGTTGGGCCTGCTCACCCGGCCGGCCTATGCGCTGGCCCAACGCTGGAGCGAGGGCCTTCCTCTACCCATACGTGACGCAGTTGAACGGACCGTCGAGCAGACGCTGGAGGCGCTGCATCAGGCCGCACCGTCGGAGATGGAGGATCGCTTGCCAGAGCCGACCGGCCCCCTCCTGGGAGCGCTGGAGACCGCCGTCAAAGAGCAGAGCGCCGTCGAGATCGAATACTATACCGCCGGGCGGAGCCACCTCACCGTCCGTCGCGTCGAGCCGCTGCGCTTGGAGTGGCACGGCGACGTGGTCTACCTCATCGCCCACTGTCACCTGCGGGGGGACCAAAGGGTCTTTCGGGTGGATCGGATTGCGCGAATCAGCGAATGAGCGAATGAGCGAGTCGGCGAATAGGTGAGCGTATCACGCTGGGGACAAGAATAGGCGTCATGCAAGGGCGTGACGTTCGTTATAGGAGCAAAAACGTCCCCGATGCTGGTTTACAATCACCCAGCCACGCCTGGCGACAGGCCAAAATCTTGTCCCCAATATGTTACGGTCGCCGAATAGCGATTTGCCTCGTGACCCTATCCGTGTTACAATGTTTTCACACCCTGTATTGGGAGGGATATGATGACACCAACTCACCGGAAGAACTTGCGGGCGCGAGTCACAGTGGACCCGGCTGTATTGGCCGGGAAGCCGATCATCCGTGGTATGCGCATTAGCGTGGAGCAGATCGTGACGGCTGTCGCAGCCGGGATCCCTCAGGAGGAGCTGCTGGTGGAGTACCCTGGCCTTGAGCCAGAAGATGTCCAGGCAGCGCTTCAATACGCTGCCGATCTGGTTGCGACTGAGCGAGTCTACCTGGTTCCACAGCCCGCATAGCTCTCGGCAGATGCGCTTTCTAGTTGATTTCAACGTTGGTCGCGCAGTGGCCGACGATCTGTGCCAAGCGGGCCACGACGCGGTCTTTGTCGGCGATACTGACCCACGTATGAGTGACGCCGATATCCTGCTGTGGGCCGTGCGTGAGCGCCGCATTGTCGTCACGATGGACGCTGACTTTGGCGAGTTGGTGTACCATTCTGGACACCCTCACTCTGGTGTGCTCTTTCTGCGAATGCCCGGCGCGCGCCGCGAGACGAAAGTGCGTATCGTGAAGTGGATTCTGGAACATCACGCCAGTGACCTGCCAGGTCGTTTCTGTGTCTTTGACGCCGGTACGCTGCGGATACGCTAACCCTACACTACCCCCCGTCAGATTGCCAGAGTTAAAATGTGATAGCGAGTGGTGATTTGCTCGGCGTTCCTACGTGGGAGATATTCACCCATCCCATGTTGGTTGCACTCGACGACCGCGAGGATTAAAGACCGCTGGAAAAGGCGCTAGCTTATGAACAGAAGCGGTACGAACAGACCCTCAAAGACCAATTGGGAGCACGTTGACGCGCTCACCGATGAAAAGGTTGACACCTCGGACATTCCACCATTGTCAGAGACCTTCTTTGCGCGGGCAACCTTGCGGTTGCCTCAGCAATTCACCATCATCACAGTGCAGATAGATTCGGATGTCTGGGCCTGGTTCGAAGCCTTGGGAGACGAGTGTGAGCGTCAACTCAACGCAGCACTCCGCATCTACGCCGAGGCACGCCAGGCGTATAGTGATAGCCCTCCCCGGTCATAGGTATCGTAGCCTTCTCCTATAGATGACACGTCACACAACGACGGCATCTCTCCATCTGCGCCGCCTTTTGCGTCCCCAGACCGTCGCCTTGCGGCGGCAACTTTCGCACAGCCGGTAGAAGCGCACGTCGTCCTCCTCCAGCACCAGCAGTGGCTTGAGCCGCTCGCGCAGCCGCTTCAAGTCATCGGGCCGCAGGACGCACTCGAACACGCTATACTGTACCCGCTCCCCATAGTCCTTCAGCAGCTTGCACATCTTGCCACGCCGCCGGTCGTCGGGTATGTCGTAGCTGATGGCCACAAAGTGTTGCTTCGCCCGCCCTGTCTCCTCACCCCAACCGGCAAACCGCTCTTCCAGCCGCTCTCCGGCCGTCTTCTTTCCACGCTTCCCCACCGTCCCCCTCTCTAATCTCCAATCTCCATTCTCCACTCGTCCGCTGCCTCGTTGGCCAGCGCGTCGGCCAGCCGGTTGCGCAACCGGGGCACATGCACAAACTCGACCGCGCCCAGCGCCGCCACCGCCTCTCTAGCCTGAGCGTGCAACCGGCGCAGGTGCGCGCTGCGCACCGCGAACAACCCTAGCATCTGGTTCACCACCACCTGGCTATCTGTTCGCACCTCCACCCGGAGTGGCCGGAGAGCGCGCACCATCTCCAGCCCGAGGAGCACTGCCTCGTACTCCGCCTCATTGCACGTCATCGCCTGAGGCAGCCTCTTGCTCCGCCAGGTCACCACCCGACCTTTCCTGTCTCGCACTACGGCGGCGAGGCCAGTCGCGTTGGGCCGGATCGCGCCGTCGGTGTAGAGGATCAGCCGCCTCCCGTTGTTGTCACCTCGTCTCGATCCCCATTGCTTTGCCATCACCCCTCTCACTGCCGATGGATTGTGTGTTACGTCTGACGCTTGCCCGCTGACGTTTCACGTTTGACATCTTGTGTTTCACGTTCCCATCCTGAACGCCTCGAACCGCCCCCTCTTCTCTAGCAGCACCTGGGCCAGTTGCCGGGCCTGCAACTCGAGGCAGCGGCGAAAGGAGGTGCGCTCGCCCGTAGGTGGATACAGCGCGCGCTTTTCCATCTGCTGCTCGTAGGTGCCAAAGTAGCGGGTTCGTGCGTCGTCGTTCAACAATACAGCCCCGTCCTTCTTCCGCGCTGATTGAAAGTCCCCAGGTGACACCTTTCCCTCTGCGATCCATCCCAGCACCAGCCCATCTACCAGCGGGCGGAATGGCTCCATCACGTCGAGTGTCAACGAAGGTCGGCCATAGTCCATGGCGTGGAAGAAACCCATAAAAGGATCCAGCCCCACCAATTGCACGGCAGCAGTAGCGTCTTTCAAGAGCAGCGTGTAGCCCAGGCTGAGGAGCGCGTTGACCGGATCCGTCGGCGGGTGGTAGATGCGCTTGGTGAAACCCCACTCGCCAGGGATCAAGCGCCTGAGAGCGGTAAAGTAGCGCGCGCCGGCCGCTCCCTCGTGGCCGCGCAGAACCTCCACCGTGGCAGCCTGCCGCGCCTTATTCCCGTCCCCCCGGATCTCGCGGGCAGACCCCTGCGCCCCCAGACGCTCCAGCAGGTGGGCCTGGTTCTCCAACTTGGCCACCACCAGTTCCCGCGCTATGGCTAACACCGCCTTCTCATCGTTCATCAAGCGTAGCTGCTGGTGGCGCAACTGGGCGAACTTGGAGCCGGTGGTCATCAACCGGCCGCGGAACTTGCCCCGGCTCGAAAGATAGACCACGTCCACATCCCGCTGCAAGAGCAACGTTACCACCGGGGTGGTAAGTTGGATATTCCCCATCACCACCACCTGATCAACGTGAATGATGGGCACGTCTTCCAACACTTGGTGATCCTTGGTAACCACCAACCGCTCTCCGACCCGCCGCAGCACGGCTCCCTGTTCGGTGAGATACAGTGCGCTCATTGCTTTCCTCCATTCGCTATTCGCCATTCGCCATTTGCTATTTGTCATTTGAACCGGCGCCCCAGGAAGCGGAAGCCCTGATCGAAAGAGACGACGTGACTCTTGGCTTGGTTAAGCCGCAGCCGCAAGTCGGCCAGTTCCCGCGCGGCCAGCTCGCCCGCCCGTTCTGCGGCGCCCCGCTCCGGGCAGCAGATCACGAAATCGTCAGCAAAGCGCACCAGGTTCTCTCCCGCGTCGGTCACTGCCCGGTCGAACTGGTGCAGGTAGACATTGGCTAACAAGGGCGAGAGCGCACCCCCCTGCAATGCTCCGTGTGGGCGAGGGGCCAACCATCGCAGGAGCAGCCAGGCGGAAGCCAGAGCTCCCACACCGACCAATCCAGCCGCGCCCCAGATCACGCGCCTGCGCCGCACCAGCCGATGCAAGCCGGGCAGCACCTTCTCCATCGTTGGCCGGGCTACGGTCAACCCGGCCAATAGTGCATCCGTTCCCAATTGCTTTGCCAACTCCCGCCGCTGCCAGCCGCCGTCTGGGACCAAATCTCTTATACTCTCACCTTCCTCGTCGGGCCAGCGGGAAAAAGGGGCAGACGATCTCAATCGCCCGGTCGCGCTGTTCAACAACCTCTCCCACGCGCCTGGCACGCGGTAGACCTCGGCATCGGTCTCCAACACACCGGCCTCCAGCCAGCCCTCAATGAGCTGGAGCACGCCCCGCTCGCGCACCGTCTCGGCCACGAAGCGCATCAACAGTTTGTGATCCAATGTGTCGAAACAGGCGATGACGTCAGCGTGCACGACCCAAGCGCAACCCGCCTGGCGGTAACACTGCACCCTATGAACAGCGTCCTCGACAGAGCGGCCGGTGCGGAAGCCATACGAACAATCCAGGAACTGCTCGTCGAAGAGCGGGTCCAGCACTTGATGGGCAGCCCGCTGGGCAACGCGGTCGCGCACGGCCAGCACCCCAATGGCGCGCTTTCCGCCGCCGGGCTTGCGCACCTCCACCCGACGGGGTGGCAGCGGGCGGTAGCGGCCTTCCAGCATCGAACGAGACAGTTCCGCCAGGTTCTCCTCCCACTGTTGCTCGAAAGCGGCCACCGATACCTCGTCCACGCCGCAGGAGTGAGGCCGGCGATTGACGGTGATGTTGCCACGTACTGCCCGCCAGGCGGCCACCAGGTTGGGTATTGCACAGATCTGTTTCATCAGGGGGCCAGGGGAATAGGTTTTGGTCATTTTGCACCTCCATCGAGTTAAATGTGAAACGGGATGCGTGAAACGT
>DSDT01000095.1 GCA_011048615.1 Chloroflexota bacterium | reverse complement strand
GATGAATCGGGCTCGGGAGCCCCGTTCACGGGGCGAAAGCTCTGTAGCCGGGGCACTTTATGCCCCGGCGGGCCTTGCCCGGGAACTAGGCCGCCAAAGGTAGAATGTGCCATTGTCAAGGTAAGGAAAGTATGCGATTTCAGTAAGGAAATGCTCCTTTTTCAACCTGGTAATATTTTTTGCAAGGTTGAATCTTGTGCCTTTCCCTGCACAATCCTCACCTCTTCCTTTGCAAGTCTTGCTTATTTGAGGTAAACTTGTCCGGGTAAGGAGTATCAAGTTCTCTGAAGGTTTTTCACAAGAAGGCTGTACAAAGTTTTGATCGAACATCTCGAAAAAGCCGGTTGACACGACTTTGCACCCGGCGAGTTCATAGGCATCGCGTTCGACCGGATTGGCAAAGCAAGAATCGCCGGGCAAGGACTGGGGCGTAGCCACTGGTTCGCCTTGTTGCAATTGATCCCCATGCCGAACCGGGCCAAGCTAGATACAAGGAGGATCCTATGTCTACCATCGGCAAAGACGTGGCCCGTGGCTGTGGGCGGGCGGTGATCGTTCGTCTGCTCGCCATTGCGATCGGCCTTCCGCTGGGGTGCACGTTGGTGTTTACGATTCTGTGGCTGGTGAACACCCTCTACGGTCGTGTGTCGCCCGGGCTGCTGATCGGCGGAGGCGTAGTGTTGGGGCTGCTGCCCTTTGGCGGCGGAGCGGCGGTACTCGGCCTCGTCGTCTACCGGCGGAAGCAGAAACTGGACGCGATCTTTTGCCCGCTGGGGCTGCAAGGCCAGACCTACCTCAGCTTTTTCCGCCAGTACCACGGGATGGTGAACGGCCGCCAGGTCGCCGTCTATCTGGCGCGCGGGCCAAGGATGGAGATCGAGGTCAGCACCGCGCTGCAGACCCGGTTGGGCGTCACTGGCCCCCACGGCGACACGCGCTTCCTCGCCGGGCTGGTCAACAAATCGCCCCTCCCCGTCGCCGACCCATCGCTGACCGTCTTTCCCCACGACGAGGCGTGGGCGCGCGCGTTGTTCGACGATCCAGAAGCGGTCGAGATCTTCCGGCGGCTGACCACGCTGGAGAGCATCTTTACCCGCCAGCAGGTCATCGTGCGGCCGGGGACTTTCCAACTGTTGCTCAGCGGCAGCACCCAGTGGCTCGGTTTCGACCCCGATCCGGCGCTGATGCAGCGGTGGGTCCACGACCTGCTGCGCCTGGTGCAGATCGCCGAGCGCCTGCCCGCGCCGACCACGAAGGCCGAGCTTTCGTCGCTGGAGCAGAGGGCCTATCGCGTCCGCCAGGCCAATCCTTACCTGGCGCTGTGGTTCGGGCTGGGATTACTGGGGTTTTTTGCCGTCGTAGCGGTGGCGGCTGCCATCCTTGTGATGGTTCTGAGCAATTTGAGTTGAGAGAAAAGGGACATCTGCCAGCGCTGCAGGGTACGATACGGTCTTTCCCTTGCCGGACGACGTGCAGAATTTCGTAGGCGAGGGCGGAGAGCCAGATCGACTTTTTTTATCTCCTCGCTTGGACGGCCTGAAGTTGATCCAACAGCTGATTCGCCCGGGCGCGGACCCCCTGATCTGTGCTGCGAGCCAACCGATCGAGAAGCTCGACCTGCGGAGGATTGAACCGGGCCAGGGCCTCCACGGCCGCCAGACGCATCTGCTCATCGGGATCTCCCGTCGCCTGAAAGATGTGTTTCAGGACAGAGGGTTGACTGGACATACCCAGCGCTAGCAGGGCGGCCCTCCGCACCGGGACGGGCAAAGAAGAATTCGCTTTGACCTCCATCAAGGTCTGCACACCCTGTCCGGCCTCCAGCATCCTGTCCTTGATCGCCTTGCCGAGCGCCATCACGACCGCCGAGCGCGCCCGCTCGTCCTGGCCTGCGCTCCCCAGATAATCCCGCACGATGCCCAGCGCCGCGTCCCCGTGAGCGGAGGTGGTCAGATTGAGCGCCATAGCGTAGCGGGCGACCGGATGGGCCGCCCCATGGATCACTTCGCGGCACGCGGCCAGGGCGGCCATCGAGCGGACGCGGGCCAACACAGCCGCCAGTTGAGAGGCCGCCTGGGGCTGCTGCTCCTGCATCAGGCGGCTCACCACCGGCTCGACCGATGGCGTGCCTACGGCGACGAGGGCCGCGCGAGCGTGGGTCCGAGTCGCATCATCTCCAGTCGTGACCAGCAGTTCAATCAGCGGCTCGACGGCGCGCGAATCGCCGGCCTCCGCCAGGCGGCGAATTGCCGCCAACACCACCCGCCGGTCGGGGTGACGCAGTACCTTTAACAGAGCGGATAGCTCAGAGTCGGGCAGGCGCTGCGGCAGACCACCATCCTGATCCGCATGCTGTGAGCGCAGCCAGGCCAGGCCCTGTTTAGCCCTTTCGTTATGAGGATTGATCTCTAGCACACGCTCCAGACAGCGCATGGACAACTCGGGGTCATCCAGGACGAAACTGAGCCACAGAAAAGCCTGCTCGTTGTCCGGCTCGTGAAGCGTGGCCCCCTCTAGCAGCATGCGGGCCTCGTCCCGGTTTCCACTGCGCGCGGCGGCGATCCCCATCTCTAGCAAGTCCATTGGCACGACTCCAATCCGAGAACGTCACTGCTCAGGCGTAATGCACAAGCGCGTCGCACCTGATAAGCAGTTGCCCGAGAACTAGATTGACCGGGGCTTATTGTAACACAAATCCGCCAAAGGGGGTACTATGCCTCTCGCCATCTCGAAACGCCAAGGCGGACCATCACCGGCAGTCAACACGTCCCGTGGGCCAGCAGTGCGACTTTTTTCCCCTGGTGGAACAGGTCGTTGTAGGTGGCGCAGGCCTGTGGAGTGGGCTGGACGATCAACTCGGGGATGCCGCGCTCGCGGATTGCTTTCCGCACTTTGTCGGGACACTTGAGCGCCCCGTAGACGCCGACGCCAATGACGAGAACGTCAACGCCTCGGTCGTACACACCGGTGATCATTGACTTTTTGAGCTTGTGCCCCTGGCGCTCTCGCCACGCGCTCACCTCCTCCCCGACCAGGCGAATGTCCTTCCCCACGCCGGTCGTCGGAGAGTGCTCTCCTCCCGCGACGACGAACGTACCCCACGAGAAATGCTCAATTGGGCCTCTTGGATCGTCGAACATGCGTGTTCCTCCCAGCCGAATGACCAGGCTTATCTCTACAGTATATCACCCCACCCTGAGAACAGCAAGGTGGAGCGATAAGCCGAGCTTTCTGCACGGTCGCTTGGCCTTCGTTCCCATCGGTGGTATAATCTACCCTCGCGAGAGGAGTTCAATGATACTGATCACCGGCGCCACCAGTTTTGTAGGGCGAGCCGTCGTGCGACGAGCAGCCGCCGAACAACGCGAGATTCGCTGCCTTCTATGTCCCTCCCGGCACGAACTACAGTTGCCTGCCGGTGTCTCTTTCTCCTCAATCTCTGCCAGTATGAACGATCTCCCCGCCCTGCGCACGGCGATGCAGGACGTGACGGCCATCGTCCACCTGTTGGGCGAAGAAGAGATCACGCACGGAGAAATCCCTGCCAGCTACATCGAGGACACCGCCAACCTCATCTCGGCCGCTCGGGAGACAGGAATCACCCGTTTCATTTGCCTGAGCCGCCTGGGAGCGGACCGCGCCTCCGCCTATCCCCTGATGCGCGTCATGGGAGAGCTAGAAGCCACCGTCCTGCAAGCCGAGTTGAACTATACCATCCTGCAAACCTCCATCGTCTACGGTGCGGAGGATCAATTCACCAACGTGCTGACAATGTTGGCCAAGTCAATCCCTATCGTGATGCCCATCCCCGATGCCGGCCTATCCCGCTTTCAACCCCTGTGGGTCGAGGACTTGGCCCGTTGTATCCTGACCACGACAGAACAGAACAAGCTCGTCAGGCGGACCATCCCGCTGGGAGGACCGGAACACTTTACCCTGGAGCAAATGGTCACCAACGTGCTGACCGCAGCCGGGATACACAAGCGCCTGTTGACCCTGCGCATACCGATGATGCACTGGGCCATCGCCCTGGCGGACGCACTGCTGCCGCGCAATCCTACTCCCTTCTGGTGGATCGACCTTCTCACGGCGGGCAGCGCTACAGACTTGATGTCCATTCCCCAGCATTATGATTTCGAGCCGTGCCGCTTCGCCGACTGCCTCAGTTATTTGAGCCGCAAGCGTCCGTGGCGGCGGGATCTAGTCCGCCTCGTCTTCAATCGTCTCTGACCAGACATCTCCTGATCCGCGAACCTGCGAATTGTGCCCCCACGCCAGATGTGCTATACTTCTTGCGCTGTTCAGTTTTTTCAAGGAGGTGTCACTGTGCGCCCCGTCCGTAGCTTTACGATTCACCCCACCCTGCCGCCCAAGTTGGAGCGATTGCAGGAATTGGCTCACAACCTGTGGTGGGCCTGGAACATGGACGCGATTGACCTGTTTCGCCGCCTGGACTCGCGGCTGTGGGAAACCACATATCGCAATCCGGTCCTGATGTTGGGCACCATCAAGCAACAAGAGTTGGAAAAAGCCGCCCAGGACGACGCATTCCTGGCTCACATGGAGCGGGTGCTGGAAAATTTCGACGCCTACATACAGAGCCAATCCACCTGGTATCACAAGCAGTACGGCCCCTACCATGAACCGATCTATGCCTACTTTTCCACCGAGTTTGGGCTGACCGACTGCATCCCCAACTATAGCGGCGGGCTGGGCATTCTATCGGGAGACCACACCAAGTCGGCCAGCGACCTCGGCCTGCCTCTGGTGGGGGTCGGGCTGCTATACCAAAAGGGCTACTTTCGCCAATATCTCAGCGCCGATGGATGGCAGCAAGAGAAATACCCCATCAACGATTTTTACACCATGCCCTTGCAACCCAAACAGGATTCAAATGGAGAGCCCCTCATCATCCAAGTCTCCTATCCCGGCCACCAAGTGCAGGCCCGAGTGTGGCAGGTCCAGGTGGGACGCATCCCCCTTTTGCTCCTCGATACCAATATAGACGGGAACGAGCCCGTGGACCGGGACATCACCGACCAACTCTACGGAGGCGACGTCGAGGCGCGCATCCGCCAGGAACTCTTGTTGGGCATTGGCGGCATTCGTGCCCTGAACGCTTTGAACATTCATCCCACCGTCTATCACATGAACGAGGGCCACTCGGCTTTCCTGGCCCTGGAGCGCATCCGCCTGCTGAGAGAAAAACACGATCTATCCTTCAGCCAGGCCAGGGAGGCTGCGACCGCTGGCACCGTCTTTACCACCCACACCCCCGTCCCGGCCGGCATAGACCTGTTTCCCGTTCATCTGATGGACAAGTACTTTGCCGATTACCGCACCCAGTTGGGTCTATCGCGGGACGAATTCCTGGGCCTGGGGCGCATCAACCCCTCGGACCCGAACGAGCCGTTCAGCATGGCCGTGCTGGCTCTCAAGCTCTCGGCCGACGCTAACGGAGTCAGCAAACTGCACGGCATCGTCGCCCGCGAAATGTGGCAGCCCGTCTGGCCCGGCGTGCCAGAGGCCGAAATCCCCATCCAGACGGTGACCAACGGCGTCCACCTCCAATCCTGGATCTCGCACGACATGGCCGACCTGCTCGACCGGTATCTCGGCCCGGCTTGGAGAAAGGACCCTGCCGACCTCAACGTGTGGCAGCGGGTGGAAGAGATTCCAGACGCCGAGATCTGGCGCACCCACGAGCGCCGCCGCGAGCGGTTGATCGCCTTTGCCCGCCGGCGCCTGCACGTCCAACTGGAAAATCGCGGCGCCCCACCATCCGCCATCGAGGCCGCCAGGGACGCCCTGGATCCCAAGGCCCTGACCATTGGATTCGGGCGCCGGTTCGCCACGTACAAGCGCGCCACGCTGATACTGAGAGATGTGGAGCGACTGACCGCCATTCTGACCGACGAGGAGCGGCCCGTCCAGATCATCTTTAGCGGCAAGGCCCATCCGGCCGATCACCCCGGCAAGGAACTGATTCGCCAGATCATCCACATGAGCCGCCAAGAGGCCTTTCGACGTCACATCGTCTTTATCGAGGATTACGATATGTGGGTCGCTCGCTACCTGCTCCAGGGCGTTGACCTGTGGCTGAACACCCCGCGCCGCTTTCGGGAAGCCAGCGGCACCAGCGGCATGAAGGCCGTCGTCAACGGAGCGCTCAACATGAGCGTCCTCGACGGTTGGTGGGACGAGGCCTATCAGCCCGATGTCGGCTGGGCCATCGGCCGAGGCGAGGTGTACGACGACCACAATTACCAGGATACCATCGAATCGCACGCCATCTATGACCTGCTCGAAAAAGAAGTCATCCCGTTCTTTTACGAGCGCGGCCCGGATGGACTGCCCCGTAAGTGGATCGCTCGGATGAAGGCCGCGATGAAAGTGATCTGCCCCTATTTCAACACCACCCGCATGGTGGAGGAATACACCGAGCAGTTGTATCTCCCGGCTGCGCAGCGATACGAGCGCCTGACTCGAAATGACATGGCGCGCGCCAAGGCCCTGGCCTCGTGGAAAGAGACCCTCTACCAACACTGGCCCCAGGTCCGGGTGCTCCATGTCGAAACCAACGCCCTCGAGGAGATCAAGGTCGGATGCAACCTGGAGATTCAAGCCCTGATTCACCTGGGAGAACTGGGGCCAGAGGATGTCACGGTGGAACTGTACCACGGCCCTCTGGACACGGCGGGCGAAATCACTCCCGGCACAGCCACGGTGATGGAGTGCGTAGAAACGAGGGAGAATGGGCAGTATGTCTTTGCCGGCGCGATCCCCTGCCAACTCAGCGGGCGATACGGGTATACGCTGCGCATGCTGCCTCATCACCAAGACCTCTCCTCTCCCTACGAGCCGAGATTGATCTCTTGGGCCAGGTCATAAAGTGATGGTGCACTATGAAAAAAATCTTGCGTTCCACAGCCGCATTGTTAGTCATCGTCACCCTGGGCCTGGGGTTGACGGACACCCTTCGGGCCGCCGGCCCGCCCATCATCACCCAGGTCGACGCCCAAGTCACGGTGCTCAGCGATGGCATGCTGGACATCAAATACCGCCTCACCTTCCACGAGACCGAGTCCCGGAGCGGTATCACCACGATGGGGCCCTTCGACGCTGGTCATCAGATGCTCGACTCCCACGTCGAGCAGGACGGGCGGGAGACCCCCGTCACGCTGAACGACAAGGGCGGCAATTTTTACGGCGTGGACTTGGGGTTCAACACCCAACCGGGCCTCGATTACACCGTCCAGATCCACTACCGGGTCGCCTATGCGCTGGATGAGACGACGGCGGACGGGGCATCCTACCGCGTACTGGCCTGGGCCCCCATTCAGTGGAACCTCGAAATTGGCGAGCAGATCGTCACCTTCATCCTCCCCATCGAACTGCCGGCCGACGTGACCGAGCCGGAGCAGGTGACCGACGAGTTGGTGGACCAGGCCGGCATCCTGGTGGACGACAGCGTGGTCGCCTCCTTCGACCGCTGGGTCTACTATCCCACCCCCGACGAGACCTCGGGCCAGAACTGGCTCTCCATCTACATCTCCAAGGCCAACCTGCCACCTCAGGCGTCCTTCCAACCCACGGTCTATCTGCCAACCCGCTACTTTAGCGGCCCGGTCAAGCCGGAGCCGACCCCGGCCGGCGCCATCCCCCCACCCCAAGAAACCG
>DSDT01000094.1 GCA_011048615.1 Chloroflexota bacterium | reverse complement strand
TGCTGGATTTCAAGCGGGCTATCCAGCGCGAACTGGATGGCCTGGATTATCTGAACGACCCCCAGGCGTACGACAAGCAAGAGCAGCTCAAAGGTATGGCCATCTGCGCCGATGGGCTGATTCGTTTTGCGGAGCGGCACGCCGAGGAGGCGGCTCGGTTGGCGCGGCAGGAGGCGGACCCACGCCGGCGGGCCGAGTTGGAGCGGGTGGCCGAGGTCTGTGCCCGCGTGCCGGCCCACGCGCCGCGGGATTTCTGGGAGGCGCTGCAATATTACTGGTTCGTGCACCTGGGGGTGACCATCGAGTTGAACCCCTGGGACGCCTTCAACCCCGGCCGGCTGGACCAACACCTGTACCCGTTCTACCGGCGGGGGTTGGAGCAGGGGACGCTGACGCGGGAGCGGGCGGCGGAGCTGTTGCAGTGCCTGTGGATCAAGTTCAACAATCAGCCCGCGCCACCCAAGGTGGGGGTCACGGCGGCCGAGAGCAGCACCTACACCGATTTTGCCCAGATCAACACCGGGGGATTGCGGGAGGATGGCTCTGACGGCGTCAACGACTTGACCTACGTCCTCCTGGATGTGATCGAGGAGATGCGGCTGTTGCAGCCCAGTTCGTCCATCCAGGTCAGCAAGCAGAGCCCGGATCGGTTCATCCGCAGGGCGGCCGAGATCATCCGTACCGGGTTTGGTCAGCCCTCGGTGTTCAACGCCGACCTGATCGTGCAAGAGTTGATGCGTATGGGGAAATCGGTGGCCGACGCGCGAAATGGCGGGTCGAGTGGGTGCGTCGAGGTGGGAGCGTTCGGCAAGGAGAGCTACATCCTGACTGGCTATTTCAACATGCCCAAGGTGCTCGAGATCACGCTGAACAACGGTGTTGACCCCCGCACAGGTCAAAAGATTGGCTTGGAGACGGGGAACCCGGTGCAGTTCGAGAGCTTTGAGCAGGTTTTCGAGGCGTATCGAAAGCAGTTGAACCATTTCGTGGACGTCAAGGTGCGGGGGAATAACGTCATCGAGCGGCTGTACGCCCGGCATCTGCCGGCGCCGTTTCTCTCGCTGTTGATTGACGACTGCATCGCCAGGGGCAGAGATTATCACGACGGCGGGGCGCGGTACAACACCACGTACATCCAGGGGGTGGGGCTGGGGAGCATCACCGACGGCATGACGGCGGTCAAGTATCACGTTTTCGATGTAGGGGATTGGACGATGGCCGAGATGCTGGCGGCCCTGCGGGACGATTTTGCGGGACGCGAGGGGGAGCGGCTGCGCCAGATGGCGCTGCACAGGACGCCCCGGTACGGCAACGACGACGATTACGCGGACGGGGTGATGGTCGCCCTGTTCGACGCCTATTTCGACGCGGTGGACGGCCGCCCCAATACCAAGGGAGGCCGGTATCACGTCAACCTGCTGCCGACGACGGTGCACGTCTACTTTGGATCCGTGATTGGGGCGACGCCGGATGGACGGCGGGCCGGGACGCCCCTCTCCGAGGGCATCTCACCGGTGCAGGGGGCAGACCGGCACGGGCCAACGGCCGTCATCAAGTCGGTGGCCAAGATGGACCACGTCCGTACTGGTGGCACGCTGCTCAATCAAAAGTTCACCCCGCAATTGCTCCAGGATGGGGAGGATTTGGACAAGCTGGTGCAGTTGATCCGGGCGTACTTTCGACTGGACGGCCATCACATCCAGTTCAACGTGGTGGATGCGGCCACGCTGCGAGCGGCGCAGGCGCACCCAGACCAGTACCGCAGTCTGATTGTGCGGGTGGCGGGTTACAGCGATTACTTTTGTGATTTGAGCAGGACGCTGCAGGACGAGATCATTGCTCGGACAGAGCATCGGTCCTGGGGGTGATGAGAGGCAGCCAGACGGTAAAGGTGCTGCCCACGTCCTCCTGGCTGTCCAATGTGACCCAGCCGCCATGCAGTTCCACGATCTCTTTGACGATGGACAATCCTAACCCGGTCCCGGTCAACTGCATGGTGCGGGGTTTTTCGCCCCGGAAGAAGCGCTCAAAGACGTGGGGCAGCTCGTCGGCCGGGATGCCTATGCCCGTGTCTGAGACAGTGATCGTCGCCCAGGGTCGTCCCTGCGCCCTGTGCGTGGCGATGGAGACGACGATCGCGCCATCCCTGAGGGTGTAACGGATGGCGTTGCCGATCAGGTTGTCCAGCACTTGAGTCATCCACCCCGGATCCACCAGCGCCAGCACTGGCTGGGATGCTGCGGCGCGATACTCGAGCACGAGATCTTTTTCCTGGGCCAGAATCTGGCGGCTGGTGACGATAGATTCGGCCAGCTCATCGAGGGAGGTGGGGCGGGGGGCCATTTCCAGTCGCCCGGCGTCCAGGCGCGAGATCTGGAGGATGCTCTCCACCAGCCGGGCCTGATGTTCCGCTTCTTGAGTCAGGTTGTTCAGATGTCCCCGCCAGTGCTCTGGCTGTCGGTTCATCAAGTGAGCGCACAACTTGATGGTCGTGATGGGGGTGCGCAGTTCGTGGGAGATGTTGGAGATGAAGCGGTTCTTCATCCGGTCCAGCGCTCTGAGGTGACTGACGTCGTGGATGTCCACGACGGCGGCGAGATTTTCCATCCCAGGCACCGATATAGGGGCGGCGCGCAGTTCCAGGTCCAGCCCCTTTAGCTCCAGCGCAGTCGTCGGTCGCTCGGCGGCCTGGAGAGCCAGGTCGTAGACCGCCTCGCGCAACCTGGCTTCGTCCTCTGGCGATAGGGTCTGGGTGAGCCACGTCTGGGCCACCGGGTTGGCTTGAATGACTTGGCCATCGGCGTCGGTGACGAGAATACCATCGGCAGTGTTGTGCAAGATGGCATCCAGGCGAGCGTATTGGGCCTCGAGTTCCGCCGTTCGCTCGCGCACTCGTTGTTCCAGATGCTCGGCGTGATCGCGCAGGGCCTGGTGCAGACGGGCGTTTTCGATGGCCACGGACGCGGAGGCGGCCAATGGCTCTATCAGGGCTTGGTCAGCCGGCCCAAAGCGGTTCGGTTCCATATCTACAACTTGGAGGGCGCCGATGACGGTTTCCCGGACGATCAGGGGAACGCTCAGGATGGAGCGGAGTTTCATGCCCGTGTGTTGGTCAACATCTGAAAGGTGGCGGGAATCATACCGCAAGTCCGGAACGATGACGCTTTCTCCGTGCTGGACAGCCCAGCCGACGATGCCCTCGCCCCGGGCAAGACGCCAGCCCTGCACCACCTGGCTGTGAGATCCCGAGGCCTGCCGACAGACTACCTCGTCTGTTTCCGGGTCTATCAACCAGAGGGAAAGGGCCGTGACGTCCAGTAAAGAGCGCACCTCTTCCATCACGATGGCAAGGACCTGATCCAGGTCCAGGGTGGAGCTAAAGGCTCGCCCGGCCTGGTTGAGGAAAGCCAGCTCGCGATTGCGTTGCAGCAGGATATCCTCGGTCAGTTTACGTTCGGTCACCTCTTGTTGGGCCTGTTCGTATAATCGGGCGTTTTCGATGGCGATGGCGGCGTGGGCGGTCAAACTCTGGACCAGGCGGAGCTGATCCGGTGTATAGTCCCGGGGCGCGGTGGTATCGCTCAACTCGGCCAATCCCAACACCCGGTCCCGAGCGATGAGAGGAAGCATCAGCAGAGTTTGAACGTCGTATTGCTCCATTATGGCTCGTTCTGCCTCGTTGGCCAGGGGGTCGTCCCGGTGGATGATCAGCGGCTGACCGGTCTCCAGGACGTGACGGGTGGCGGGGTAGGCATCCAAATCGTAGGTCGTGCCGAGGATGTCAATCGTGCAGGCTGGATGTTGGGCATAGTCGACCAGTGTTTCCACCCGATCATGCTCGCGGTCCCAGAGGGATAGCGTGCATCCGTCGGCGCCGATGGCCTGGGTGATCTGCTCAGCGACGGTTTGCAGCACCGTGTCCAGCGAGAGAGCAGAGCTGATGGCGATAGCTGCATTGTAGAGGGTGGTCACTTCGTTGTTGCGCTGGCGCAGGACTTGTTCCGACCATTTATGCTCGCTGATATCCTGGGTGAGGATGACGACCCGGTCGACTTGACCCCGATCATTCTGGATGGCGTAAAAGTGCTGACTGATCCACTCGGCTTTATCTGGACGGGGATTTTCGACCTGAATTTCTGGAATGTGAAGTGAGCCGCCGATTTCATAGACGCGCTTCAGTTCGTCCTGGTAGGGAGCGAGGTATTCATCGCTGGCATCGAAGGCGAGGTGTGAGCGCGGGTGCAGGTCGGCGGCGACCTGCTCGTCCGACATAGCCCAAATCCTTTGCCACGCGCGGTTGTAAAAGAGCAGTTGACCAGTGGGGCTGCGCACGGAAATTCCTATCGGCGAGTGTTCGATCAGGGTGCGGTTGAACTCTTCGCTCTGGTGCAGTGCGTCTTCGGCCCGTTTGCGCTCGGTGATGTCGGTGTAGATGGCGACCAGGCCGATCAACTCGTCGCCGACAAATATGGGCGAGCCGGTCACGATGACGGCGACCGGGGAGCCATCCCGGCGGTAGCGCACCGTCTCCAATGGTCCGGTGGTCTTGCCCTGAAGCGCTTGCTGGGTCAACTGGATGGCCTCGTCGAGCACGTCGGGAATGGTGATTAGCTCGTCAAGATCGTGACCACGTGCCTGGTCCGGTGTATATCCGAACAGCCGCTCGGCGCTGGGGTTCCACTCCACCACGCGATGCTCGGCATCCAGGGTGATGATGGCATCGGGCACCGAGGCCAGTACTCTTTCGAGATACTTTTGCCGTTCCTCGAGGGCCTGGGCCGCCTGTCTGCGCTCGGTGATGTCCTGCAAGGTTTCGACGATGACCTCTCTATCGCCCATGCGGAGCCGCCTGGCGCTCTTGATGACCGGCACGCGACGTCCGTCTTTGGTCCTGATCCACGTCTCGACGTTGTCAATCCGCTCCTGGCTCTGTTCGAGGATGGGACACTTGGGAGGGGCTGTGGGACAGATGGTGGCGCAGGACTGCCCGACGAGTTCTGCTCTCTCGAAACCGGTCAGGGCACAGAGAAAGTCGTTGACATCTTTGAGGATGCAAGCCTCGTTGACGATAAAGCAGCCGCTGGGAAGGGTGTTGTAGAGTAGATGCCACTCTTCTTCCCGTTCTCGCAGCCTGTCTCTGATCTGCTCGAGTTCTGCTTCAAGTGCTTTTTCTTCCATAGATATGCTCTTGTCCGAGTTGGACATCCTCGGTGTGTGGTAGTGGGCCACGAGTTTGAATGGTGGACCGTGATGGGATGAGTAAAGATTGGTGCGAGGTGCGCAGACACTAGTCTCCGGCGATCCAGCGGACGATCTGGGCCCACAGCTTGGTCAGACATGTCAGCAGCCGTTCCAGGAATCCGGTCTCTTTCCCCGGTGTCGTCTGCTCGATGACGAGCTGGCCGGTATAGTCGAGCACCTGGGCGTGGGGGTGGCCTGTTCCGTCGTAATCCACCCGCACGTAGGTCAAATAGTGGGGCTGGGTGAAGGTTTCTGGATGGGCGTACAGCTCTCGCCACGTCGCGAGGTTCGTGCCGGCAAAGTCCCGCCACCAGGTCCACGTCCCGCTGTTGATGTGTACTCCACCGTCCAACTGCTCCCACAGCGCCCGGTGGGTGTGCCCAAAGACGATGACCTGGGCGCCGGTTTCCTGGATCTTTTTCTGGGCCGCCTGGCGCAGGGCCAGGTCCGACATCTCGGTGATGTCGCGAGCTTTTTCTAGGGCCTGGGCTGGTTCGGCGGTCTCCTCCGCTGACGGGGCGGGGCGGGCGATCTCGGGTGGAGCGTCGGCGTCGCGCAGCAGTTGGCTTACGTGGTCATTGAACTGGCGGCGGAAGACAGAATCGGTGGCGTACTGCTCTCGCCAGGCGGTGACCTGGGACTCGTCCTCCAGTTGCTGTCTCAGCGCGTCGGGATGGGCGGCCATGCCCCCGCCCTCTTCGATGGCGAAACTGCCGATGATGAGGCCGGGCGCTACCCGCAAAAAGTTGAGCAGCACCCGGCTGGCAAACGCAAAGTCAATGGCAAACCCGTACCAAATCAGGGCCGTGATAGGCTTGACGGCGTCCACCCACCACATGTCGCGCTCGACGTCGTTGAAAAAGTTGATCACGAACTCAGAGCCAGGCGGGACCTCTAGGCTGTCAGGCTGATCAGGATCGAGAGGCGCCTCAAAGTGGTCGAAACGGTTGATCTTTTCGGTGTATCGGTTGCCATGTTC
The DNA here is from genome assembly GCA_011048615.1 of Chloroflexota bacterium. GTDB lineage: Bacteria > Chloroflexota > Anaerolineae > B4-G1 > B4-G1 > DSDT01. The sequence continues at coordinate 1,461 of DSDT01000094.1, read as the reverse complement.
GACGTAAATCCCCTCGCGAGCGACGAATCGCTCCTCGAACGTCAGTAGGTCCTGCCGCTCGCCCGTGGCTCCGATGGCGGCGCGGATGGCGTCCTGCACCCCGCTCCAATACAGGTTCACGTCGTGGTTGCCCTTGAGGATGGTGAGGCTGCGCCGGGGAGGGCCGGGAGTCAGAAAATTGTGCAGGGCGGCAAAAAAGGTCAGATGGCCCTGGATGACCAGCAGCATCTTGAGCAGCGAGGCGCTCTCGGTGGTGGGATGGTAGGCCTCCGCCGGGTAGGCCTGGGTGGGATCAAAGCTGTCCACGGCCGGCACCTGGAGGAACTCGATCATGTCGCCATTGATGAGCAGCTCGACATCCATGTTCCGCTCGTCACTTTCGACTGCTAGGTCGGCCAGGAAGGCGGCGAACTGGTCGTCGCTGATGAAATCCTCCAGCGGGTTGACGGGGGCGAATCCGGCCCCCAGGTGTAGGTCGCTGAGGACAATCTTGATTTTTCCGGTCATTTTTGTTCCCTCCTACGGCCCAAACACAGCGCTGCAGTGCCCACTATGAGCCTTTCAGGTGTTGGTCAAAAAAGTCGGCCACGCGCTGCATAAAGAGTTGATCTCCTGCGCCCCGAAAGGTGTGGGGCAGGCCAGAGTAGGTAAAGCATTCGATCGTCTTGTTCAGCGCTTGCAGCCGTCCGCACAGATCCACAGACCAGGCCAGGGGCACGACCTCATCGGTGTCGCTGTGGTGGATGCTGACGGCGGCCTGGATGCGGTCCAGGTAGTAGATGGGTGAGATGCGCTCCAAATCCTCCTCGGGCGTCTCCAGCTCCTCGAGCCCGCGCTCGCCGCCGGACCAGTAGAGGATGCGCTCATAGTTGGTCCGCTCGTCGCCGCTCATCGAACCGTAGAGCACGGCGGCCCGCACGTCCGGGGCGACGGTGATGACGCGCAAGGCCACCCCGCCGCCCATACTGTGACCCCACAACCCGATGCGGTTCGGATCCGCCCGCTGCAGCGCTCCTGGCTGTCCGCCCATCTGTCGCACCAGGGCGATCAGATGCAGCACGTCCAGGGCTGTCCCCACGCGAAAAGGGTCCGGGCCAGCGTCTGAGGGGGGAAAGTTACGCAGGTTGGGATGGATCACCAGGTAGCCGCTGCGGGCTAGGTGATCGGCGTAGCGGGTGGTGTAGGCCAGCGTGGTGTAAATATCCGGGGAGATGTAGCCGTGCAGCAGCAGCACCACCGGGAACGACTCTTTCTCTCGCAGACGGGGGACGTTCATGAAACCATAGATGGTCAGTCCCTCGCTGGGGTAGGTGACCAGGGTGCGGGTAAAGGCGTCGGTGACGGCCAGCACCTCTTCGATCCTGAGCGCGCCGCCCCCGTACTCGCGCGCCGTCAGGTCGGCGATGGTCAGGCCGGCGTAGGGATCGGGGGTAGCGGTCGGCGTGGGGGAGGGGGTGATGG
>DSDT01000120.1 GCA_011048615.1 Chloroflexota bacterium | reverse complement strand
TACAAGCCTTTCATGTTAAATGGTGCGTTCCCGGGACGGCGCTCGGTTAGCGAACAGATGGGCTGGTGGAAAAAGCTAGACGAGGACGCCAAAGCGGCCATCGAGCATGTCCTGGCGTATCCGGCCAACCCGGACAACCATCCACTGTGGGGGCCGCTGCTAAGGGCCGTATTTGCCGTACTGGAAGGCGAGGCCAGCTTCGAGGAGGCACTGGCGACGGCTCAATCGCAGGCGTTAGATCTGCAGGCTGAACTGGCCTCTGCCACGCCGGTGCCGTTACAGCCCATCGCGTCACCGCAGGCCACGCCCGCCGGCGTCGAGACTATGCTCGCCTTTGCCCCGGATCCGGGCGCCGATATGTCGGTCTACCGCGCACTGGCCGCCACGTTCCGCGAGAGCCACCCCGATGTGTGGGTCGAGGTGGTCCCGCCTTCTTACGACCTGGCGGGAGGGACTGACACCAGTGATTGCTTTGGAGGAGCATTCCCCATCCAGGACGCTGTGGCACGCGAGACGATCCGCAGCCTGGACCCGTTCCTGGAGGCGGACGCCAGCGTTGCCCTGGACGATTTCTACCCGGCGCTGCTGGAGCAGGTGCGGCAAAACGGCGAATTGTGGGGATTACCCTACCAAACGGACGCCCTGATGGTCTACTACAACCGCCAGCTCTTTGACGAGGCGGACATCGCACCGCCCGAACCTGGCTGGAGCATCGCGGACTTTTTAGATGCTGCCTCGGCCCTGAGCGGTGGCGGGCAGTATGGCTTTACCACCCGCGAAGGAGCGTACGGCGACCTGGTCTTGGTGCTGGAACGGCTGGGGGCCCATCTCGTGGATCCAGGTCAACAACCGCCTGTCCCGACCTTCGACGACCCAACAGTGGTTGCCGCGCTGACCCGGTACGTAGACCTATCGCGCCGGCAATCCCTCACCCCGGCGACGCCCTCCACGCAAAGCGGCTGGCCCGACAATGTCGTATGGGGCACCCGCCCGGCCGGGGTTGAGTCCGGCCATGTGGCGATGTGGGTCGACTATGTCGGGAATCACGCCTTTTCTCCGCCACTGTCTTTCGACGTCGGCGTGGCCCCACTGCCCACCCGGGGCGGGGGAGCGGGGAGCACGCGGGCCACCACCGAGTTCAACGTCAAGGCCTATTACGTCTCGGCCCACACGTCGGCCCCCCAGGCCTGCTGGGAGTGGCTGACCTTCCTAAGCCACCAGCCAGAGTCGGTGCGACTGCTGCCCGCCCGGCGCAGCGTGGCGGCGTCCCCGAGCTGGCAGGGCCAGTGGGATGAGACGGCCCTGCCAGCGTACCGGGCCACCCTCGCATACGACGATGTCTCCCTCTTCGACCTGCGCTGGGAGATACCCGGGTTCGCCTACACCTATCCCTGGCTCGAAGAGGCGTACCGGGCCACCGTGGACGGCGAAGACGCCGGGCGGGCGCTGGCCGATGCCCAGCGCAAGGCAGAAGCATACATACAATGTCTTGAGCGTGAGAACGGTTTTGACGATCTCGAGTTGCTGAAAACGTGCGCCAGGGAAGTAGACCCTGACTATCCAAAGGTCGGTGAGTAAGGCGGTAGCTTGCATCAGATCGCTCGGCATGGCGAACTACGTTGACCAGTGCGTCAGATAGAATCCAAGTTGCCGGGACTTGCACGTGTACATGTCATTGCGTCTGCCAGTGTACATGTTACTGGCCACTATCCCACATCGCCGTGAATTCCGTCAAGAGCGGTGCTGCGGATGGTACTGCGAATGGATGGGCGGCGCGTCGAGCAAGTAGTTGAATGGGAGAGTTGCACATCGTCGGCAACACCGATGGACAGATGTATCATCTCAATAAACCGGGACAAACTCGCTCGGGCCGGTCTCCTGACCGTGCCCGCTGTGGCTCGGTCGGGAGACCGGCCACAGCTCCCCAACTTATTGAGCAGATACGGACAGATCGTCGATTATCGGTGGAGCCAGGGAGTTCTGGATGAGCAGGTGGCAGACGATCCCGGGATAGCGGAACTAACGATCAGACGAGTTGTTGATGATTGACGATTACCCCTTTTATGGCATAATAAAGGCTGTTTGGAGGTGTGACCATGCCATCTATCCGAATCCAACACCTGTTTTCGCTCGTTCTACTCATCCTGGCGACCGCCTGCGGCGCTGGCAGTGCGGCGAGCGGCCCGACTCCCACCCCTATCCCCCCCGAGCCCGGCGTCGAGCAGCCCACCTACACCGTCCAGCGCGGCACGGTGACCCGCGCGTTGGAGTTCACCGCCCGCGTCGCGCCGGTACAGCAGGCCGAGCTCTTCTTCCGCGCCGATAGCCACTTGAGCCGCCTGCTGGTGCAGCGCGACGAGCGCGTCCAGGAAGGCGACCTCCTGGCCGAACTGGAGATGGCCGACCTGCAGCGCCAACTGGAAGCCGCCCAACTCGACTGGCAGCAGGCGCAAGTCGAGAGCAGCCGCGAAATCAGCAAAACCCAACTGGCGCTCCAGGACGCGCAACTGGCACTGTCCCGCGCCCGCGCCACCCACCCCGACCCGGCCGTGCTGCGCGCCCAGGTGGAACTGACCCGCTGCCGGGAGGCGCTGGCCTACGCCGAGCAGGAGTACCGGGAGGCGCTCGACCGGCCCTGGGAGCCCCAGGAGGTGCGCGACGCCTGGGCCCGTCAGGTGACCGAGGCGCAGCGCAACCTGGAGGTGGCCCAGGCGGCCTACGATGACGCCGTGCGGGAGCGGGCCTACACCCTGCGCCAGTTGGAACTGGCCGTAGCCCAGGTGCAACTGGAGCACCAGACCGCCCTGGCCGGCCCCGACCCGCGCCTGGAGCAGAAGGTGCGCCAACTGGAGGCGCAGGTGGCCGAGCACCAGATTGTGGCTCCCTTCGACGGCGTGGTGCTGGCCGTCGCCGCCACGCCGGGCGACAGTATCTCCGCCTACCAGACGGTGCTCGTCGTCGGCGACCCGTCTGAGTTGGAACTGCGCGCGGACCTCTCGGCCGACCAGGTGCGCGACCTGGCCGTGGGGCTGGCAGCCACCCTCGCCCCGGCCGGCTACCCTGGCCAGACCTTCCAGGGACAGGTGCGCCAACTCCCTTACGGCTGGGGTGGGGACGTCGAGGAGACCGACCGCGCCACCCACATCGCCTTTGACGCGGCCGGGTTGGACCTGGAGGTGGGAGCGCTGGTGCGGGTGACCATCGTTCTTGAGGAGAAAGACGGCGTGCTCTGGCTGCCCCCGACATTGCTCCAGACCTTCCGCGGGCGCACCTTCGTCATCCTCCAGGAGCCGGACGGCACCCAGCGGCGGGTGGACGTCGTCACCGGCATCGAAGGCGACGAGCGGGTCGAGATCGTCTCCGGCCTCGAAGAGGGCCAGGTCGTTATCGGGCCGTGATCGAGACGAGGAGACGAGGGGACAGGACTTGTATCTTTGCCCGGATCTGGTGGATGTGCTATACTGGCATCAGATCAGATGAATGCCGTAAGCGCTGGTTTCTGAACCCGATCTGCGAAGATCCGCGTGAATCCGCGTTCGTTTTGAATTTGGTAGGGTGGCGGAGCAGTCACCACAGAGGGACATAGAGTGGAGAGACGTACAATGGCTGAAGAAACACTTCTCTGGCGAGTCGATCAGTTTCCCGTCCTATACGAACACGGGCAGCCTAAAGCGGTTGTGATAGACCTGGAGACGTTTAAGCAGTTGGAACTGATCCTGGACAATCTGCCCAACCGTGAACCGGAGCTCGAAGATGCACTCATCGTCGAGGCGGCTGAATTGAAGCAGTTGGTCGCCCAGGTGCGGGCTGTAGCCAGGCCAATGCCGGACTGGAAACAGGTCATCAGTGAACTATAGCGTCTACCTGTCGAACTCCTTCTTGAAGCATGAACTTTCCCCTTGAGAGCGACGGAACGGCAGAGAGCACACCGCGAGACACCTGGCGTGCCGAGATCAGCGCCGAGATCGAAGCATGGTACGCCCGCCTGTCCCAAGACCGGCAGCTCTACCTGGGCCAGTACGTGGCTGTGCGCGCCGGGCGGGTGATAGATCACGACGCGGATCGGGTGGCGCTCTACCGCAGGGTGCGAAGGCAATCTCCGGACACCCCCGTATTGATCACAACCGCGGAAGCGCGCCGTCCACGCGAGTTCCTCGTCCTTAGTCCCCGTCTGGAGCGTGACTGACGATGGGATACTCTTCTCTCCTCTCCTCTCTCTTCTCTCTTCTCTCTCTTCTGCTGAAGCGGTTGGGCAGCAGCCCTGGCCTGAGCGTGGGCATCGCCGCCGGGCTGGTCGCGGCCGTGGCGCTGGCGACCTGCGTGCCGCTCTACGCCGACGGCGTGGGCCACCGGCTGCTGATGGAGCAACTCTCGGGCGAGGAGGCCCGCCCCCCCTTCGCCTTCCTCTTCCGCTACGTCGGTGCCTGGCACGGCGCGCTGGAGTGGGAAGAAATCCAGGCCGCCGACGCCTACCTGACGACGCGCGTTGCAGGCGACCTGGGCCTGCCCCTTGCCCTGAGCGAGGTCGAAGGGGCCGGCCCCGTCGTGCGCCACGTGCGCACGGGCAAGTGGCGGCTCTTCCCGGCCGACGAGGCCGCCTACGCCGGCACTCGCCAGCCGCTGGAGTGGGTCGCGCTGGGCTTCCTGGATGGCCTGGCCGCCCACATTGACGTGATCGAAGGCACTTCCCTGCCTTCCCCCCCCTCAACCCCCCCCCAATGGGGGGGGACGAAGGGGGGGGAGGGGGGTCTCCCGGTGCTGGTCAGCCAACCCCTGGCTAACCGGCTGGGCTTGCAGGTGGGAGAAACCTACGTCCTGTTTGAGCCCTCCCTCCCCGTCCGCGTCACCGGCGTCTGGCGGCCGCGAGACCAGGACCCCGCCTACTGGCTCTACCCGCCCCGCTCCTTCGACGAGGTGCTGCTGACCTCCGAACCGGCTTTTCGTGACCTGGTGGCCCCTGCCGTGCGTGGCGAGATAGACCTGGCTGCCTGGTACCTGGCGGCCGACGGCTCCCACGTCACCAGCGGGGACGTGCCCGCGCTTTTGAGCCGCATCGCCGCCGTTTGCACCCGGCTGGCCGGCTATCTGCCCCACGCCACGCTCGACGTTTCGCCGGAGGAGGCTTTGCAGACCTACCGCCGGGCCACCGCCCGCCTGACGCTCCTCCTATACGCCTTCGGCGTCCCCATCGTGGGGCTGGTGCTCTACTTCGTCACGCTCGTGGCCGGGATGATGGCCCGCCGCCAGCAGGGGGAGACGGTCGTCCTTCGCAGCCGGGGGACGACGCGGGCGCAGGTGGTGGGGCTCTACCTGCTGCAAGGGCTGCTGCTGGGGCTGCCCGCGCTGGCGCTCGGCTGGCCGCTGGGATGGGCGGCCGCCGCGCTGATGGGGCGCACACGCTCCTTCCTGGCCTTCGTCACCGGCTTCGATTTCCGCGCACCCCTGGACTGGGCCGGTCTGCGCTTCGGGCTCTTTGCCGTGGCGCTCTCGCTCCTGGCCGTCGTCCTGCCAGCGCTCGCCACCGCCCGTCACACCATCGTCACCCACCAGCAGGAACTGGCGCGCGCGCTGCGCCGCCCCTGGTGGCAGCGTTACTTCCTTGACCTGGGGCTATTGCTCCCGGCGCTGTACGGCTACGTCCTGCTGCGCCGCCCCGGCACCCTGCCCCTCGCCCGGTTCACCCAGGGTGACCTGTTCGCCAATCCGATGCTCTTCCTGGTGCCGGCGCTGTTCATCTTCGCCTGGGCGCTGGTCCTGCTGCGCTTCCTGCCCCGCTTGATGGACGGGCTGGCGCGATTGAGCCGCCGCGCGCGAGGCGCGGTACCCCTCCTGCTGTTCCACGACCTCTCCCGCCAGGCCGGGCACCTCGCCGGGCCGCTGCTCCTGCTGGTGCTGACCACCGGACTGGCGACCTTCTCGGCCTCGCTGGCCCTCACGCTGGACCTGCACCTGCACGACCAGGTCTACTACCGCGTCGGCGCCGACCTGCGGCTGGCCGAGCAGGGTGAGACCACCGGGGAGACACAGATGCCCGGCGAGCCTCCCTCCCCCGGTGGGGAAGGGACAGGGGAGTGGGTCTTCCTCCCCATCACCGAGCACCGGGAACTGCCCGGCGTGCGGGCCGCCGCCAGGGTCGGCGACTACCCCGCCAGCGCCAGCCTGGGCGGGCAGGTGGAAAGCGGCCGCTTCGTCGGCTTGGACCGGCTGGACTTTCCCGGCGTGGCCTTCTTCCGCCCCGACTTTGCGCCGTTATCGCTGGGCGCACTGATGAACGCGCTCGCCAGCGACCGCCGCGCCCTGCTGGTCGAGCGTTACTTCCTGGCCCGCCACGGCCTGCAAATTGGCGCCCCATTGCACCTGACGGTGGATGTGCTGGGAGAGCGGGCCCAGATCGAGTTTATCGTCGCCGGTGCGCTGGACCTCTTCCCCACTCTCTACCCGGAGGACGGCCCCTTCTTCGTCGGCAACCTGCGCTACCTCTTCGAGCAACTGGGCGGCCTCTATCCCTACGACGTCTGGCTGGCGGCCGGGCCCGGCAGCACCGTGCCCATCGTCACAGCGCTGAACGAGCGCGGCGTGCCGGTGGTGAGCGCCTGGGACGCCCGCGACCTCATCGCTGCCGAACAGCAGCGCCCGGAGCGCCAGGGGCTGTTCGGGCTGCTCACGCTCGGCTTCCTGGCCTCGGGGCTGCTGACCGTTCTGGGGCTCACGCTCCACGCGCTGCTCTCCTTCCGCGAGCGCACAGTGGAACTGGGCGTCCTGCGCGCGCTGGGCTTCTCGCTGCGCCAGATGCGGGTCTACCTGGCCGGCACGCAGGTCGTCCTGCTGCTGGTGGGCTTACTGGCCGGCACGGCGCTGGGGTTGGCTACCGGGCATCTGTTCATCCCCTTCCTGCAAGCCCAGGGGGGGATGTACCCCGGCACACCGCCCTTCATCGTGTGTACAGCCTGGGGCGACGTCGCGCTCATCTACACTCTCTTCGCGGCGACGGCCGCCGCCAGCATCGGGCTGACGCTGGCGATGCTGCACCGTTTGCGGGTGTACGAGGCTATCAAGATGGGAGAGACAGAGTAGAGAGTGGATAGGGGAAAGAGGCGCAGCGCGACCTGGAGGCCCCCACCGTCCGGCTGAGCGCGCCTCGGCTGACGCTTCGGCGGAAGCCTCACGAAGCCCCAACCCTCCCCTACAAGGGGAGGAAGACCTGCCGCGCCGCCTGGCTTCGACATACTCAGCCTGAACTTCAGGGCGGCGCGGCCCAACACCCTCCGCCGGTCGAAACCGGCCCCGATCCGGACTTGACAAAAAAGGGGGGGGGGTGGTATAATACTTGCAACTTGAGCAGTGGGGGAACACAATCCCCATCTCCATTGCCGGTACCTCTCTATTGGGCGGGGACCAATGACCGAATCAAAACCCGACGTTTTACTCCTGATGCTGATGTCCATCGTTGTCCTGTTGATGTAGGCTTTCGACCTCGGAGCGGCAAGGATGTTGACCTACTTCAAGGGCCGCTACAACCGATATGGCCCTCCCGACGGCCAGGGCTACACCCTCAACGAATACTTCACCTACCGCCTGGATGAGAAACACATCCTGCTCACCACCCGCCATCGCGCCTGGGTCATTCTCGATCCCCAGGAATACAGTCTATTCCTGCGCCACCGGGTCGAGGAGAGGCCGGAGTTGTACATGCCGCTGGAGGACCTGGGATTGATCCTGAC
>DSDT01000298.1 GCA_011048615.1 Chloroflexota bacterium | reverse complement strand
CGGGCATCGGTGGGTGGATAAGGCGGCTGGTGAATGATCTCGGCTGGCAGGCTGAAATCGGATGTGCGGCGGCTTTCGTGCGGCCACCGCCCGGTCAGCATCTCGTAGACCACGACGGCCAAGGAGTAGAGATCACTCCGTTCGTCTCCGAGCTTGCCCTCCTTTAATTGCTCGGGTGCCATATAGGGAATGGTGCCGCTCAACCGTTGTTGAGCTTCAATATTCCCACTATAGTCCACCGACGCGGCTATCTCCCCCCTTTCCTCATCCGCCTTGAGAGGGTGCTTGATCTCGGCCAGACCAAAATCGGTCAAGAAGGCCTTCTTCCCTTCCTCGGTGAGGATAATGTTGCTGGGCTTGACGTCCCGGTGAATGATCCCTTGCTGGTGAGCATAGTCCAGCGCGTCGGCGATCTGTTCCACAATCGGCAGCGATTCCTTCAACTCCAATCGGTGGCGCTCGGCCCCCTTCAACCGCTTTTCGAGGGTGTCTCCCGCCACATAGTCGAACGCGATATAGGGCGTCTCGTCCTCCTCTTTGAATACTCGGGTGACAGGGATGATATTGGAATGTTTTTTAAGCTTGGCTGCCATGCGCGCTTCTGCAAGTACCCGTGTTTTGTCCGTGATCTTGTCCAAGAACAACACCTTGACGGCGACGGGTTGATCAAGCCCAATATCCTGGCAGCGATAGACCTCGGAAAAGCCTCCATGCCCCAAGTAGCCTTCGACCCGGAATTCGCCGGCGATCGTCTCGCCTATGGAAAAGCGATAGTTATGTTCGGGTTTCGGTGATTCGCTGCTTTTCAGAACCTGGTCTTCTCGTTGCTCATCTTGGCCCATTTCTTCACGGTTTTCTTTGGTCATTTATCGCTATCCTTTCGCACAATGCTCTGCCAATCAACATGGGAACATTTTCGCTGGCAGTAATTTACAAGTTCCACGAGACGCTCTCGCCTTTCACAGTGCTCGACTATATTGAGTGCGAATATGCTCTTTTTGCGATCAACCAGGTTGTCGTATGGCAATTTCAAGTCAGAACAGAGTAGCCGTAGTTCGTAAGACGCAAACAAGCCCTCCACTCTCTGACGCAATTTGGCTGGGTCAATCATCTCCTCCGATATTTCCGGCGTTATCACTTCTGGCGTCTGAGGCTTTATAGGCAGAGGGGAAATTGCAGGCATCTCTCGTGTAACGCCTGTCTGAGGCTGACGAGATGGCGAGGGTGGAATCACATCACACACCACGCGAAACCCCAAATAAGGCCGCCGCGTATCGTACACGTACCGCCCACGGAAAGAGACGCGCGCCTTTTCACGAAAATTCGCCCACGACCCACCGCGCACCACATTGCGCTCGCCACCGCTGGAGGAGGGTGCGTAGGTCGAACCCGGATATGGAATGTACCGGCTGGACGTCCACTCCCAAACATTGCCCGCCATGTCCACAACGCCAAAGGGACTCGAATTGGTGCGTTCGAACTCGTGGACATTGCTGGTACGCTGTCGCCCCAGTTCCTGGGTATTGCAGTAACCCTCCCGCCATGCGCCCCAGGGATAGTCCCGCTCGTCTGGACACAATCCGCGAGCTGCCTTCTCCCACTCTTCCTCCTTCGGCAGGCGAAAGGGCTGCCCGGTCATCTCGCTCAGCCAGCGGCAGTACGCCATGGCATCCTCCAGGTTGACCAAGACCACGGGATGCTCCGCTTTGCCATCGGGATAGTTTCTGGTGCGAGGATTCCAGTTATAGTCATGATGCTTCACATCATCAGAGTAGGGAATCGGATGATCCGGATTGGCTGCCAGAAAACAGGCGTACTGCGCATTGGTGACGGGGTAGCGGCCTATTCGATAGGCCGCTACGTCGAGCTTTAAGCGGGGCGCTTCGTTCGGTTGAGCGCCAGGAGCGCCGGGCGGACTTCCACGCCAGAAAGGGCCAACCGGGATAAGCACGATTTCGGGTATGTCCATCAAAAGATCCTTTTCTTCTACCTCCCACAACTTTCCAGATTCGAGGCGCATAAAGAGAACAGGCACAGCAGCATCCGATCGCTCGGAAGCCAAGAGGATATGACGGGCCTGGTTGAGGGCGAGATCCACCGTGCCGTGCCGCGTCAAATGGCGGTAAAAGATACGAGTCAGTTCACGGGCCGTCTCGACGGCAACGCGGTCTTGCATCGCCACGACGGCCGGAATGCCAGTCTGGATGAGGTAGGGACCAAGCCCTCGGAAAGCGGCGGCAGTGGTGGGAACGGCAGTCTGACAAGCGGCGAGAAAAACGAGACGAGGGCAGGCCTGACGGGGCTGTCGAGCGAGCATTTCGACAAATTTGGCGCCAGCAACGCTTTTGGCGTTACCGTCCTCGTCCTGAAGATACAGGGTGGCTTCTTCCCGTCTACTGAAGGCTCCGTGTCCAACATAATGGATGACGTGGCAACCGGAGTGGTCCTGGAGATATTGCGCGATGCGCGTCAGCGTCACAGGGGGATCGAAAAAGTCGAGTTGGGTCTCGCGTTTATTCAAACCAGAAAAGGCCCGCTCCAGAATATCACGTTCCTCCTTCACGTTGATGGGAGCGAGATGGGACAAGCTGTTTTCCAGGCCGGCAGGGTTAGAGATGATAGCCAATACCTGGATGGGACGACTTTTGATCATGTCGCCTTGTTGTTCAGATACAGCCAGATAACGAGAAAAGGGAGTGTCGGCGCTGGCAGAGAGGATAATGTTGCCTTCGCGGAGCAATTCCCAGGGGAGAGGGGCAAGTTCCGGCGCGTCAATGCGCAGGAGGATGCGACGTTGACGAGATTGGCCCTTGGCCTTGTACCACACATCTCGGACCTCGTCAGAGAATACGGCATTGAACAGTTTCTGCCCGTCCTCGACCTGATCGCGACTGGATTCCCAAGGAAGAATATCGGCGGAAAGAGAGCCCCCACATCTTTCGCCGCTGCCCAAAGTGATTTCGACTGGGTAGGCGTGATTTTGAAGGACACAAATATGGATTTCGACATTCAAAAAGCCACATTCAGAAACATCTTTTTTCGCTCTAGTGGACATGATCCCCCGCCAATCGTATCAACATCCAAGCACACCACCTAATTCCACTGTTCAGCTAGCTGCCTCCCGAAACCACGCATCAATCAACTCCCGCTTGAACCGCCACGTCCGCCCCACCTTGACCGCCGGCAGCTCCCCCGACTGCGCCAACTTGTAGATCGTCGCCTCGGCCAGCCGTAGGTACTCGGCCACCTCCTGCGTGGTCATGATCTCTGGCTCTGCCGCCGCTGTTTTCTCCATCACATCCATTCTAATCCTCCCTTCTATTCCCAGGCCCCGCTTCAAGCCAACGACAGTTCACCTCTGTACACGCAGACCCCCTGACCTACCCCGCCACACACCAAGAGATTGACGCACAATTACACCCCATCTAGCCTCATTTAACCCAATCTAACTCGATGATTTACATTCTACCACAAAACTCGATGAATTACAAGGCAAAAACGCATTTTTTTGTTTACAATTCATTTACAATTTTGCCCAATTTCGTTATCATTTCGTTATCATTGTCGCGATCACCTCCGTCGTGACCACGTCGAGAGACCTGTCGTGTCCACCAGCACGATACGAGCAAGGACGCACAAGCACCATCGTGCACCTGTGCGTCCCGATGTGATTTTCGCGGAATTGAGCCGGCGACAAAACTCGCCCGCCACGAGCCTCAGTCGAGACCCGTTCCTCTCCCCACCGAATGGGAAAAAGCTGATGCGCTCCTCTCTTCCAAACGATGAGAGCTGGTATTCGCGCCGGACGGAGCGCCTGGCTCGACCCGCGCCGCAGCCTCCTGACCGCGCCCCAGAGAGAGACGGCCTCGGTCGCTCGACTGCTCCCGCCCCTTACACCTGGATCAAACGAAACGCCAACTCCGCCGTCGTCTCTGGTTTGACTTTGAGCTCTTGCTCCGTCAGCCTGCCCTGCTCGTCAATCGCAAAGTGACTGCGAATGATCCCCTCGTAGGTCTTGCCATACGCTTGTTTCTCCCCCCAGGCCCCATAGGCCTCGGCCACCTCGTGCTCCGGGTCCGAAAGCAGGATGAACGGCAGGTCGTGCTTTTGGCGGAACTTGGCCAACTTGGCGGGCGGGTCAGGGCTGATGCCAATGACCACCGCGTCCCCCGCCTCGATCCTGGGATAGGCATCGCGGATCGCGCAGGCCTGCTTGGTGCATCCCGGAGTATCAGCCTTGGGATAAAAATACAGAATCACCTTTCGCCCGCCAAAATCGGCTAGGCTCACCTGCGAGCCGTCGTCAGCCGTCAACGTGAACGGCGGAGCTATGCTGCCCGTCTCTAACATGCTTGCCTCCTCTCGTCAAATCAGAAACTCTACGCCTCGCCGCCGCAGAATCGGCGCAGCGGCGTACTACACCAATATCACCTGATACCCGGCCTCCATATACGTCCCCAGACTGACGTGCCCGGAGGCGTCGTACACGAGGCGCAGCCCCTCCTCACTCGCGGCCTCCAGCGCCTGGGCCTGAATGGCGCAGGCCTTGCACACCCCATCTATCAGACCCGCTTCCTTGACCTTGCGGTAGAGGCCGTGCCGGCCGTGCTCCGGGTCGGGTAACTCGAGCAGCCAGCGGGGCGATTCCCCTTCGAGGATGATCTTGGCCTCCCCGCCGCGCCCGGTGACGTCCAGCGCCCAGATGAATGTGTGAATCATGCGGCAGGGCATCTCTGGCCCGGCCATCAACACGAGAGCGATCTTTTGATCCATCGAGTAACCCCTTTCTTCTACACCATCTGCTGGCAATACCAGAGTTCAAATACCAAGGGATGGGATACCCTCGTGATTATACACATCCTCCCAAAACTGACCAATCCGCCGATGCTGATCGGCGGCACCAAGTCGGGAAAGGGCGGCGGGCTGCCCAACTTTGACCGCGCGCCTTCCCCCCACCCACACCGCTGTTCACGCCAGCCACCCCCGCTGAATCGCCTCGGCGACGGCGGCGGCGCGGGAGTCCACACCGAGCTTGTTGTAGATGCTCGTCAGGTGCGCCTTGACAGTGCGCTCGGTGATGCCCAGAGAGGCGCCGATCTCCTTGCTGCGCTCCCCGCGCGCGACGGCTTCCAGCACCTCCCGCTCGCGGTCGGTCAGTTCCAGACCGGAGGGGGCGCGCTCTGGCGCGGCGGTATGCGCCAACAATCGGGCGACGATCTCGGGTTTGAGCAGCAACTCGCCGCGCGCCGCCGCGCGGATGGCGTGAAACAGCGTCTCGCGGCCGGTATCCTTGAGCAAATAACCCCGCGCGCCAGCCTCGAGTCCGCGCACCATCAACTCGTCCTCATTGTAGGTGGTCAGAATCACCACGGCGATGTGCGGCTGGGCGGCCCGCAGCCGCTCGATAGCCGTCAGCCCGTCCATCCCCGGCATGCGCAGGTCCATCAACACCACGTCTGGCTGCAACTGGCCCGCCAGGCGCACGGCTTCTGCGCCGTCGACGGCCTCGCCGACGAGCGCTATCCCCTCGGCGGTCTCCAAGATCAACCGCAACCCCTCGCGGACAATCAGGTGGTCGTCCGCAATCAACGGCGTCCCGGCGGCGTCCATCGTCGCCATCCCGGTGCTGACGACGACCTTCCACGCGCTCATCGCCTCAACGGTGGTCGCCCTCACCGCCGTGCCGCTGTTCGGCGGCGTCGCGCCCACCCGCTGGCTGCCCATCGCCGGCGTCGCCGTGCTGATGGCGTTCACGTGCAGCGCCATCGGCGCGCTCATCGGCGTCGTCGCGGCCAACAGCCGCGCCACGACGCTGCTCTCGCAGCTCATCTTCCTGCCCTCCATGCTCATCGGTGGGATGATGGTGCCGCTCAGTATGCTGCCGGAATCGGTGCAGCGCGTCGCCGGTCTGCTGCCCACCGCCCACGCGATGCAGGCCTTCGAAGGACTGGCCTACGGACGCGCAACGACCTTCGCGCCCACGGGGTCGCTGCTCATCCTGCTGACCAGCGGCCTGCTCGCCTTCGGGCTGGCGATTTATCTCTTCGATTGGGACAGCCGCAATCAGACCCGACGCGGGCACCCATTGATGGCGCTGATCGCGCTGCTGCCGTACCTGGTGGGGATGGTGTTGTAGCACATTGTTCCACGAGGAGCTAGGGTCCCCACGCTTGGCTGGAAGGGCTGAGGCAGTTGAGCGGATGGGGGTCTCCTGCTCCACATTTCAACGTATTGTCACCCATGCGCGGCAGCAGGTCGTGCTGGCACTGGTCGAGGGGCGCGCGCTCCTAGCACAGAGGGACTGCGTTGAATCCCCATCAGCGGCGGTAGATGCGCGTCCCCGGGTTCTCGCCCGCCAGCGCCCGCGTCAGGCTGCCCGGCTCTCGCCCGTTGACAATCAACACCTCGCTGACGCTACGGGCGTGGGCGAATACCTGAAGCATCGCCCGCTCCACCGCCAAGTCGGGCAGATCCAGCGCCAGCAGCTCGTTCACCTCGATCTCTGGGATAAAGTCGGCCGCCGGGTCTTTTTTCGGATCGGCGGTGAACAGCCCGCGCTCATCCTTGACCAGGATGCAGCGTTGCGTCCCCAACACTTCGGCGGTGAGAAAGACGCC
This sequence comes from Chloroflexota bacterium, assembly GCA_011048615.1. Classification (GTDB taxonomy): domain Bacteria; phylum Chloroflexota; class Anaerolineae; order B4-G1; family B4-G1; genus DSDT01. The sequence continues at coordinate 1,168 of DSDT01000298.1, read as the reverse complement.
GCTGTCAGTCCGGTGAGGCGGGATGCGCCCCCGGACCGGCGGCTCCTCCCACAGGCCGTAGGGCGGCATCGCGTGCATCACCGGAATTGCGCCCAGCACCAGGTAGGACGGCAGTTTGACCAGATCGTCGTGGCCGATCTTGATGCCGCCGTGGGGCGCCAACAGAATGGAGAGCATCAGGGCGTTCTGTTCACTGATGCTGGCGCCGAGTTTCGCCAGCACGCCGGTCGGCATCCCCAAATCGAGGGCGATGGCGTAGGCGTGCCGGCTGCGGGTGCCGCCGCCGGTCATCACCAGCAGCTCCCGTTCGGCCCGCGCCGCGACGATCTCCGCCACCAGAGGGAGCACCACCAGCGCGCCGCGATCTATGATGCTCTGCCCCCCCAGTTTGATGACGCTGAGGTCTGGCAACGGACGGAAGACCGATTCCGTTTCGGTCCGCTCCAGCAGGGCCTTGTCCATCAAGGACTCGGCCATCAATTCTGTTTCGATGTGTAGACGACCAGTTTCATCTCGTTTCAGGCTCACGTTCAGACTCCTCATTACAGGGTGAAATAACGAAACAGCGTCTCGCCAAAGAGACGCCGCCCAAGTGCCCTGGCGCATCTCCTTTCCGAACACGGAAGGCGCGGTCGTTTCCAACCCCATAGTTTACACTCCCAAACCTTTGGCGGCGAGACTCGGAGATGCCGCTCGGTATTCGATTCAACCACGCAGGCGATTGTAGCACAGCATCAAGGCAAGTCAAGAGCCCCATCATCGCCTTTTTCGAGGGTTGGCGACCGATGAAGCGGATTAGCCCCTCTGTTCAGACGCCTCCCATCAGTTGTACGCGCCCGCGTGAGTAATGAACCGACTCGAGGTTCACGTCAAGGTGCGAGTAGAGAGCAACTGCAGCTTTTCCAACCCCCCAATCTCTATCTCTCGAACTGTGCCTTTTCTGACCAGTGCAGCAATGGCGCAATCCAACTCCCACGGCGTCCACTTTAGTACGTGAAACACCTTGGCAACCATCGCTCGATCCGCAGCCACCACGTTATCCAGATATCGCTGCACCAACGCTCGCCGCGCCTCCCCTCGCCCAATCGAGCGTGCACGCTCCGGCAACTCGGGAAAGTGGCGCGGCAGAATCTCGTAGACGAAGGCATAGTTCCACGCCCCCGCCTCG
>DSDT01000353.1 GCA_011048615.1 Chloroflexota bacterium | reverse complement strand
GTAGGGGTGGGCGTGGGCGTAGGCGTGGATGTATCGGTCGGGACGGGCGATCCGGTGGGAGTCGGACTGCCGGTGGGAGTGTAGGTAGGGGGCATCCACTGAGTGGGGGTCGGTTCCAACGTCTCCGTCGGTTCTCTGGTCCCCGCACTGGTGGGAGTGCTGGGCTCCGTAGTGAACGTTGCCGTGGGGACAGGCGTCGGCACTCGGGCCTCTGGCTTGAGCACCAGCATCGAGAAACCGATGCAGTAACAGGGCAGGGTCAGAAGGATGATGCCCCCTAGTATCCAGTGGACGGGGCGCCACTCGCTCGTGTTGGGCATAAAATACTCCGTTGGTGTCGTGAACGGGTTGTATGATAGCACTTTTGCCGATGCTTGTCAATCGGCTTGGATGGGGTACAATACTCCCTATGAATTTCAGGCCCAACCCGTATCTCTTGCTCGTCGCGATCGTCGTGGTCTATGTTGCCATCGGTGTGCTCTATGCGGCCTTGACCCCCACCTGGCAAGTCCCCGATGAACCGGCCCACTATAATTACATCCGTGCCCTGGCCGAGGGGCGGGGGTTTCCGGTCATTGAACCGGGTGACTATGATCAGCCCTACCTGGGTCGTCTGACGACGGAGGATTTTCCCCCCGAACTTTCCATCCAGGGGTTGGAGTACGAGGATCACCAGCCGCCGCTCTACTATCTCCTGGCCGTGCCGGTCTACCGGCTCTTTGACGGCGCGCTGCTGCCGCTGCGATTGCTGTCGGTGTTGTTTGGCGCGGGAATGTTGGCGCTCGCTTTTGGGGTCGTGCGGCAGATTTTTCCCACCTGGCCCGAGCTGGCGTTGACGGCGGTGGCCTGTATCGCGTTCATCCCCCAACACGTGGCGATGACCGCCGGAGTCAACAACGATGCCCTGGCAGAACTCGTGGTGGGAGGCGCGCTGTGGATGTTGGTCGTCTACGTTCAGACGGGGAAGAATCGGTGGATTGCCTGGTGGCTGGCGGCGGTCCTGCTGACCAAGACCACGGCCTACGCGGTCTTGGGGATCGCCGCGCTGGCCTTGGTGATACGCTGGCGGCAGGGGGGTCAGACGTGGAAGTGGGTATGGGGACAGGGGGTCAGGATGTTTGGGCCGGCTCTCCTGCTGGCGGCTCCGTGGTTCGTCAGGAACGGCCTGACCTATGGCTGGCTCGATCCTCTGGGGTTGGCGCGGCATAACGCCGTCGTCGAGGGCCAGCCTCGCTCGGTCGCATGGCTGGCGGACTATGGTTGGGGCGGGCTCGTGAGCCGCCTGGTTCGGACGACCTTTCAGAGTTTCTGGGGACAGTTTGGGTGGATGAAGGTGGTGCTCCCGACCTATATCTACCTGGCCCTGGCGCTGTTGACTGCCCTGGCGGTAGGGGGTTTTCTGTGGTGGCGTTTTGATCGCAACCGACCTGAATTGACCCGCCCTCAGCGGGCCAGCCTGGGTTTACTCCTGGGCCTGTTTCTGCTCGTGCTGCTGCAATTTCTGGGTTATAACCTCGCCTTTGTACAACATCAAGGCCGGTATCTGTTTCCGGCCCTCATCCCCATCGGGACGGCGGCGGCGTTGGGCCTGCACCAGTGGGCATCGCGCTTGCCATCCCGATGGCGTGGCGGAGCCGTAGCCGTTCCCTTGGCCGGGCTGGCGGCGTTGGACGTGTATTGTCTGTTCAAGTACGTCATTCCATTTCTGACGAGGTGATTGATGGGCGAGTTGACATCTGGATTGGTGGGAGAGCGGGAACTGGTGGTGACTGAGGAATACACGGCCGCTCACTGGGGGAGCGGGTTGGTGCCTGTGTTTGGCACCCCGGCCCTGGTGGGCCTGATGGAGGGGGCAGCGGTTCAGGCGCTGGCGAGTCGTCTCCCGGCGGGGCAGACTTCGGTGGGGGGGCGGATCGACGTGCGTCACCTGGCGGCTACCCCGCTGGGCATGCGCGTGCGGGCGCGAGCCGAACTGGTCGAGATCGCGGGCCGGCGGTTGATGTTTCAGGTTCAGGCCTGGGACGAGGTAGAGCAGATCGGAGAGGCCACCCACGAGCGGTTCATCGTCGTCGAGGAGCGGTTCATCGCCAAGGCGAGCGCCAAGACTGCCGGTGGAGAGGTCAGGGTTCGGGGATCCAGTACTGCTCTGTGAAACCCCTCACCGAAGTGGACATGGCCGCCTCGTCGGCCCAAAAGCTGCTGATTTGGGAGCGGTAGCAGGCGATGGCCGCGACCTTGGCCTCCAGTGCCTCCTCGGAGAGGGAGATCGGCTGGGCCAGCCAGCGGCGGTCGCTCAGGGCGGTCTGCACGGCCGAGCGGTTCAGGGCGTAGGGATAGTCCTCGTAATACGTGAGCTGCAGGCCGGTGGATTCGGCGGCCCGGCGCACGATTTGATGGTCCACGTGGTGACCGACCGCCAGCGGCGCGTGCAGACTGCCGCCCGGGTGGAGCGGCAGCCGCTGGAACCGCCCCGTCAGTTCGGCGATCAGCGCGTCTTCTGCAGGGTGCACCTGCTCCCACAATGCATCCTCACTGGCGTAGAGAAACGCGCCAGCGGGGGACTGGCGATAGATGCAGTCGGTGTACGTCCAGCGTTCTGCCTCTACGCCCAGCAGGCTCAGCGCTGCCCGATCCTCCTCCAGGCGGTCGGTGACGGCGTCGCTGGACAGCTCCCACCGGTCGTGTAGAGCCTGGGCGAGGGGTGAGAGGGCGGCGCCCGGGGCAGGCGCTCCGGCAAAGACCGTCACGACCAACACCCGGTGGCCGAGCTCTGTCCGCGTCCACATGTACCCTCCGCACGACAGTGCGGCGTCGTCCAGGTGTGGGGAGAGGTAGATGGAATGGAAGGGAGCGCCGCCGAATGCTTGCCCAAGCTGCCGGTTTGCGGTATAATCCCCTTTCGGGAGGTTGGTCGAGTATGCCATTATACGAATACCAATGCCAGGACTGCGGCGTGCGGTTTGAACGTCGCCAGCACATAACTGATGATCCAGTGACAACGTGCCCCGAATGTGGAGGAGAGGTGCAGCGCCTCATTCAGCCCGTGGGCATCATTTTCAAGGGTTCAGGTTTCTACGTGACCGACAATCGGTCCAAATCCTCTACCTCGATTCCCAGCGGCACCAGAAAATCGGGGGATGCTTCTTCCGAGAGCAAGGCCGAGAGCGCGTCCGATTCCACGAGTGGTAGCACCTCTAGCAGCAAAACCGAGAGCAGCGCCTAGTTGGGCTGATACAAGCGCGAGATGGAGAGCGCGCCTGTATCCCAATCCACTACAGTTGAAACCCTCCGCTGGCGTGGACGATCTTTTGGCTGTAGTCGGTCACGTACTGGAGCAGCTTTGCCTTTATTTGACGCCATTCATCGGAGGCGAGCACGTGCTGCAAGCTCGCCAGGTCCTCGACGACGCCGCCCTGGAGAATTTGGGGGTGGTCGCCGTACTGGGTGTACCACGCATCTGTAGGACGTACTCCCAGTTTGATCAGCCCTGGCCCAAACTCGCGCATCACAAACTCGAAATACTCGTCCTCGTGACCCGGTCGGATATTCCACGACATGAGCAGTTTGAACATCTTGTACCCTCTTGGATCGCCGCTTACGGACAGCCCAGCATAGTCATCGTCTGCTGAGCCTGAGTTCGCCAGGCCTGGGGTGGATTCAGGTCCATGAATTGACCAAAGGTTTCGCACGCATTCGCCATATCCCCTTTTTGGGCATAGGCTTCTCCGAGGGCGTAATGCGCCTCGGGGGATTGAGGCCGTGTCTCGATCGCTGTTTGCAGTGTCTCGATGGCAGTGTCATATTCCCCCTGCTGGATGTAGACGTTCCCCAAGCCGATGAGCGCTTCGGGCATCCCCTCTTTCAGGGTGAGCGCTGCTTCAAAGCTTTCGACGGCCTGCTGCAGCAGTTGCGGATTGGCCGAAGCCGACGGATCGGCTCCCACCAGGGCGAGGACCAGGTAGGTGGCGCCGAGCTGGTAGTGGGTGTCCGGATCGTCGGGGTCCAGTTGTAACGCAGCGTTGAACTCGGCGACGGCCGCGTTGGGGTCCTGCAGCTGGAAATAGGTCACTCCCAGGTTATGGTGCGCGGCCGCATTTTCGGGATCGAGTTCTATCACCGTGCGGAACTCGTCCATCGCCTTGAGCAGATCGTTGGTCTGGTTATAGGCCTGCCCCAGCAGGAAGTGAGCCTGGCTGTTTTTCGGGTCTCGCGCGATGATGGCTTCCAGTTCTGCGATGGCGTCCCCGTACGCCCCGGCCTCCAGGTGGGTCCGGGCGGTTTCCAGACTGGCATCGGTGCTTGCCTGCTCGCTCGGACTGTTGCCGGCCTGCCGGATGAATAGGATCAGGCCGAACAGGGCAATCACGATCACGACGATGATGGCGATACGAGATTTTTCCATTTTTCCTCCCTTTGTAACTGCTGACTCTGCGCCCGTGCCTATCTCTCCAGGTCTTGAATGGCATCGGACGTGAAAGGAACGTACAACGTGAGCAGTGAGCGTTGGTTATGGGGCAATTATACCCAGACTGGCGTAGATGCCAAGTCAACGGACCGTGTGTGGGCCAGAGGGGGCTTATTCCGAGCGCCAGCCCTGGGTGAGGGCGACCTGGGCGGCATAGGCGGCGATCTGACGCTCGGTCTCGGCCTCGTCCCAGTCCAGGCGCGGGGCCATCAACTCGGCGACGGCGCGGGCGTGTTCCAGGCCGCCGTTCCGGGCCTCATAGATCACGTGGGTACGGCGGATGAGCACGTCGCACAGGGTCAGGGCCATCTCGTGCTGTACACCGTACAAAGCCTCTCCCATCAGGTAGCGCAAGCCGGGCACGATGGGCTGTCCCCAGGCCGGATTCTCCTCCGCATAGGCCAGGATCCACGTGGCGTCGCTGCCATAGGTATCCACCAGATGCTGGCCTGTTGGATCATCCACGCCGCTCAACTTTAACACCTCGGTCTGAGCGCCTTCTAACGGTTGCCTGGTCCGGCACTCGAATGGAGGGTGAAGGCCGAACTCTTCTGCCAATCTCCTGGCGACGTGGTCCACCAGTTGTTGGGCCATCAGCCGGTGCGTCGTCAGCTTGCCGCCGACGATGGTGACGAGGCCCGCCGGGGTCTCGGCCATGATGTGCTCGCGAGAGATGGCCGACGGGTTGCCGGGCGCAGCGACGAGAGGCCGTAGCCCGGCAAAGGCGCTGATGACGTCGGCAGGCCTCACCTGGGCGCCGGGAAAGGTGTGGTTGACCGCTTCCAGCAGGTAGGCGACGTCCTCGTACTTGGTGATCGGATCGTCCAGATCCCCCTGGTGATCGGTGTCGGTAGTGCCGATGAGGGTAAAATCGCCCCACGGGATGAGAAAGATGTGCCGCCCATCGCGGGGCACGCTAAAGATGACGGCGTGTTGACTGGGCAGCTTGCTTTTCGGGATCATCAGGTGGACGCCCTTGGTGGGGCGAATCATGGGGCTGGAGGGCGGTTCGTCCAACGCCAGGACTTGGTCTGCCCAGATGCCGGTGGCGTTGACGACCACCCGAGCCTGGACCTCGACCTCTTGCCCGCTGATCTCGTCCACCACGTGAGCGCCAGAGATGCGTCCCCCGGTTTTCATCAGGCCGGTCGCGCGGGTGTAATTGGTCACCACGGCCCCATGGATGTGGGCCGATTTCGCGGTCGCCAGTGTCAGGCGGGCGTCGTTGACCTGCACGTCGTAATACCGGCCGGCGCTGAGCAAGCCGCGCCCCGCGAGCAACGGTTCGCGCTGCTGTACCTCGTCCGGGTGCAGCCAGCGGTGGTTCTGCACGTTGCGAAAGAGGCTCAGGGCGTCGTACATCCACAGGCCAGCGCTGATTTTCCAGGGAGCGGGCCGCTGTCCCCGGTAGATGGGGTAGAGAAAGGCGAGGGGACGGGCCAGGCGGGGAGCGATCTTGCGCATCACGCGCCGCTCGCTGCACGCGTCGAACACCAGCTTGAACTCACCGTACTCCAGGTAGCGGATGCCGCCGTGGATGAGCCGCGTGGAGCGGCTGCTGGTGCCGATGCCCAAATCGCCTTTCTCGACCAAGGCGGTGCGGATCCCCCGCAGGGCGGCGTCGCGGGCGATGCCCACACCGGTGATGCCGCCGCCGACGATGAGTAGATCGAACGGTTCCTGCATCATCCGCGCCAGGTTCTCGGAGCGGGTCGCGGCGGAAAATGGGAGGTGGGAGGTTTCGGCCATGGCGACCTACCCTTCCATAGTTATGGATTCAGCATGATGCCGGGGTTGAGGATGTTGTCCGGATCAAAGGTCTGCTTGAGGGCGCGCAGGGCGCGGACGCCCAGCCGCCCGATCTCTTCACTGAGCCAGGGGGCGTGGTCACGCCCGATGCCGTGGTGATGGGTCAGGGTGCCGCCGGCTGCCAGAATCGCCTCGGTGGTGGCATGCTTGATCTCTTGCCACTGCGCCTGCTTTGCCAGGGGATCCGGGTCGGCGACCTGGCGGCCCAGGAAGGTCGAGTAGAGGGAGGCGCCGTGTGCATAGGCGTGGGAAACGTGGGTCATCACGTATCCCGGGCCGCCGTCGGTGGTCTTGATGGTCGCTTTCATCGCGCTGACCATCGAATCGTACAGGTTCATCAGGTTCGACCAGGTGGTGGCGGTTTCCAGGGTGTCCACGATGACGCCGTGACCGAGCAGGGTGTCGCGCAGGTAGGGCTGGGCGTAGCGGTCCCGTTTCCACGATTCCCCCACCGTCCGCCCCAGCGACAGGCCGCGGTGATCGCGGCATATCTCTAGCGCCGTGTCCCATTGGCCGGCGGTCCAGGCGGGGCGCCCGTCAAAGCCCAACGTCATCAGGGTGCTGCCACCGGTCAGGTCGAAACCCTGGGCGTTCAGGTAGCGCGCGAGGACTGCATCGATCAGTTTGCGCACCCCGTGGTGCTCGTGACTCATCACGGCGTAGGCGGCCGTCTCGGGGCCGTCGGAGAGGCGGATGATGGCCGGGCGCAGGGCGGGGGACTGCATCAGGTCGCGGAAGGCCGAAAGGCCGTCCTCCAGGGTGTGAAAGAGGATGCCCCGGTAATCCTGCACCGCCGGTAGAGGGTGAACGCGCATCGTCGCCTCGGTCAGGATGCCATAGCTGCCCTCGGAGCCGATCAACATCTCCAGCAGGCCGGGACCGGCGGCCGTGGCGGGGGTGTTCTTGGTCTCGATGATGCCCACTGGCGTGACGACCCGCACGGCCTGGGTCATGTGCTCGATCTTGCCGTAGCCAATCGAGTTCTGACCGGCCGAGCGGGTGACGATCCAGCCGCCGAGGGTGGAGAACTCGAAGGACTGGGGAAATTGGCCCAGTGAGAATCCCTGCTCGTTCAGTTGAGCCTCCACCTCTGGGCCAGTGGCGCCGGCTTGGATACGGGCCGTGCGGGAGACCGGGTCCACCGCCAGCACCCGGTCCAGCTTGGCCAGATCGAGGGTCAGGGTGGGGTGGTCGCCGGGTTCTGGCTCGACGCCGCCCAGGACGGAGCTGCCGCCGCCAAAGGGGATGACTCCGATGTCCCGGTCGGCGGCCCAGGCGAGCGTCATCACGACCTGGCTTTGGTCGGCGGGATAGACCACCACGTCGGGCGGGTTGGGGATGTGACCGGCGCGGATGCGGACCAGGTCGCGGTAGGATTTGCCATAGGCGTGCTCGACGCGGCAGCGGGTATCGGTGCGGACCGCTTCTTCTCCCAGCAGTTTACGCAGCGCGCAGAGCTGGGGATCGTCCAACCGGGGCGGGCGGAGTGCGATCTCATCCAGCGGAACCGGCGGCGTCTCATTGGCGATCGCCTCGTCCGG
>DSDT01000311.1 GCA_011048615.1 Chloroflexota bacterium | reverse complement strand
GAGTTTCACAGAGCATTTCACAGAGAAACACGGAGAAAAAGATGTTTTTGTTGCATTCTCTGTGAATCTCTGTGCCTTCTCAGCGGCTCTCTGTGTCAAAACCATAATGGCCTGGGTAGTTACCCCTCTTTTTAGTTTGACAATGGCACATTAGCGTAAAACCACGCTTGTGGCGCAAACGCCCGGCTACGGAGCAGCGCCCGATGAATCGGGCTTAGGAGCCCCGTTCACGGGGCGAAAGTAGCCGGGGCACTTTATGCCCCGGCGGGCCTTGCCCGGGAACTAGGCCGCCAAAGGTAGAATGTGCCATTGTCAAGTTGGCCTCCTTCTTGTCTCAGTACACCATCTCGCCGCGCACGAACGCCCCGGTGCGCGGATCGCGGGGGGATTGGAAGAACGTCTCCACGTCCGCTTCTTCGATGACCTGCCCTTCCAACAACAGCGCCACTCGGTCGGCCAGACGGCGGGCCTGAAAGACGTTGTGTGTCACCAGCACCAGCGTCGTGCCCTGTTCACGGTTGAGACGGCGCACGATCTCTTCGATCAGGCCGACGTTGTAAGGATCCAGATTGGCAGTCGGTTCGTCCAGCAGCAGCGCATCGGGTTTCAGCACCATAGCCCGCGCCAGGGCTACCCGCTGCGCCTCCCCTCCGGAGAGAGTGCGGGCCCGTTGATCGGACAACTCGTGCAGCCCTACCTGCTCCAACGTTGCGTCGACTAACCGATCTCCGTCTCGCCGCCCCCGTAGATGCAGGCCGTATTTCACGTTCTCCCGCACACTCCGGTTGAGCAAGACAGGACGCTGGAACACCGTCGTCACCCGGCGGCGCAGGTCCAGCGGCATCGGCTGGCTGGCGCTGAACGGGACATCCAGGAAACGGATCGCGCCGCTGGTGGGCGGCTCCAAAAAGTTGAGCAGCCGCAGCAGCGTGCTCTTACCCGCCCCGCTGGGACCGACCAGCGCAAAGACCTCGCCCCGCCGGATGTCCAGACTGCCGACGTGGAGCACACAGCGCCCGTTGTATGCTTTGTTGACGCCTTGCAAGCGGAAAATGGGGTCTCTCGTTTGTGCCGCTGTCGTCTCGTTCATCTCATTACTCCTCGAACGTTCTCCCTTGCAGGTAGAGCATCGCCACATTGGTAACGAAGGAGATCGCCAGCAGCACGATGCCTATCGCCATCGCCAGAAAGTTCCCCTTGCGCGTTTCCAGCACGATGGCGGTGGTCAGGACGCGCGTCTTGTGCTCAATGTTGCCGCCCACCATCATCACCGCGCCGACCTCGGAGGTGATGCTGCCAAAGCCGGCGATCACCGATACGACCACGCCCACCCGCGCTTCCATCAGGATGGCGGCCGTGGTCTGCCACCGGGTGGCGCCCAACGCCTGGACCTGCTGCCGGAGCTGCGGATCCAAGCCCATCACGGCAGCCATTGTGAACCCGGCGACCAGCGGGAACGAGATGATGCACTGCGCCACGACCATCGCCGCCGGGGTGAAGAGCGCCGGGACGGCCGCCCAGTTCAGTCGCCCCAACGGCCCGCTGCGCGACAGCATCAGGTAGACGAACAATCCCACCACGACCGGGGGGAATCCCATGCCGGTGTAGAGCAGCGCCACGACCAGCCGCCGTCCGGCAAAACGGGTCAGTCCCAGCATCGCCCCCAGCGGGATGCCGATCAGAGTGCTGAACAAAAGCGCCACCCCCGACACCCGCAGCGAGAGCTGGATGATCTGGAACAGCGCCGGATCCCGGATCGCGATCAATCTGACGGCCTCCGCCAGGCCGCGTAGAATCTCGTCTATGGCAGGGCTCCTTTCACTTCACTCCGGCCAGTGTGGCGATCATCAACAGGTCGCGGACGGGAAAATAGTATCCCCTTGGCTCCATTCCAATCCTCCACGAGGCAAAACAAAACGGCATCCCAGGAAAGGGATGCCGTTGGAGAAAGCGCGGCCTATGCAACAAAAAAGCCTCCATCTGGAGGCGCCGCTCGCGCAATTTGTCGGCGCATCCCCTTTCCGAATACGGGAGGCACAGCCGTTTCCAGCTATACCCTACCGGTCTCACACCATAAGCCTACCCAGGCCCTTAGGCGATGAGACTCGGAGATGCCACAAGGTGTCTTGTTTAGGTACGGGCGGATTATAGCATAAGGAATCAGAAAGTCAAAGATAGCCTGTGATCGGTTCTCCGCTTGTAATTCCGGGAACTTGGTGTAGACTTGATATGTCTTGAGGACAAGATAGGAGATCGTTATGCCAGAGATCCCCACAGCCGAAAAATCAACCGGCCGATTTTCACTGCGGCTCAGGATTGCCCTCGTCTCGCTGCTCTCCTTCGTCGTGACCACGGCGTGCGCTGTGCTCCGGCAGCGCGTCGAATCCACGCCCGAGGTGCTGTGCTATGCGATGATCACGCCCACCGATACCCCCACGCCCATCGTCGAGTGCTACATCATCTCGCCTTTGACCGAGACGCCGACCCCCACACTGACCTGCTATACCGCGACCCCATCCCACAACACCCCCGATCCCATCCCGACTTGTTACACACCCACGCTGCCATCCCCGCCCACGGTGACCGCTTCTCCCACGCTGACCCCCACGCTCGAGACCACGCCCACCGTGACCTGTTACGTGCCACCGGCGGACGTGAACCAGTCCGCCCCGGCCAGGGTTCCCATCCTGGAATCCAGGGACCGCCGCCAGTTATTGCAGCGGCTATTGACCGAGGAGCGCTTCCCTCCCAGTGTAGCCGAAGGGCTGGGCGATCTGGCGGGGAAATAGGAATGGAGGCAGGAAAATGCCGATCGTTCGTCCAGGGATGTCGAAACTCGCGCTCAGTCGGCGGCTCAAGGTCGCGGCTCTCACGCTGCTGGGATTTCTCATCCCTTCGGCCTGCGTGACGCCCCCCGCCATGTGCTACGAAGCGCCGGTCATCACCAATACGCCCACACCGTTCGTCCAGTGTTACACCGTCGTTCCCACACCGACGCCGACCTCTACACTGCCGCCGTCGCCCCTGTCCACACCCACGCCCACCTCGACCCCGGAGAGCCGGGGCAAACTGCGGGAAAAGCTGCTCGCCAGCGGTCGCTTTCCCGCCGCCGTCGTTCGCCAGTTGAAGGATTAGCCGATGGCCCGCCGCAACTGGCTGCGGGACACCCTGCTGCGCTGGCAGCGGGAGCTGGCCGCCGAGGGGATTCGCCTCTCCGGCGGACGGCCCGCCCCCAGCGGCCCGTACTACATCCTGGAGCTGACGTCCCGCTGCACACAGGACTGCCGATACTGCTACAACGTGTGGAAGCTCCGCCCCGAGATCGTGACCGGGGAATTGGATACCCAGGGCTGGTGCGAGCTGATCGCCAAATTACAGGACGAGACCGGCTGCCGCCTGGTCACGTTCTCCGGCGGGGAGCCGCTGCTGCGGGACGATTTCGAGGACATCCTGGCGTTCTGCCACCGCCGGGGACTGGAGAGCATCCTCATCACCAACGGCGGGCTGCTGGACGACGACCGGCTGGCGTTTTGCCTTGAGCATGGCGTGACCATGTTCGAGCTGACGCTGCTGGGGGCCGACGCGGCAACTCACGACGGTCTCACCCGCACGCCGGGCAGTTGGGAACGGGCGCTGGCGGCGATGACGCGGCTCTACCGGGCCGGCGCGACCTGGTGCGGCGTTTTCGTCGCCACTGGCGAGAACATTGAGCAGGTGCGGGAGACGCTCGAGATGGTAGTGGCGCTGGACGCGACGGCCGTCATGTTCAACCGCTTCAACCCCGGCGGCGAGGGGTCGCGCCATCTCCACCTGATGCCCACCGTCGAGCAGGTGCGGGACGCGCTGGCGGTGGTGGACGAGTTGGCCGCCGCCTACGATCTGTTCGCCTCGGCCTCCATCCCCATTATGCCTTGCCTGCTGGATACCAGCCCCTACCGGCACGTTGGATTTGGTTTCTGTGCCGCCGGGCGGGAGAACGCCTACTACACCTTTGGTCCCGATGGACGGGTGCGCCCCTGCAACCACTCGGCTACCGTGTGGGGGGATTTTCGCGCCCAGACGCTGGCCGATATCCTCGCCGGCCCCGGGCTGGCCGAATTCACCGCCCCTGCCCCCGCGGTCTGCCTCCCCTGTCCCGGCCTGGAGACCTGTCGGGCCGGGTGTCGGGCCGCCGCCGAGGTCTGCTTCGGCTCCCTCTCCGAGCCAGAGCCGTGGCTGCGGGCCAACCTGGACCGGCTGCCAGCAAGCGCGGCGTGCGACGCTCACCCCGTCGGCTGAAGCGCCAGCCGGTTGGCGCGGGGCGGCGATCTCCCACACCGTCACCTGGGCGTCCACGTACTCCTGGCCCAAGCTCTTGGCGGCCGAGATGCGGTGGTGACCATCGGAGACAAAGTAGACCTCGCCGACCTGGACCAGCTCGACCGGCGGCAGTTTGACCCCCCGCTGCCAGGCCGCAGCGACGCTCAGCCAACGGTCCCGGGTGTGGATCTGGAGCGGTCGAAAGTCAGCGTCGAAATCGTCGCCGCGGCTCTCGCTGTCCCGGATCTCGAGCTCGTGGACCGGGTGTTGGGCCTGATCTGATCCTGCCGCTCACCTATCACCCCGCGCGAAAGTAGACCTCCAACTGGGGTAGATCCACCTCGACCAAGCGCAGGGGGATAGCGCTGTTGAGCGGCCAAACCTCGGAAAGGTGAATGCGCGTCTCCAGATCCAGATCGGGAATGAGGAGCGTACCGCGCCGCTCTCGCTTGTCCACCAGAATGCCCTCCCCCTGCCAATCGGGGTGCTGCATCAGGTAAACCAGCGTCCAGTGCTGGCGCGAGAGCCTCTCGGCCTGACGCACGCTGCCAGTCACGGCCTCGGCGGCTCCGATCCGTTCCAACAGTTCGCCGGCTTCCAGCAGCCCCTCGCCGCGTCGGTGGGCGCGCAGCTGTTGATGGACCACCAGGTCCAGGTAGCGGCGCAGCGGACTGGTGGCCCGGGTGTAGAGCTCCAGTCCCAGACCAGCGTGGGGGCCCGGAATACTGCTGTGCTCGCTCCGGCGGAGGGTGCGCCGCAGCGCGTACATCCCGGCTAGGTCGTCCGGCCTCTCCAGGGTGTCGGGCGGATCGTGGGTCGTAAAGGGCAGGGGGATGTCCTGCTCCAGGGCAAAGCGGGCGACCGCCTCCCCGGCCATCAGCATGGCCTCGCGCACCAGGGCGCGGCTGTTCAACGCCGGCAGGGGGCGGATGATGACCTCGCCATCCCGCACCCGGATTTTGACTTCGGGCAGTTGGATGAACACCGCGCCCCGCTCTCGGCGGCGGGCCAGGTGGGCCTGGGCCAGATGGTGCAACTCTCGTAGGGGCGGCTGGTCGAGGGCCGTCTCGGCCTGCTCATAGGTCAGGCGCGTGACCCGCACCCAGCTCGGCGTGATCTCCAGGTGGGGGACGCCGCCCTCGTCGTCCAAATCCAGGCCGAAGGAGAGGGCTGGCGAGATCTCCGCCAGCCCCAGCCCCAGCCTTTGCACCGCCTGAGGAGGGAGCATGGGCACGTTCCCATCGGGCAGGTACAACGTGGCCCCGCGAGCGCGGGCTTCCAGGTCAGCCGGGCTGTCGGGGAGGATCAGGGCGGCGACGTCCGCCACGTGTACCCACAGACAACGGCCGGCCGGCGTCATCTCCAGGCTGATGGCGTCGTCGGGGTCCTGGTTGCCAGCGTCATCTATGGCCCAGGCCGGTAGATGGGTGAGGTCGCGGCGCGGCTCGTTCGGCAGGTCAGGCAGGGGGATGTCCGGCGGGGCGGTGGGTAGCTGCAGGCGGGCGGGGTACGGGACAACGGTCCGGTCCCAGCAGCCGAGGGTCAGCAGCAGGGCGTGGGCGTTCTCCGGGCTCTCGGAACGGCCCAGTTCGCGCAGCGCCCGGCTCCCCTCGCTCCGTCCCAGGGCCAGCGCATCGATCTCTTTGAGGTACCGCTCGTCCTCCGGCGCGCACGGCCCGGCGCGAGCCCGTTCCAGAAAACCGGCCCAAGCCTGCCGCTCGGCGGCTTGAGCGGCGCGGGCGGCCTGCTCCTGGGCCACCTCCGCCGGCGAGCGGGCGAGCACCTCCTCGGGGTCGCCCCAAAAGTAGAGGCCGTCAGCGACCCACTGCCAGGCAGCCCAGGCCGTGGCGGGGGTGTAGGCGCCGTAGGCCAATTCGACCAGATCCTTCAGAGTGGTCCGCTCGCCGCTCAACAATTCCCAGGCCGTCTCAACCTCGCCCTCCTGTGGGCAGAGGTCGTTCAGGCTGGATAGAGGGCCGGGATGCAGCAGCGCCACGTCCTTGGGGCGCACCGACAGCCTCTGGCCGCCTGACAACTCGATCTCGACTTTTTTGGCGCTGGACTGGACGCGGGCCGGGCCATTCTTGTACAGCACCAGACTGCCGGGACGCAGGGACATCTATGCCCTCTCCCCGGCCGGAGCATCGGGCCGGATCAAGCGATAGAACGAGTTGTGCGCCAGGATGCTCGGGACACCGCAGTCCTTTGTGTGCAGTACGGCAGCGTTGGCAAAGTAGGAGAAATCGAACTCGGTCATCTCGCCGGCGCGCTTTCCGGGGATGGGCATCAATCGGGCCGTCAGCGGTTTGTCGGCCACCAGGGCCAGGGTGGCGACGTCCAGCAGAATCGCCGCGATCTCCTCGTCCGACACGTCGCCGGGCAGAGGGATCGTATCCAGGCCGGTGCCGCACACGGTCGAGTAGAGCAGCAGGCTGTCCAGCGTGTACCGGTGTTCAATGCTGCGCTGGGCCAGCGTGCGATCCTCCAGCACGGGCAGGAACAGGCCAGAGAACCCACAGCGGGGGAATCGAGCCTCGCGCAGCACGCCGGTGATCAAGGCGACGGCGAACAGCGTCCCACTGCCGCCAAAGGTCCCCACGCCCAGCCTCTCGATGGCATGCCCGATGCTGCGGCCCGTCTCCGGGTAGGGGGCCATGGAAAAGTCTATCCCCGCGAAGGGGAGGTCGAACTCAGCCTCCAGCCGGTGCGCGACGGCGGTGATGACCTGGGCGGCCTCCTCCACGGCCTGGCGCAGGGCTGTGCGCGCTTCCTCCAACGTGGCGGCCCCCGCGAAAGCCTCGACCGCCAGGTCGGCGGCCTCGGTGGCGATGGAGAAGGACGGAGTTGGCCCGCGATGAAAGGCGGCCGGGAAGAAGGGGGTGCCGGGTTCGCAATTCGCCAGGATGGCGAGGCGCAGGTTGCCAAACCCGTCGGGCGTCGAGTGGGCGATCTCGTTGACGATCCTGGCGGCCCGGGCGATGGCGATCAGATTGATGCCGGACGCGCGCGCGGCCACCGCGACCGAGGCAAAGACCGTCTCCGTCTGCCGGATGAGGGCGGGGATGGCGTCCACGTATGCCAGATCGTCCGCCTCTGGGTCAGGCTGCGTCGCTGCGACCGGGCCGATGGAGCAGTAATCAATGCCGTGACTCTGGCACAGGGTTTCCATCCGGCGAGCAAATGGCCCCGCCAAAGTCGGGCCTTCCTGAGCCAGGATCTCTGGAAAGGGCTGCGTGGCCAGGCGCACCGTCTGGACGGGCAATTGAGCGGCCTCAAAGGCCTGCCGGGCGTGGGCCTGGAAGCGGCCATAGGCGTGGAACGGCTCCTCGACGACGGGATAGCTCACGGGTGTGCCGATGGTGATCGAGCGGATGCGCATGTCAACCTCTTTTCGGTCATCAGAATGCAAAGGACTGGGCTGCAAGAGATTGTAGCACAGCCGGGAAGCGGTGACAAGTACTGACTGGGCCAATCTCTTGGCGGTAGCTCCACACTTGACCGTGGTCGCTGGCGGTATCCCCAGATGTAGGGCAGGTTTCCTACCTGCCGCCAGATGACGGGTAAGCGGTATCCCCAGGGCAG
>DSDT01000020.1 GCA_011048615.1 Chloroflexota bacterium | reverse complement strand
CGCCAGCGCCGAAATCTGCGCAGCAGCAGCTCTAACCTGCCCGGCTCATGCTTACGCCATCGCCGCACTTTGCGCCGTCGCCACCGCCCAGATCGACGCACGATTTCCATCTGCATATCCCACTTCCACCACGGTCGAAGCGGCGGTTGGTCTCTCTGAGATTGTTCAAGCACTGTCGAACCGAAACGGTCCGCATGGCCCTCTGGCTCTGTGACTGCCCTTGAGTTGCCAAGGCCAGTTGACCAATATGTCAAAATCAACGACAATACGATCAGGTATGCTGTCAGCTTCATCTCTTACCTCCGGGTATGGTGGGATGACTGACAGTATGCCAGAAATTATCTCAATTGTCCAGGGACACTACCCAGCGACGAATCAGGAAAGAAACGAACGATCTCGGGAGACTCGTCACAACGGGACGAGTGCCATCCATCGGCGGTGAACTCTCACCACGTCCCCTCCTCGATAAGACACTTTCGACAAGTCCCCCGGTCAGAAAGGAGACGCAGTATTGAGAAGAATCCCTGTTGTATGAAACCCGTCCCCAAAACCGCATATCACTTGTGCCAATCAGTTAGAGTGAAAGGAGTTCTCACGATGTACAAGAAACTGCTCTGGATCGGCATCGCGGTCGTGTCCGCGATGCTTTCGCTGGCCGTCGTAGCATTCCTGAGCGCCACGGCCTCAGCAGCGCCCTCTGCCATTGCTACATCCGCATCTCCTGCCGGAGAGGGCACGCCGCTGCCTGATTACCTGATCGCACTGCCCGTCCGTCTGCCGGAGTCTGCCGAAATCCCCGCCGGCCTCACTCCCGAGCAGGCCGCCGACTATGCCCGTCGCCTGACCTACCACCAGGCCCGACCCGCGCTGGCCGAGCTGGAACGTCTGCGGGCCGAGGGAAAGGTCGCGGGCTTCGAGGTGCGCCCAGACCTGCACAGTGTAGCGGTAGAGGTGACAGCGCCGGACGCGCTCTCCCGTGTGCAGGGCGCAGGGGCTATGCTCGCCAAAGGCGATGAGCCGCCGGCGTGCGCCGCCGCCGCTGCTGATGCGCTGGTCGAACAGGTGTTGGGCCTGAGTCGGGCCGCCGCGCTTGCTCCGCTGGCGCCCCAGGCCACCGACCCCAGCATTGATGTCTATGCTCCACCCGGCAGCACCTACACCTACGTCAGGGGCCGCACGGCGTTCACCGCGACGACCGTCACAATGCGCATTCTGCGCCGGGGACAGGTGATCGCCACCCGCTCCACCGCTAGCAACAGCGGCGGCTACTACTATTTCTATCCATCCTGGCAAAGCTGCCCCACCTCCGGCTACAACTGGACTCTGCAACCCGGCGACGTGGTGGAAGTGACAGTCGGCGGCAACACGGTCAGCACCGTCGTCGCCAGCCTCTCCGCGTGGGTGGACCCGGTTGCCAACGTCGTGGCTGGCCAGACCGACGCTGGCCGCTCCGCCGAAGTGCATCTCTATCACTATGGTGACAATTTCTGCTCTTCAACCCATTTCTCTCACATTGCCTCCACTGACGGCAGCGGCAACTTTAGCGCCGACTTCACCGACCAGGTGGATTTCAACCGCATGGCCTACAGCACCATCTACGCCCGCGACGCGAACGGCAATTCCACCTACGCCTCCTTTTACGCCTACCGCATCTATTCCAGATTTGGCAGTAGCTCCATCTACGG
This sequence comes from Chloroflexota bacterium, assembly GCA_011048615.1. Classification (GTDB taxonomy): domain Bacteria; phylum Chloroflexota; class Anaerolineae; order B4-G1; family B4-G1; genus DSDT01. The sequence continues at coordinate 6,217 of DSDT01000020.1, read as the reverse complement.
CTACCTGAAGCCAAAAGTCTCCTTCACCGCCACGCTCAGCCGCCCAGGCAGCCTGCACCTGGTGCCCTACACCGGCCAGAGCGACGCCGACGGCTACTACAACGCCTGGTTCGGCGTCGAGATCCAGCCCGGCGACATCATCCACGTCAGCGGCGGGGGCGTCTCGATGCAGTACACGGCTACCAGCCTGGACGTGGCGCTGGACCACACCACCGACCAGGCCGCCGGCGCGACCGGCGCCAACCGGCAGGTGAAGGCGTGGTTCTACAAGCGCGACGATGGCTATTACCTGCAGACCTCCTGTACGGGAGGTTCACACTGCGCCAGCACAATAGCCCAAAGCAGTGGACCCTGCCCACGACGCTGGACCTGGCGCGTGGGGATTACGCTTCCTTCTACGTCTACGATGCCGAGCGGCACTACCAGTACAGCAGTGAGCGCCCCGTCCCGGCCATCGTCGCCGAGGTAGGCTCCCGGGTGATGGGCTACTGGGGCGACCCCACCGCAGGTTACGTGACGATAACCATCAAGAGCGCCGGCGGCGTGGTCAAGTATACCACGCCCTGGGGAGTCTGGGTGGATTCGTGGGACGGCGAGTTCTCCGACTGGCCGTGGGTCACCATCGTCCCCTCCGACACGATCGAGGTGACGGACAGCGCGATGACCGAGACGATGACGGTGCAGAATTTTAGCGCCCGGCTGGACGGCGGGACGGGCCACCTGGCCGGCGCCGCCTACGACGACCACCTGCTGGCGACACTGTGGGACTTCCGGCGCGAAAGCGGCGGCTGGTGGACATACTGCACCGAGACCGACGTGGTCAGTGAGGCCTACGACCTGACCTTCAGCGGGGCGCAGGTCGGCGGGCAGGACGACGGCGCGGCCTGGAACACCGGCCCAGACGGCCACTACACCTACCGTTACTTCCACGCCTTTGCCGTCAACGCGGAGAAGGGGGATGACTATGTCAACGGCTACAGCGAGACGCCCAACACCGCGGTCACCATCACCCTGGGGCGCGGCGGCAATCCGCTCGTCGTTTACACCACTACGTCGCAGAGCAGTGGCTACTACTATGCCTACCTGAGCGACGTCACACCGGTGACCATCACCCAGAGCGACACCGTCACAGTGCAGACCGGCGACGGCGACGCGGTTTCTGTGCCCATCCCCGAGCTGACGGCCAACACCGACGGGGCCGACAATCGCGTCTACGGCCGCTCGCCGGCCAGCGAGCCGGTCAATGCGCAAGTGCGGCGGCATTACAGGTACGGGTGGTATGGTTATTCCCGCAATACCGCTGCCGACGCCTCCGGCGACTACAGCGTCAACTTCGATGGGTTGTACTGGTGGCGGGATTGTTCGGCGGTGGACGCCGGGCACGCCTGTAGCCAGCCGTCCGTTGATTACTACAACGCCGCCGGGCATCACATCTGGCTGGAAGGGCCGCTGCCTCAGCCTGTCGGACCGGACGGCTACGAGGACGACGATGTCTACACATCCGCGTCGGCCTACGTCGGCCTGCAGTCCCATACCTTCCACGTCGTCACCGATACCGACTGGGTTTCCTTCACCGTCCCGGCCGGCGACGCTGGGTCTGCCGTGTACCGGATCGAGACTCTCAACCTGGGCTGGGGGATGGACACGGTGTTGTACTTGTACGCCCTCGATGGGACAACGCTCATAGATTCCGACGACGACGGGGGTGAGGGGAGTGCTTCCCTCATCGTCTGGACGCCCGTCGCCACAGGGACGTATTACGTCATGGTCGAGCCGTATAGCAGCGGCAGCACAGCCTACTGCGACGCCGTCTATGACCTGGAGATTTTCATAGTGCGGGCGCACATCTACCTGCCGCTGGTCATCCGAAACGGCTAACCTCAGGAGAAACGCCGAATGGGGATTCCGGCGCTGCCTAGAATCCCTATTTCAGCATACGAAGACCCTACGGGTTTCCAAAACCCGCAGGGTCTTTTCGTTAGTGTTGCCGTACCTGCAACACCTCTCTCTATCGAGTTGGAACAGTGTAGTTCTATGTTTGCTTAATTTGACAATGGCACATTATGGCGGTGCATTTGCGGTTGTTTCGAGTGCAAACTTCTGGCGCTTCAGCCGACTGGCGCGTGAGCGAGTACGATTGACCAGGTGCTCGGCAATCAAGGTAATAGCCTGCTCTGACGTAAGCTGGGGCAGAGGCACAGCAGCGCGCAGTAAGATTCTGATGTTGGCCATCGAGAGCGCCGGCAGCACCTCCACGGCGAGCTGTTGGGCCAGGGCAGGGTCACGGACGATCTTTCGCGCCCATTCCCACTTTGTTTGGGCTGCAAACCACACAGCCAGGATGACCAGAGCGAGATGATGCTCCCAACCACGGTATTTGCGCGCTTCCAACTCATCCCAACCTGCTTCGGACTTGGCGTCTTGATTGGCGCGCTCTACGAAGTAGCGTTGGCACTTGAGCCACGCCAAGTCCTCGATGGAGGTATCGACTGGCGCATTGCTCAACGAGTAATTGTAACGATGACTCGCTTCATGCCGGATCACCAGCCATTCCTCGACCGGTTCGGTCTTCCCCTCGCGCAGCGTCCAGACGCGCCGCGCGGCGAAGGGGTCATTCAACTCACCGCGCTCAATGGAGCGCACCCGGACGCGTGTCCAAGTGGTATCTGTGCGCCGGGCGACTCGATGGACCGGGAACGGCTCGACGCCGTTGAGCACCTGTATGCGCGTCAGTTTCGGTCCCCGGCTGCCTGGCTTTCGTTCTGGCACACCCAGCTCCGGTCTTTCCAGGTAGACCTGGGTGTTACGAGGGACATCGGCCATATAGACCATCTCTGCCCCGGCCAATTGATCCCGCAACCAAGTACTGCGTCCGTACAGGTCGTCGCAGGCCACCGCTTCGAAGGGCAACCCCTGGGCCTGGACGCGCCGGATCATCTTCCAGCCCTTTTCGATCTTGGTCTCGAACTCCTGCGCCGGTGGGATGCCCACCTGCTGGCGCAGATCGTCCATCTCGGGGGTGAACCAACACGCTTGCAGGTACAACTCCCCATCCACCCACGTCCACACCGGTCCTTCAGGACGGGTCAAGTTCGCGTAGGCCAGGAAGACGCCCACCTGGCTCATATCCACTTTGCCCAACCGCCCATTGTGCTGTCGCCCGGCGCCCGCTTTCTTCTCCCCGGACTCGTCGGCGCTCTCGTCCAGGAGCAATACCCCTCCTCGTTCCAGGCCTGGCGTGGCCTTGATCTCCTTTCGCACCTGTTCCAAGCTCGTTTGTGTCCCCCACAGCGAGTTCGACATAAAGTGCTGGATGTTCTCCCCGGATATCCCCGCCGTACGTCCAATGGTGGTATAGTTGCGTCTGCCCTCCAGACGCAAGAGGGCACTCAGGTAATGGTAGGCATACTCGCTCGTGTCGCGGGTTTTGGTCTTGAAGTTCTCTGCAAACTTCGCCACAGGTTGCCGTTTGCACTGGCGACAGGTTAGTGACGCTCTGTCCTATCCACGCCAACACGAGTATAATGAGCCAAAGACGGGTACGCATAGCAGGCCTCCTTTGTCCGAGGTGATGCCTACTAGCGTGCCCGCTTTTGCCTGTTTTGTCAAGGTGCCGATGCTAATGCTGCAAAAGGCTTTCAGCTAATGTGCCATTGTCAAGTTAAAGACTTCCCAATCCAGCCCCAACAGCCGTCGTTGGCTTCCGCGATGTCACACGTATCACGCAGGTCGCAATCCACGCACGAGGGGAAGTTGAAGCGACGCACCTCGGCCCGAAAGTGAACATAGTCCTCGGACGTCCAGATCGCCGCCAGGTCCTGCGCGTTGACGTTGCCAAAGGTGTAGCGGCTCACCTCTTTGCGTCGCCCAAAGATATAGTATGGGTACGAGTGCGCGAGGGCGTAACAGGGACTGACGCCGCCGTCCCAGCCCACCACCAGCGCCTTGCCGCCGATGAAACGGCAGCGCCGCTCCGCCCCCCAGTTCATGCGCGGCAGTTCCACGATGCCCCACAGCAGCCAATCGCTGCTCTTGGTCGCCCAGCCGATAGCGATGGGCAGCGGGGGCCTCTCATCTCGCCCGTAGAGCGCTTCGGCGGCCATCTCTGGGGTGTGGGGCAGGACATGCGTCACCAGCACCCGGTTGACGCCCAACCGCTGGGCCACGTCCGGCAGCGCGGGGATCTGGGCCTCGTTCCGTCTCAGGGCCACGAACTCGATCCCCAGGCGCGGCCACGATGTCCCACGCTCGGCCTTGGCGCGATTGAGCGCCTCGACGTTTTGTGTCACCGTCCGCAGATTGGCGCCCCGGCGCACGTCGGCGTAGGTCTCCGCATCCACGCCGTCCAACGAGACGTTGACCATGTCAACGCCCATCTCGACCAACGCTCGCGTCCGCTCCTCCGTCAACAGCAGGCCGTTGGTGCTGATGGCGATTTGACACCTAACTCCTTGACCGCCGCCAGGTAGTCCAGGATGCGGGGATGGGAAAAAGGCTCCCCGTAGCCGCCCAAGACCACCTCGCGCAGGTCAGGCAGGCCGCGCAGACCGTCCATCACCCGCGCGAAGGTGGCCTCGCTCATGTCCTCCAGCGGGTCGTCCCACACGTTGCGCACGCAGGTGCGGCAGTGCAGGTTGCAGCGGGTGGTCAGCTCCAGGTAAACCTTGTGCACATCAAGCCGCAGGGGATAGAACGCCAGCCCCTCGCCCGTCCCCTCCAGCAAGAGTTCGGCGCCGCTTTCCAGGCGGCAGCGACGGCGCAGATCGTCAGGAAGTGTCAGCCTTCCCTCGGCGTCGAGCGTCAGTTTGACCAAAACGGCCTCCTCAACCGGCGCTAACGTCCAACGCCGCGCGCATCCAACCCACGACCTCGTCCACACGCGGTATACGGCCGGCGCAGACCAATTCCTCGTTCAACACCAGGCCAGGCGTAGCCAGAATGGGATATTCCATGATCTGGTCCAAGTCGGTCACGTGTTGGACGGTCGCTTCCAATTCGGGGTACTCTTCCCCCAACATTTCCAGCGCTTCCACCGCGTTCTCCTCGACGCGATAACAGTTGGGGCAACCGGGACCTAAAACCTTGATGCTGAGTTTCATTTGTTATCCTTTCTAATCTGTGAAAATCTGTGCGCAGTCATAAGGTGCGACGCACTTGAGTAGTGATGCGAGACTTGCCATTACGGCACGATCTCGATGGTCGGTTCGATCGTGATCTTGGACTCGACCGAGTTGGCTACCAGGCTGTACTTTTCCGCGGCTCGTAAAGCGCGCTGCGTACGGGCCTCGACGCGCTCTCTGTCCTCGTCGCCGGCCGAGATGACGATGTGCGGCCAGAGCTCGAGATCGGTAAAGATCTCGGTGCGGTCCAACTCGATCAGCTTGGTGCCCTCGGCGCGGCAGGTGTAGGATTGCAGATTCAGCTTGAACCGTTCTGTGGCCCAGATGAACATCATCATGATGCAGGTGTTGGCCGCAGCCACGAAGGCGTCCTCGGGGGTGAACACGCCCGCGTGCCCGTGGGCGTCGGGCGGCGCAGAGAAATCCATCTCCGGGCCGTTGCCCATCACGATGTGACCCCAGTGCTCGCCCGTCCATTCTACGGTGGTATGATACATGGCGGTTGTAGCCATCAGTTCTCCTCCTTTTGGCGGTAAAATGCAGCGTATTCGCGCAGCACGGCTTCCGTGTACGTCTCCTCTTCCCCCTCCGGGATGGGCGTGTAGATTTTGACCACGTTCATCAACTCCTCGGCGACGCCGCCTGCGGGGGATTTGCCCTGCTGGTGGAACTGCTCAAAGATCAGCGGCAGGGCGATGAACGTGACTTCTTTCCCGTTCACCGACACTTTTTGGATGGGGATGCCGGAACCGCAAGCGCAACTGGCGACTTTGGCCTCGGTTTCTTCCTTCGCTATGGTTTCCGCCCGCGCCGCCCCGGCGGGCCTGCCACGCCGCCGATCCCACTTGACGCCCAGCAGCTCGTCCGCCGTCTGGGCGATCCGTTCGGCCACGAGGTCCACGGCCTCGGATCCAGATCCATTCAACCGCCGGGCGCTGCCCAGGTCGCCTCCAAGACCGTTGCCCGCGATCAAATCGGTGACCACGATCTCGGCCGCCGGCTTGCCGGAGTACATTTCTGTGCCCCGGGCGGCGCAGCGTTTGTCGCAGCCGTCCACGGCGATGGTGGGGTAGAAGCGGGCGAAGGCCCGGTCCTGT
>DSDT01000289.1 GCA_011048615.1 Chloroflexota bacterium | reverse complement strand
TGCTTTGCCGGAACTACCATGAGATGGTGCTGTTAGATTGTCTAATCTGAAAAGCCTACCTGATTCATCTGGCCTGAAATGTGATCGGATATAACGGTTGGCTTCACCCGCGCCGCGATTGCGTGAAAGTCACCTTCGCTAGAAAACTACCTGAAAGCGCGTAGTGCCGCCGCTGACCAGCCGCGCAAGCGGCGTCGGGTGGAAGCCCTTGTTGGGCGGCCTCATCGGATATTGATGAACAGGGAGTCAAATACCAAGCAACTCGAAAATTTGTTGCCGCGCATCCTCTCTGTTGAGCATATCTTCTACAGCAAACCAGTGATCGATGTCGCTTCGATGCGCTGCTAACTCCTGCTCGGCCTGTTCTGTCATCGAAACTCGGGGAATAATCAGCACGGTGATCGAATGCGCATTTTCCTGCTTGGCTCGGCTCAGGCTCTTGATCACTGCCCCAATCCGCTCCAGGACACCAGCAGTATCTATCCCCCCTTTGATCTCTACCGCGACCAGCACACTATGATCTCGGTCATAAACGGCCAGGTCTGGCTCGCTGCCATACTCAATGGTCCGTCCATCCTCAAGTTGCCATTTTCTACCGTCATCGCTCTGCTCGATCAATAGTCCCGTGGCTCGGATCCTCCGCATGATAATCCCCTTGATGACATCCTCGGTCCGATCTCCTTTCCTGTTCTGCCACGAACCCTGGGCGGTTGAACCGGCTGTCATCCCGCGCCACAGGTCAAACTCTCTTGGATCCAATGTGTCATCGGACTCGACCAAACGGCTAATCAGTTCATTCAACCGACGACTGACGTCTCTGGCCTTCTGCTCGCCCATTGGTCGTCTGCTTCGCCCCGTCTCGTGGCTCGTAATGCTCAGTCCGATGTTGTTCATAGATTTCAGAGAAACCATCGCCAACTTTTGGTAATAGCCAACAGACCTGTGTACGTTCTGCAAGACGTAGGGGTGAGCAAAGACACGCACCGGCTTAATCCCGCGATGGATGGCCTTGTTCCAGGCATTCTCGGAGATGCCCAAATCCTCTCTGTTCCAATCGAGATGCTCGCCTTGTACTTGCTCAATTGCGTAAGCAACCTCGAGCAAGCCATACTCGTGAAGTTTCTGATGAAAGAACTCGCTTTTGGTAATCTGGTCAATAGACCAGCTTTCGTGTTTGCTCTGTCCACGATGCAGTGCTGCCATATCCGCCTAATCTCCCGTTTCGGCCGGCTTGCGCCAAACCGTGATGCTCTTGCGCAAGGCTGCGCGACCGTATCTTTTCATCTGTTGGCTGCTGTTGCCCTTACGTTGAGGCAACACGTAGACCCGCACCGGCTCGAATCCGATCTGTTCAGCCAGGTTAGTGCTGATCAAATCAACGGGTATGATTTCACCTGCATAGCGCACATTGTCATTGACGAATGCGACGTGAGCGCCGCCCTGACACACTCGGTATAATTCAGCAAAAACGAACGCTAACTCGGCAAAATACTGCGCGACCATCGTCAAAACGCCCTCGTTGTTGATTTCGCCGCGCTCATTCCTGGTCCGCAGTGCGGCGTTGACCTCAGCCAGCGCCTGGTTGCTCTGAATCACACCCACAATGTCTTTGTAGCGGCCATGCTGCCCAATTGAGCGATACCACATTTCTAGCTCGTTTAGCTTGGCCTTGTTTTCCACTGTACAGGAGAGTTGACGCTGCCGCAAGCTGAAAATCTCCTCACCGACCCCCAGGTACGCCAGCTCGAGGGCGTACGTCCGGGTGTAATCGTAGCGGTTGGCATAAGGCGGTGACGTGATTACAGCAGCGAATTGATCCGCCTCCATTTCCGGCAACACATACAGCGTGTTGCCCGCAACTAACCTCTGCTGACTTGGCAGCGGCGGTTCTCTTTGTAGCTCCATCACGTCAAAGATGATCTTGTTCAACGCCTCGGCAAATGCATCCTTTACGCTGGGCAATTCCCCTTTGTGAATGCCCTGCACCGGACGCTTGCCGGCCGCCACGCGGCTTTGGTTGCGCTCGATGATTTTCTGCGCCCGCGCATCCCACCGCAGATACTGTCCGTCTTTTCGGGTATAGCTGACCTGCTCCAAAATGCTGGTCAGAATCAGCCTGCATAAAGCTTTGGCATCCTCACTCGCGTCAAGAGTTTCTACCCAACAGGTATACGCCGCTAATTCCCGCTCTGTTTGTTCAGGAAATGCGCTCTCGGTGATTGTCAAGTGTGGAAACCTTTCACTCGTCGCGGGAGGGATAGCATCCTGCGCCATCTGACGGATCGCGCGCAGTTCGCTCAGGTTGTAGTCGAAGGCGCGCGATTTGGCTTTCCAGGCCAGATGGCAATGCGGCAGCAGCTCGATCCCAACCCCATGGATGCCCAGCATCTCGGCCACCAGCAAAGTGGTGCCTGAACCGGCAAAGGGATCCAGTACTGTATCCCCAGGGCCAATCCCGAATCTGTTCATCAGTATTTCGACCAGATCGGCAGAAAACCCCTCCCGATACTTGAACCAACTGTGCAAAGTCTCTGTTCGATTGGCCTGGAAACTGACCAGTTGCCGATTAAACTCGTCGGTCTCTTCCAACAAGTGACCATACTGCTCTTCTAAAGCTATGCGTGCGCCTTCAGCACACACGCCGTTATGTGAGAAAGCGGTACGCTTCAAATGTGCTTCTCTTTTCATCAAATCGGGGAAAAGCGAGAGTTGTTGCATTATAAAATCAACCTCAACTGACACTGGTCGTTCCACTTGCATTATAGCACACATTGCACCAGGCCGCCCAACTCGGCTTGTACGTTATATATGGCTTTTCAAACGCATATGTGCTAGACCTTGTATAGAATAAGATCGTATCGTGAACTGTACCAAATTTCAACCCATCCGCACGATAGTTGAATCTTTTCCATATAATGTCGTTCCGAAAATTCTCCGCTCCAAATACCTCATCCATTAAGCAGCGTAAATGATGTGTTTTGTGGGAGTCACTATGCAAATAAATACTCCCATCCTCAGCTAATAACTCTCTCAACATTAGCAAGCGTTCAAACATAAACTGGAGATAAGTGTCGTTTATCCAGATATCTGTATACTGAACTTGTTCCCCCAGTGTATAGGCTTCGCCAGTTAATTTAGTTGTACTGTTTCTCCCGCGCAGTTCCACCCGTCGCACATAATCCGCTCCAGAATCGAACGGGGGATCGATGTAGATCAAATTCACCTTACCCCGATAGCCGTGAGCGAGGAGCCAGGCGAGGACGTCTTTGTTGTCGCCGTGGAAAAGTAAGCCCTCACCCCCGGCCCCTCTCCCTCTGGGAGAGGGGAGTGCAGGGTTGAAGGTTTCGATGCGTTGGGCGGGGAAGGCGGTGACGTGGTCGAGGGGGCGTTTGCCGACCCAGTGGAGCATCGGGCGGCCTTTGGCCTCGGTAATCTCGATGGTTTGCTTTTCAGTCATTGGCTGTTCCTTGTATAATCTCCAGTAACTACTTGTACTTTAACAACCAAATACAGATTTGTGGAAATCAGGTGCCCCGGCGACAGTTATTCCACATTTCTGCTAGCAATCCAGGTTAGCTCGAATATCTCCTTCAATATTGACATAATTTTTGCTTCCGGTTCTGCTTCTGCTTCTTCTGCCTCCGATTTTGCGAGCCATTTGCGTCCCAGTTCTTTCTCACGGATTTCTTTGATCCTTTCTTGTTGAGAAGCACAAAGCCTTGGCATTACAACTAATGCCCAAGCATCGTAAGCACCTCGCATATCAGCGGTGACCTGCTGATGACTAGAAGAGCCAGCAGCCAGTGCCTGGTCATCTTGCCCCGTGTGCCTGAAATTGGCAAGATTTCTCAAAAGCTTTACTGCAGCATCGTGGATTCTCTCTTGTTCAGCGGCAGTTCTCTCTCGTTCTGCCCTTTTTGAGTCAAGATAGGCGGGAACTAGTCCGCTCAGTACCGCCACAATGACCAACCCACATAGAGAGATAAGGGCCACAACAACCTCTACATTCATAGGCTCGATATTCACAGAAATCCTCCTATTCTCGGTCAGGTTCACCCGCCTGGTCCGGCGTGAGCAGTTACCCTCACGTATCCTGAATAAACTCCCGAACCGGCGTCAACTGGTTGAACGCCACCCCATCCGAGTCCGTAAAGATCATCTCGTACCGCAGCCGGTCGGGGTCGAGGTTCTCCCACCGCCGCACCGCCATCGCCTTGCGCCCGTGCTCGCCGTCCACCGGGTGGCTCCGCTCCCGCTCTGCCTTGATCTCGACGATGATGCACCGCCCATCCTTGCGCCGGATGACGAAATCGGGGCTGTACCGGTGCCACTTGCCGTCTATCCCCAGGTACTCGACGTAGAAATCGGTCTTGCGGGGGTCGTGCAGGCCACCGGTGAAATAGATGTCCTCGATCTGGGCCGGGTGCAGGTTGACCGCATCCAGCATGTGGACGAAAAAGCTCCGCTCCGGGTCAGAGTCCAGGTTGTACGGGTCATAGTGAAAGCCAAAGTCGCCTGCGTTCTGCCCGACCATATCCTTCCAACTCAACAGCAGGTGCTCCTTCCCCTTCTGGTAGGTGATCTCGGCGGTATAGACCACGCTGCCGTCGTCGTCCTGCTCACGTTGAAAGCCCTCTGGCTTGATCAGGGCCAGGGCGACCTCGACCTCTTCCTCCTCGATCCGGTAGGCGCAGGTCTGGGCCTCGATCTGGGCCGCCAGGTCGGCCAGGTGCGCCTCCGGGACCGTCCCCCCCGCCCCATAGACCTGTTTCAACGCGGCGTAGACCGTCCCCACCCGCAGCCGGTACACGGCGGCCAGCCGGGTGGCGGCGGTGTAGAGATCGAACCCCGGTATCTCGTAGGAGGCCTCCGCCTCGTCCACCTGCTTCAGCACCGATGCCCGATCGGCCTGCTCGTGCAGTGTGAACACCTTCCGCACCAGCACCGGCTCCACCGGCACGTCCGGCCTCTCCAACCTCTCGAACCCGTGGGAGGCGTCCGCGGCCTCCGGCACCACCCGCCGGACGATCTTGGTCACCACCAGGGGCGGGATGTCCAGCTTGCGCACCACCAACCGGGCGGAGCGGGTGTTCTGGCTGGCCCGATTCAGCTCCTCGATGGTCTCGCCATAGGTCTCTTGCAACTGCCGGTCCAGCGTGGATCGATTGTCCATCGAGAGGTAGATGCGGGCTTTGTGAGGATTATCCGGCACCTGGCGCAGGCAGCGGGTGCTGGCCTGCAAGACGAAATTCTGGCTGTGCCGCAGCTTGCGCGCCAAAGCACAGGCAAAGAGACTGGGGCAGTCCCAGCCCTCGGTCCCCTTGTTCACCAGCAGGATCACCCGGTGGGGCGAGGCGGGGTCATCGAGCCGGTTGAAGGCGCCGATCTCGGCCTCGGTTGATTTCGACGTGTTGCGCAGCACGATGTCGGTCGAGTGGCCCAGTTCCAATAACGTCTTTTCGACCACCGGCCGCAGCTCGCGCAGGTCCTTGGTCTGGGGAAAGTACATCGCCAGGCGGGCCGGTGCGCCGTTGGGCAGGGTCACATCCCCGTAGGTGGTGAAAAAGTCACGCACCACCTCGGCCACGAACTGCTCCGTCTGTTGGGCGTCGAAATCGTAGGCATAGATGCTCCCATCCACCGGCTTGAGGATGCCGTCGCGGATCCCCTCCGACAGGCCGTACCAGATGACCACGTCCCGCAGCGGCTGGCGCTCGTAATACGGCGTGCCGGTCGTGTTGACCACGGCGACCAGGTTCGTCTTTTCGTGGAGATAATCGACCGTCTGCCGCACCCGCTTGAGCCGTGCGCCCATCTCCCGCCCATAGGTATGGTGAGCCTCGTCGGAGAACAGCCCCAGGTTGGGCAGCGAGGCGATGGCCCGCAGGCGCAGGTTGGCTTCTTCGGCATACTGCTCCTGCATATGCTCGAACTCCATCTGTGTCCAGGTATAGTGGCGATAGGTGCGCTTTTGGATGCGGATCTTTTCCGTGTTGGTGACCACCAGGTTGTACCGGCTGCCCCGGATGACCGGCAGGTCCTTCTCCCCCTCCCGGGTAAAGATGAGCTTGTAGGTGGCTTCGAAGGGAGTGTAGAGACGGGGCGGAAGAATCTTGGAGTAATCCACTTCGGCCAGTTCCCGCAAACTCTCCAGGATGGTCAGCCCCGGCGCAAAGACCAGGGCGTTCTGGATAAAGGGATTGTCCCCCTGCGCCGCCTGGGGGTACTCCAACGCCAGGGCGAACTCGGTAGCGACGATAGCACCAATCAACATCGTCTTACCGGCCCCCATCGCCAGGGCCAGGATGTAACTGGGGTAGTCGAGGGTCAGCGTCTCGTGGACGCTCTCCAACTTGTGCTTCTTGACGAACTGCTCATCCTCGCGGACCTTTTGCCAGAGGCTGTCCATCCCCTCGTTGATGACGAACTCTTTGATCTCCTCAGTGTCCATTCCCAGCGCCGCCAGGAGGTCCATCGGCCTGGAGTAATACCGCTGGTAGAGGTCAAAGATGTGGGACGTGCCCTCGACGAGGCGCAAGTACCAGTACGTCTCCAGCGCCCGGAGCTGGGCCGCCCGCAGGTAGCGCAGGCCGCCCCCTTCGGGGAGAGTGGCGTAGTCGAGGATCTCGGCGATGGCGGGGTAGTCGTCCACGGGATAGCCGTCCTCGCGCCAGGTGGTCACTTTTTGTCGGATCAGTTCATAGAGATGGGGCATAGGTTAGGTGCTCCAATCTATGTCGGTCAGTGCTCATAACACAACCCGCCAACCTTGACGGCGGGCGGGGACTTGTCTAACCACGGGTTTGATGCTATGATATTCGCATTGAGGCGGCCCCTCCGCCTTGATCACAGCCCCGGCCTTTGTCAGCCGAAGCGCCGGGGCTTTTTCGTTGTTAGTATACACGTTTTCCCACTGAGGGCAAACGGATGGTGACAGAGCAACCGCGGTGTCCAGCTGGTGGTGTCGCCACGGTGGTCGTAACAGATTCTCCAACAGTACGGCTTGTCACCACGGGGGAGGTGTGGTAGAATAGCCACAGAAAAACACAAGACGTTCTCTCTCTCTGGGGCGTGGCCAAGCGGTAAGGCAACGGACTTTGAATCCGTGTATCGGGGGTTCGAATCCCTCCGCCCCAGCCAGACTCCCTGCGTAAAGGTGGGGAATGTAAAACAGAGGCGCTGTAGTCACTCACTACAGCGCCTCTGCTGATTTGGTCACTCGCTCATATCGGCTCTACTATTCCCTCCAAGCGAGACGCTGCGTCGTCCAGCGGTTGTTTGCTCAGCCTGTCCACCCGTTTCAACAGCGCCGGCGTCCGGTGCACCCCGCACATCCGCATGACGAACTCTTTGGCCTCCGTTTGCCCGACGCCCACCGCGGTGACGTACAGGGGCCGCCGGCTGCCGCCCCGGAAGAGCCGGGCTTCGTCCGGGGTGCCCCGGTACCGGCTCTTGGCCACACCGATCACTGCCGACTGTCCCGCCAGCGCATCGTACACGTGCTGGCCCAATCCGGGCCGCCGCTCGCGCCCCAGGCAGACGTAGCCATCTACGAGGATGTGCTCGGGCCGGCGCTCGAGCTGCTCCACCAGCGCCAGGATGCAGGGCAGTTCCCGTTTGTAAAACTGTCCTGGCTCGTAGGCCGCCACCCCGGTCAGTTGGGCGAACAGGATTCGGAACGGCTCACAATCCTCCCAGGCCTCGAACAGCACCCCGGCTGCCACCGCCCTATCCCCTCGGTACCGGACATCAACCGCCAGAATCATCCCTGCTCTCCTCGCCGATCGGGCGCAGCGGCCGGTCGCTCCCGGGCGTCGAACTCTTCCCGCGTCAAACCGAACAACACCTCGTCGTGATACACGCCATCAAAGAATACCTGCCTCTTGCGCCGCCCCTCCTCCACGAAACCCAGCTTTTCGTGCAGCCTGATCGAGGCCTCGTTCGTGCTGATGCAGGCGGAATTGCACTT
>DSDT01000347.1 GCA_011048615.1 Chloroflexota bacterium | reverse complement strand
CCCCGGCGCTGGATGGGCCGCCCCCCCGGGCTTCCGGCTGCCCCGCCGCACCCATCTTTAGTCAGGCCGCTCAGCAATCCTTTGAGCGCGGCTTTATGGTCTGGGTGGAGGCGGAGCAGGCCATCTATGTGTTCTACCAAGCCCCGGTCGGGTCCTACTCGACGTACGAGTACTATACCGATCACTTTGTCGAGGGCGATCCGGAGAGCGACCCCGCTCTGGTCCCCCCAGCAGGCCTCTACCAACCGATTCGCGGGTTTGGATTGGTGTGGCGCGCCACCCCCCAAGTCCGGGAGCGGCTGGGCTGGGCCACCGCCCCGGAGGCGGGATTTCAGACCTGGAAACAGGGCTACCGGGGTATGGGCATGCATAACGCCTACACGCTGATGGAGGGAATTGACGGGACCATCTATCACATGATCGCGATGGGCAGCGTGTGGGAGATCTACTCGCCATGAGCGGCAGCAAATCGGCCAGTGAGCGATTCCGCGCTCCCACCGCCGCCTGCGCCGTGGTGGGAGCGATCCGCGCCCGTTCCACCCGTCCCACCCGGCTGATGGAATTCTGCGGCGGCCACACCCACGCCATCCTGCGATTTGGCATCCCCGACTTGCTCCCTCCTACCATTGCTCTGCGCTCTGGGCCAGGCTGTCCCGTCTGTGTCACCGCCGCCGCCGACCTGGACCACGCCATTGCGCTGGCCCAGATCCCCAACGTGGTCCTGACCACCTTTGGCGACATGATCCGTGTGCCTGGTAGCCGCACATCGCTGGCCCAGGCGAAGGCGGAGGGGGCCGATGTGCGCGTCGTCTACTCGCCGCTGGACGGGCTCCAGATCGCCCGCCAAAATCCAGGCCGCCCGGTGATTTTCCTGGGCGTGGGGTTCGAGACCACCGCACCGATGGTCGGGTCGGCGGTGCTGGCGGCCGAGGCGCAGGGGCTGGACAACTTTTACGTCTTTAGCACCCACAAGCTGACCCCGCCTGCTACCCGGGCCATCTTGGACTCCGGCGAGGCGGCGCTGGACGGTATCATCGGGCCTGGCCACGTCACCACCGTCATCGGGGCCGCCGCCTGGCAGTTCCTGCCGGATCAGTACCGAATTCCCGTGGCTGTGGCCGGCTTTGAGCCGCT
Source organism: Chloroflexota bacterium (assembly GCA_011048615.1). GTDB lineage: Bacteria > Chloroflexota > Anaerolineae > B4-G1 > B4-G1 > DSDT01. The sequence continues at coordinate 6,869 of DSDT01000347.1, read as the reverse complement.
GGACTTGCTATGTGCTATCCTGGCCCTGGTGGAGCGGGTCGAGGCCGGCCAGCCAGCTGTGGACAATACCTATGTCCGCAGCGTGCAACGCGATGGAAATCCCATTGCCCGGCAGGCGATGGCGCAGGTCTTTGAGGTGATCGATGCTCAATGGCGCGGTCTGGGTGTCGTCTCTCAAAGTGGTCTGGGCGTTCGGGAGACCTACGCCCGCTTCGACGCGGCCCGCACCTTTCCGGTCCGGGTCGAGCCAGTCCACGAGCTGCCCGGCTGCCGCTGCGGTGACGTGCTGCGCGGCGTGCTGTTGCCCACCGAGTGTGAATTGTTTGGGAAAGCATGCACCCCCCGGAACCCCGTTGGCCCCTGCATGGTCAGCGCCGAGGGAGCCTGTGCAGCTTACCACCGGTATGCCGCTTGACCGGTCGAGATGACTGCACCAGGAGATAGATCAGAGATCAGCGCTAGGAAAGAAGGAGGCCGCTGTGAATACCGAGGTCGTACGATTCTTGCAACAAGAAAGCGCCCGCTTGCAGAGGGAAAACCAGGCCCTCCAGGGGCAGATTCAGACCCTGCATCGGTACATTGAGGGGTTGGCCCAACTCCACTGGGCCAGCCGGCGAATAGCGGAAGAGGAGCAACCCCTCGAGCTGCTGGACCAATGTCTCTACGATACGATGCAGATCGTCGGCTGCCAGGATGGATCCCTCTCCTGCCTGGATCAATCCACTGGCGAGTTGATCTTTACCCTCGTCCATGGCATGCTGGAAAAGGCGCTGGTCGGCCGCCGCTGGAGGTGCGTCGCACCTGAGCAGCTACCACCCGCCTTCAAGACAGCAGGCACCTGATTCGGTCAGCGAACATCCCTACGGCGAGCAGGGCGGCGCCGCCGACCAACGCCAGGCAAGCTAAAGCGGCCTCGTCCGCCGATTCGGCCGGCTTGGCCAAGTGAGAACTCACCCCATCGGCCTGGGCCTGTCCCCCCCATGCCACCAGCAACACTGCCACCACAACGACGGTGGTCAGCGCTCGAACAAAACCCCATTGGAACGACATGATCCCTACTCCCTGACTCGATCAAAGGCCCGGACGATCTCGTGAGGACGACGGTGCAATGGCTCCCTGTTTGACATTTCCCCAGGCTACTCGCGTCATCGTCCTCCGTCCGGGCTGGGCACTGGAGATCACCTGGAGGCCAGTGCACACTGGCAGTTGTAGGATACCACAGGGCCGTCCATCTCGCTGGACGGACAGCCATCGTCCGGACGTCGAGAGCGAAACGAGAAGGGAACGGGGAGAGGACGAATACCCTACGCGCAGCGGTCGAAACGCCAACGCAAGCACCGAGAGAGCTGTGGTGGATTGGGGTTACACGCGCCCGGCGCGGACCAGGAGTTGAAAGGCGCGGGCGGTCAGCACCGGGTACAGGATGGCGTTGGACGGGGGGAGGCCGGTGAGAGTGAGGGTCAGGCCAGGGTGAGATTGCACCTCCCCCAGCGGCCACTCGTCGCGGGTAAAGAACTCGACGAGCGCCTGGTTCTCCACACGCAAGAGGCCAAACAGGTCACGGGGGGTGGGCGCATCCTGCAAACGGGTGGGAAAAGCGGCGATGGCCAGATGATCGGGGGTGTTGGGGCCCCCCAGACGGGGTGGAACCAGAATCAGCACGAGAGGGGCGCGCTGTCTCTTGCTGGGAGGAAGGCGCAGCTCATCGGCGATTCGCCACTCGTGGATCAAAAAGGTCCTGGGCGGCGTCTCCAACCAGGTATGCACGCCCAATTCCTCTTCGACCTCCCGGTGTAGGCAGTCCAGGACGGTCTCGTCCCGACCAATTCCGCCGCCAATCCCCCCCACGCCGATCCAAGTCGGGCCGTCCTCCCCCTGAGCGGTACGCCGCCAGTACTTGGGCTTGCCGATCTCGAAATAATAGGCCGCTCCATCCCGCGTAATGGTCGAGACGCCGACCAGGGCGATGGTCTTGCCCTTCAACAGGGCGTGCCGGCGGAGAGCGGGCAGCGCTTTGAACAGATCCACACTCTAGCTCCGTTCCAGTGGTGGACTGTCGGGCGCGTAATGGGCCGGGCCATCGGGGCCGACAGCGAGATAGTACTCGATCAAGCGGCGAGATGTGGGAGTCAACGGCAGAGCCAACGCCCCCTCCGGTGAGACCCACTGCCCCTCGGTCAATTCTTGACCGTCCAACTGGAGCGTGCCCTCCCAGCGGTCCACCACAAAATCCAAATAGACCAGGTGGTGTTGACCGTCTTTGTAGCGCGGGGGGCAGATGCGCTCGGTGACCTGAATCAGGCGGAAGCGGGTCGGCGTCAGATGGGTCTCCTCCTGCAACTCGCGCGCCAGGGCCTGGGCGGCCGTCTCGCCATACTCTATGTGACCGCCAGGGATGGCGTAATGGCCCGCGATCTTGCTGAAACGGGCGACAAAGACCTCTCCCCGCTCATTGGTCAGCAGCGCGCCGACGACGACCTCTGGCTGCCGTGGTGGTCCGTTCATCGGTGAGCCTGGATGAACTCGTGCGTCTTTTGGGCCACGAACTCCCACTCACTGTCCACCGTCAGGCAGTGACCCGAGTTGTGGAGCGTGATCAACTCTTTATCGCTAGAGCCGGCGCCCTCGTACGTGCGCTGCGCGCTGGTGGGATGAATGGCCGTGTCGCTGGTGCTGTGAATGACCAACAGGGGGCAGATCACCTGGGGTAGCAGCCGGCGCACCTGGCGGATCAATTTCAACAGCTCGTGGGCGGCGAACAGGGGGTTCTCGTCATAGTGCCACAGCCGCAGCTCGGCCTCGGGATCCGTCAGGTCACTCTCGCCAGGCTTGGGCCTGCTGGGGATCAGGTGCTTGAAGAGCGGGGACAGAAACAGGAGGCGATTGGCGACCCAGGTAGCGGGAGAGTAGATGATCGCGCCGGGTAGATCGGGGCGGTGAGCGGCCAGGTAGAGGGTGAGCAAAGCCCCCATCGAAAGCCCGCCGACAAAGACCGTCTCGCAGTGGTCCCGCAGGTGGGTCAGCGATCGTTCCGCGCAGCCGACCCACGCGGTCCATGGGGTGCGGTTCATATCCTCTATCGTCGTGCCATGGCCCGGCAGCAGCGGGCCGGAGACGGTGAGTCCGCGCTGGTGAAGGTAATCCCCGATCAGACGCATTTCCGTGGGCGCACCGGTAAACCCGTGGATGAGCAGCACCCCGACGGGGCCGCCCTCCAGGAAAAAAGACGAGGGATCCAGGTGCGATTGTTGAGGCATAGTCACCCCCTGACAATAAAAAGTGGGGCGGCTCTGAACAGAGGCCACCCCCTCGTGGCGGAGAGGGCGGGATTCGAACCCGCGGAGCATTTCTGCTCACGCGCTCTCCAGGCGCGCGCATTAGGCCGGACTATGCTACCTCTCCGTAGCTTTGCGGAGGGGATTATACCATCCTGTGGCCCGATTGACAAGCATTGCTTACGTCACCAGATTGATCAACGTGTAAAGCCCCAAACCTGTGACCGCGCTCCCGATGGCCCAGCGCAGATGGCGCAGGGAGACTTTTTTGACCGTCAGGGCGGCAAAGGGCACCGAGATCACCGCTCCCAAGACGAGGGACGGTGCTATGCTCCAATCCACGTGGCCGATTTCCGTTGTCAGATAGGTGATCACGCCGACGATGCACACCAGTCCCTCGGTCAGCGACGTGATGCTGATGGCCTCTTTCTCCTTCATCCCCGCCAGCACCTGCCCGCCGCAGACCAACGGGCCGTAGCCGCCGCCGCTCAGTCCCTTGTTGACCGCCGCCAGCAGTCCCAGCCCGACCAGCTTTTTCCACGAGAAGGCGAACGTGCGGTTGACGGTCAATAGAATGGTGACGCCCATCGCCAGCACCAGCACGCCGATGTATCCCTTGAGCAGCCAGGCGGGGATATTCACCGCCACCAGGACTGCCGCTACCGTGCCCACCACGCTGCACAGGGCCAGCACCAGCACGGTTTTGAACGGCCGGGACCCCGGTTTGAAACTGACGTTGCCGAATTCATGGTGTAGAACCCCGGCCAGGATGCCGGTCAGGAACTCGGAGAGCAGCACCGAAGGCACGATCTGGATCGGTTCGTACCCCATCAACAGCAGAATCGGCGTGAGGGTCGTGCCGTATCCCATCCCCAGCGTCGAGTCGACGTACTCGCAGAACAGCGCCAATACCACGATAGGCCACATCATTTGCATGGACATGTCGTTCCATCCTGTTTTAAAAGGTGTGTAGGATAACACATAAATCCTATAGATATTATATGTTTTATGCCAAAATAAAAGACTCCCCTAGATCCCTACTTGGATAACAGATCGGCCAGCGTGGTGTTCTCCATCATGGCCGCCACAGCATCGCGTACTGCCTGCATCACCCGGCGCAGGCCGCAGGCCTCCATATCGGGGCAGCCGCACGGCTCGAATGCCGTCTCGCTGACACAACTGATGGGAGACAATGGGCCGTCCAGCAGTCGCACGACCTCGGCCAGGGTGATTCGCTCAGGGGAACGGGCCAGGTGGTACCCCCCATGGGGTCCCTTTTTACTGTGTACGATCCGCCCGTGCTTGAGGATCAGCATAATTTGCTCCAGGAACCGGGACGGGATATTGTTCCGCTCGGCCAGGTCATTGGTCGAAACCGGGCCACCCTCATAATGAGCCGCTAGGTCTTGGAGGGCGCGCAGGCCGTATTCACCCCGCTTGGATAATTTCATCTGTCGTTTCTCTGAGGCTCTTGACGATAAACCCAACAAGTTCAATCGAATTAGTTGACATTTTACACCTTGCGATTGATTTTGTCAAGCGGTTCACACGTCGGGAGACCGTGGTATAATCTGGGGAAGGAGAATGATGTCAATGTCCCAATCAGAAGTCACATTCGAAGGAGAGATTCCCGTCCTCTCGGGTGCCAAGCGCCCGGTTCTGGCGCTCGTCCCGGCCTGGAACGAAGCCGACCGTGTGGGCCCGGTGGTGAGGGGAGCGGGCGCCTACCTGCCGGTGCTGGTCGTGGACGACGGTTCTCGTGATGGAACGTCTGCCGCAGCCCAGGAGGCCGGAGCCGTGGTGGTGCGTCATCCCTGCAACCGGGGCAAGGGATCCGCACTGACCACGGGCCTCCACTATGGACTGGAACAGGGCTACGAGGCCGTCGTCACGCTCGATGCCGATGGCCAACACGATCCGGCCGAGATCCCCAAGTTTCTGGCAGCCTACGATGCCGGCGATGGCGACCTCCAACTCGTCATCGGGCGGCGAAACTTTGGGCAGATGCCCTTTCCGCGCCGGTATACCAATCCCATCTTTGGGGCGTGGCTCCTCTCACTGGCGCTGAGAACCCCCATTCACGACAGTCAGAGCGGGTACCGGATGTACGGCCGGCGCCTGCTGACGCAGCTCGACCTGACGACTACCGGTTTCGACTGGGAGGTCGAGGTGATTGTTCAGGCGGTCTGTCTGAGGATGCGCATTGGCTGGGTGGACATTCGCACCATCTATGGCGTGGGGGAGGTGAGCTACTTTCACCCGGTGCGGGATTCTCTCCGCTTTGGGCGGATGGTGTGGTGTGCATGGCGCCGCCGGCGCGGGTTGGATTTCGAGAGGTGAGGGGGCTTGGAGTGGGCGCTGTGGAGTCGTTCACTGTGGATTTTGCCGGAGCAGTTCCAGTGCGACCTCGAGTTGGGGGTCGTCCTCAACGGTGAACTCGTCCCAATCGAGGAGGATTTCGACGTCGGGGACGATGCCCCGCTCCTCCCAATCGGCGCCGCTGGGGGGCAGGAATGTCTCCTGGGCGATCCAGGCCCGTGATCCATCCTCAAAGTCGTAGCCATATGTGGTCTCGATGTTGCCGAGGGTGGTCCGCCCCACGACGGAGGCCCGGCCGCTTTCTTGCAGCACCCCGGCCAAGACTTCGGCAAAGCTGACCGTCTCGGTGCCCACCAGCACCACCAGCGGCACCCGCTGCGACCCGGCGACGTCCACGCCGCGCACTCGCAGCGGTTCACTGTCCCAACGACTGACGAAACGCCCCACCTCGCCGGTGGTGAACAGCTCCAGTAGACCAACCAGCGTGGTATAACTGCCGCCAGCGTTGACGCGCAGGTCGAGCACCAGGCCAGCCAGCTCGCCGCCGGTGGTCTCTGCTGCCAGCTCCTCCACTGCTCGACGCACGCGCTCGGGGATCGTGTCGTCCCACAGAGTGGGAACGAGGATGTAGCCCACCCCGTCCTCCAGCAGCCGCTTCTCGATGGGCAGCGGGCCGGCGATGCGGGCGCGGATGACCGTCACGGTGCGGATCGGTTCTCTGGGCGTCCGCACTTGCATTTCGACGGTGGTATCTATGGGGCCTTCCAGGAGCGCCATGTTGTCGTATCCCAACTCGTCGCAGCAGGCCGGGTGTCCATCTATGGTCAGCATGTGGTCGTGGGGACGCAAGCCAGCCTGTTCGGCGGGGCTACCGGGAAAGACCAGCAGGACGACGGCGTACTCCTTTTCGATCTCGAGTGGAATGGTGCTATAGATGCCGATGCCCACGTAATCCCACTCTCCCGCCAGCAGCGCGTCCTCCTCAGCGGCGGCGGAGGGGGAGAGAAAGACCGAGTGGTCGTCGTTCAATTCGAGCAGCATGTCTTCCATCGCCCACCAGAATTCCTCGTCGCTCAATCCGGCCTCGACGTGGGCGCGGTACGTCTCCCCAATGGCATCCCAGTCCGCCCCGTTATAGTCCGGGTAGAGGTACTCGGCGCGGACAGTTTCCCATAACTCGTTCAAGATGCGCAGATGACGGTCGGTCGCCTCGCGGTCTGGGGTGGGGATGAGGGTGAACGTGGGCAGCGGTGACGGTGTGGGTGTGGGTGTGGG
>DSDT01000354.1 GCA_011048615.1 Chloroflexota bacterium | reverse complement strand
CGCGTGATCGAGGCTTACCTGGGAGACCCCAAGATGGCGGAACGGTTGATGGACCGGCTGGATGAACAGGTGGAGGATTAGGCCATGGCTTTCCTAGAGATTCGTGATACATCCTCTGGCTACGGCGAACTGCAAATCCTGTGGGACGTCTCGTTGGAGCTGGAGCGTGGCAAGCTGACCGCTCTGGTCGGCTCCAACGGCGTGGGCAAGACCACGCTGCTCCGCACGGTGGTGGGACTGATCAAACCCTGGCACGGAGCGATCACCTTTGATGATCAGGACGTGACCCGTATCTCTCCCCACGCCAAGGCTGCCCAGGGGATCGTGCTGGTGCCCGAGGGCCGCCAACTGTTCACCGATATGAGCGTGTACGAGAACCTAGAGATGGGAGCGTTCACCGCCCGCGCCCGGCCCCATTTCCAGGAAAACCTGGCCCGGGTGTACCAACTGTTCCCCCGCCTGGAGGAGCGGGCCGAGCAAAAGGCCGGCACGCTCTCCGGCGGCGAGCAGCAGATGCTGGCCGTGGCGCGCGGCCTGATGGCCCAGCCCGAGATCCTCATGTTCGACGAGCTGTCGCTGGGGCTGGCCCCTTTCCTGGTGCTAGAACTGTTCGAGATCCTGTGCCGCCTCAAGGCCGAGGGGCTGACCATGCTGCTGGTCGAGCAGAACGTCCAACTGGCGCTGGCGATCAGCGATTACGCCTACGTGCTTTCGGACGGGCGCGTCACGTTGGAGGGGCCATCCCGCCAGGTGGCCCAGGAAGAGCACGTGCGCAAGGCCTACCTGGGCATCTAGCCGCCCCTGTGGGTACCTGCTCAGGTGCGTCGCACCTGACTCCCGCCCCAGGTATGCAGACTATGTCTATCCACATCCATCCCATCCCGATGGGCATGGGCATCGCCTATCTGATCGAGAGCGCGGCCGGCTTGCTCTTGGTGGACGCTGGACTGCCCCACTGGGAGCAGGCCGTCCTGCGGCGCATCCACGCCCTGGGACGGAAACCGGGCGCGCTGCAGCTCATCTATATCACCCACGCTCACCTGGACCATTATGGCAGCGCCGCGGCCCTCCGCCGGGCCAGCGGCGCGCCTGTCGTCATCCACCGCGCCGACGCCGACGCCATAGCGCGGGGCCGGACGCCCCTCGGCTCCATCCGGGGACGGGGCTGGCTGCTGGCAGCCCTCCTGCCCCTGGCCGAGCGGGTGCTGCGCCCGGAGCCGACTCTGCCCGACATCTTGTGCGACGACGGCGACGCCCTGGACCTCGACCTCCCCTTCGCCGCGACGGTGCTCCACACCTCTGGCCACACGCCCGGCTCCAGCTGCCTGATCGTCGAGGGGGAGGGCGATCAAGACCGGATCGCCTTTGCGGGCGACCTCGTCTCCAACACCACCCACCCCCACGGGCAGCGCTACTTTGCCCACGATTGGGCCATCCTGCACCACAACCTGGCCCGCCTCCAGGCGCTCCATCCCCAGTGGGTCTATCCCGGCCACGGGCGCGCTCCCCTCGACGACGCGACGCTGCAGCGACTGGCGTAAAACGGCAGATCGGGGATAATAGAGCTGCTATGACAGATCCGAGTAAAACCCAATTCTATTCCGCTGTCCAGGACTTTCGCCGCGCCCGGCGGCAAGCCGACCTGGAGCGGGTGCTGGCCCGCCTGACGGGCCAATCGGCCGACCTGCTCTCCTACGAGGAGGTGCGGCGAAAGTTGAAAGCCACCATTGGCAGCGACAAACCGCAGTTGAAAGAGATTCCCCTCGACGGTATCGTCGGCAGTGTGGGACGGTATACCGACTTTACCCGCAGTTTTCTCCCCAAGCAAGACAGCGACGAGTCCCGCTGGGCCGGCGTCAAGGCCGCTGCGAGCGGATTGGTCGGCCTGCCTCCCATCAGGGTCTACCAGATCGGCGACGCCTATTTCGTGCTGGATGGAAACCATCGCGTATCGGTCGCCCGGCAGCTCGACGCGACGTCCATCGAGGCCTATGTGGTCGAGATCAAGGCCAAGGTGCCTCTCTCCCCCGACGTCCAACCCGACGACCTGATCCTCAAGGCCGAGTACGCCGACTTTTTGGAACAGACCCACCTGGATGAACTCCGACCGGAGGCTGACCTGAGCGTCACCATCCCCGGTCAGTACTGCGCCCTGGAGGAGCACATCCAGGTGCACCGCTACCTTATGGGGTTGGAACAGCAGCGCGAGATTTCCTACCAGGAAGCGGCAGCCCATTGGTACGACCACGTCTACTGGCCGGTCGTCCAGATCATTTGCGAGCGCGGTCTGATGCGGGATTTCCCGGAGCGAACCGAGACCGATATGTACCTGTGGATAGCCGAGCACCGCGCGGCGCTGAAAAAAGAATTGGGCTGGGAAGTCGAACCGGAGGCCGCAGCGGCCGACCTGGCGGCCCAGGCTGGCGCCCGCCCTCGCCGCGTGGTCGCCCGCATTCTGGATGCCGTGACGCCCGACGAACTGAGCGCCGGCCCTCCGCCGGGGGAATGGCGGGCCAAACGAGGGTCCGCCCGGCGCGACGACCGCCTGTTCGCCGACGTGCTGGTCGCCATCAACGGCGAGAGCGGCGGCTGGTGCGCCCTGGAACAGGCGTTGGAGGTGGCGCGGCGCGAGGAGGCGCGGCTGATCGGGCTGCACGTGCTGGGGACGGCGTCCGATCAAGAGGCCGAGGCCGCCCAGGCGGTGCAAGCCGAGTTCCAGCGCCGCTGCGAGGCGGCCGGCGTGCCAGGGCACCTGACCTTTGCCTCGGGTAAAGTGCCCCGCGCCGTGTGTGAACGGGCCCGCTGGACCGACCTGGCGGTCGTCAGCCTGACGTATCCCCCACCTCCTCAACCATTGGCCCGCCTGGGGTCTGGATTCCGCGCCCTGCTCCAGCGCTGTCCCCAGCCGGTGCTGGCCGTGCCGGACGTATCCCCATTGAGCCGCGCCCTGCTGGCCTACGATGGCAGTCCCAAGGCCGAGGAGGCTCTCTTCGTGGCGGCCTATCTGGCGGGACGGTGGACCATCCCCCTGGCTGTCGTCAGCGTGGCGGAAAACGGCAATGTGATGCCGGAGACGCTGACCCGCGCCGAGTCCTACCTGGCGGAACACGGCATCCAAGCCACCCCCATCGAAAAGAGCGGCTCGGCAGCTGACGCGATCCTCGAGACGGCCCAAGAACAGGGGAGTGACCTGATCGTGATGGGCGGCTATGGACACAAACCGGTGCTCGAAGTCGTGCTGGGCAGCGCCGTGGACCAAGTGCTGCGCGAAAGCCAGGTTCCCACCCTGATCTGCCGGTGAACATCACACCCTCGGGCAGCCTTTGCCCGCGTGAAAGGCGGGCAATGTATTTTGCGGCTATGGGGGGTATTCGCCTGCCTGGATCAACCGCTGCCGCTCCTGTACCCGATCGGGATGATTGAACTGCAAGATGGCGACAGTTCCCCGTCCCTCTGGGGTGAGGGGGGCGATCAAGTCGCCGTCAAGGCGGAAATGATCGGTCCAGGACTGGGTTCGAGGGTTGAAGAAGGGCGTCAGTTGGCCGGTCTCCGGGTCCAGCGATCCCAGGTCAGTGCCCTTGTGATGGTTGCAGTACGGGCAGGACAGAGCCAAGTTATCCAAGGTCGTACTGCCGCCGTGCTTTTCGGCGACAACGTGTTCGATCTCGAAGGACAGAAAGGCGAATGCCTCGGGATAGAGACAGTACTCGCATTTTTCCCCGGATCGTTCCAGAACCGCTTGGCGTAGGGCTAGCAGCAATTCCCGTTATGGAGTTCGTAGTAGCGACTTTAGTCGCTTCTACTGCGTAAACAGCGACTAAAGTCGCCACTACGAACGTCGAAGGCGTGACGGCGATGCTAAAACGGGAATTGCTGTAGGGCTAGTGAGACGTGCGTCATTCGTTTTGAGCCAGGCGTTGAGCGGCGTGCGCTTTCGCCAGCCGCACGATGTGTTCCAGCATCAGATAACGCTCTAATTCAGCTTCTTGCCGTCGCGACAATGTACCTTCCTTGCTGCGCTTCAGCAGGTCACTGACGCGCGCTTCGAGTTCGGGAGAGGGATGCAGGGCCAGCACCTGTTGGGGGGTAGGCTTGCTGGTCAAAACCTGGAGGATGGCGCTCTCATCCTGGAATACCTCGTGCTCTTCCGCTGCTAATTTGCGCATCCCTATCAATTCTCCTCGCGGCTATACGGTGTTGGCGTAATCACCTGTCGGTGTCAGGGAACATTGTTCACATGCGCCCGTCGCTTGCCTCCAACAACTCGTACCCCTCATCTTCCAGCGCGCGACGAATTTTGCTGCGCTGGTAGATCGAGTCTTCGACCACCAAAATCGTTGCCATCGGTCACACCTCCTCATATTTAAGGGCAAGATGAACACGCTCAGTTTAGACGACTTTGGCTGCTGCGTCGGTTACAGTTTGATTGCAATATGTTAACAAAAACCTCCGCGGTCAGGAAGACCTCGGAGGTTTGCCAGAGCAACCGTTAGCGATCGTTAGCGACTGCCGGCCGGCTGCATCAGGAGGCGGGTTCCATCCGGCGCAAGCGCATGCCGTTCAAAATCACCACCAGTGACGCGCCCACGTCGGCCGCCACTGCCATCCACAACGTCGCCAGGCCGGCCGCCGCCAGCCCAAAGATCACCGCTTTGACGGTCAACGCGATCACGATGTTGGCGGCGATGATTCGCTGCGTCTGCCGGCCGAGCCGGAAGACGAACGGAAGCTGGCTCAAATCGTCGCCCATCAGCACCACGTCGGCGGTTTCCATCGCCTGAGCGGTCCCGGCGCCGCCCATCGCGATGCCCACGTCGGCCTGGGCCAGGGCCGGGGCGTCGTTCACGCCGTCGCCTACCATCGCCACAGCGCCGTAATGCCTGATCAGCGCAGCGACGGCGGCGACTTTCTCTTCCGGCAGCAGCTCGGCGCGCACGTCGCCGATCCCGACCTGCCGGCCGACCGCCTCGGCTACTCTCGCGCCGTCGCCGCTCAACATCGCCGTATGAAGTCCCAGCGCGTGCAGATCGGTCACGGCCTGGCGGCTGCTCGGACGGACGGCTTCGGCGACGCCGAAGATTGCACACACCCGGCCGTCATGTTGAACCATGATCACGGTTTTGCCATCAGCCGCCAGATCATCGGCCAGGTTACAGACCCGCTCAGAGTGAGGGTGGTTCTCGTCGAAATGCGCGTGGCTGGCGACGGTGACGGCGGCGCCGTTGATTCGGCCGGCCAGCCCCCGCCCGTTCAACACCGTCACGTCCTGCGCTGCTGGAACCAGCGCGCCCCGCGCCTGCGCCTCCGCCAGAATCGCCTGGGCCAGCGGGTGAGAGGACTGCATCTCTAGCGCCGCCGCGTGCTGCAACCCACAGTCTTTGGGGCACTCGCCGCACTCGCACACGTCTATCACGTCAGTCGCCGTCGGTTGGCCGCTGGTCAGTGTGCCGGTCTTGTCGAAGGCGACGGCCCGCACGCGACTCAACGCTGCCAGGTAACGCCCGCCTTTGATCAACGCGCCCCGCGAGGCGGCGTTCGTCATCGCGCTGACCAGACTGACCGGTGTGCTGATGACCAACGCGCACGGGCAGGCGATCACCAGCATCTGCAGCGACCGCATCAGCCACCCGCGTTCTCCCCAAAACGGCTGCCCGAAGACGAGCGGTGGAACGCCGGCGACCAACACGGCTATTCCCGCCACGGCCGGCGTGTAGAGCTGTGCAAAACGATCAATGAACCGCTGCACCGGCGCCTGGCGCGATTGCGCTTCCTGCACCAGCGCCACCATGCGGCTCAAGGTGTTGTCCTGCGCCAGGTGGGTGACTTCGATCTCCAGCGCGCCGGTTGTGTTGATCGTGCCGGCAAACACCGGGTCGCCGGGGCGTTTGTTCACCGGGATACTCTCGCCGGTGATGGGGGCCTGGTCGGCTGCGCTGTGCCCGGCGACGACCACGCCGTCGGCGCTGATCCGATCTCCCGGTCGCGCGATCACCCGGTCGCCGATCCGCAGCGCTTCCACCGGGACTTTCTCGAGAGCGTCATCTGGCAGCCGCCGCAGCGCCACGGGCGGCGCCACAGCCAACAAGCTGTCCAACGCGCCCCGGGCACGTTCGGCGGCGTACCCCTCCAGCGCCTCTCCCAGCGAAAATAGCGTCACCACGATGGCGGCCTCGGCCCACTCGCCGATACCCATCGCGCCGACGACGGCGATCACCATCAGCGCATTGACGCCAAGGGTGTGGGTCAGACGCACTTCTTGGAGTGCGTGGCGGGCCACCGGGTAGCCACCGACCAGAATGGCTGCCGCGAACAGGCCGGCCGTCGCCAGGCCTGGGGTATTCGCCAGCGCCGCGAGCAGTCCGATCAGCGTCAGCGCGCCGGCCGCGGCGGTCAAGCGTGTCTCGCGCCCGGCGAGCAGGTAACGGAGAAATCTCCACCCAGCCGACCCATCCCGCCCGGTGGGCGCGTGGGTCAGCAGCGTGTAGCCGGCGTCGTCCAATGCGGCGGCAATTTGATCGTCGAGGGCGGGGGCGGGCGGCGCGTCTAACGACACCACCAGCAGGCCGGTCGCCGGTTCGGCCCGGCACGCCTGCACGCCCGCCACTTGTCCCACGGCGGCCTCGACTCGTTTGGCGCAATCCAGGCAGGTCAAGCCTGCGACGCGATATGTTTGCTGTTCCATACTCACGCAATCACCTCAATCAAGCAATTTGAATCTGAGAATTTGATACATTATAAACATATAAAATTTACATCAATATGGTTTATTTTACCACACCACGGCCATAAAATCAACGTCACTGCATTGACGACGTTGCGTTTCACGTAGATCGCCTTTTCTTGCTCGAAGGAGATCGTCAGATCCCCGCTTCGAGCGCGAGTCTGGCCTTTGTGCGGATCGCTACATCCCAGCGCGGGCTTGGCAGATCGTTTTGTTTTCGATTCGGATTTGTGGTAGAATAGGTCGAGATGGACGTCGTTTACCAAACAAGATCCATCGTCTCCTTCTCCCCCCTCCACCCAAAAAAGAAAACGGCGCCCTGCTTGCTCGAGCGCTGCCCAGAGAATTTTGTCTCTCGTCCGGTCAAGGATCAAGGTCTAAGGATAAGAATCTAAAGGAGGCATAGAAATGAAGCTGAATTTATCTTAGAGGGGGAAAGGTGGCACACAAACTAGGGATAAGAATCTAAAGGAGGCATAGAAATGAAGCTGCTCAAGTTGTTCGTTTCAGTCAGCCTGGGGCTGACCGTGTTGTTGGGTGTGACGGCGGCGTTGACCGATTGGCGCGCCGCGCCGGTGCGGGCCGAACAAATCCCCGACGGGCCGGTCACGCCGCGTCGCCCCACCGGGGTGCAGGCCGTCGCGGGCCTTCCGATGCCTTTCCTCAGCGACGACGACGTGGTCGACGCGCCCTTCGATAACCCGCCCCCACCCACCGTGGACGGTCTCATAGCCCCCGGTGAGTACGCGGGGGCTGGCAAGGTCACGTTCGCCGACCACGGCGGCGATGTGGAGGTCTTCTTGAAGCAGGATGGCGCGCATCTCTACGTCGCTTTTGACCTGCCCGTCTACCCCAGCAGCGGCGTGGCCTACGCCGATGTCTACCTGGACACCGACCACGACGGCGTGATGGGCAGTTCCGACTATTTGCTCCGCGTCAGTAGATTTGGAACAGCCAAGGAATTCACGCCCACTGTTGGAGGGTTGTGGGGCGGTGAGCGCTCGCCCGTCAGTTGGACCGCGCAGATTCACACCAATCTGGCTGGCGGCGGATGGCAGGTCGAGTTCCAGATCGAGTACGCCAAACTGGGCATCACCGCTGGCGTCTCGAAAACGCTGGGGCTGGCGCTCGGCTCGATTAACGGTGGGATGTATCTCTGGCCAGCCGGCGCTTACCCCACCGGCTTGAGTTCTTACGGCGATCTTGTCTCTTCCTCTGACTGGGGCACGTTCTACTGGAAGCCCGGCCCGTGGGAGGATTATGCTCCCTCCGGCATGCCCGATTTCGACCAGAAGCAGAACGG
>DSDT01000360.1 GCA_011048615.1 Chloroflexota bacterium | reverse complement strand
TACTATTTCCGCATGGTCGAGCCGGATTTCACCCCCTTGCCGGTCTATGAGGCGCTGCGAGAGTACACGGCGAACCTGGCTCCCGCGTTATATCCCGGCGTGCACCAGGAGGATCACTGGGCGCTGAACTATGCCGGGGATTGGGAGACGGTGGCATCGGGCGCCCCCTCTCCGCTGGGAGCCTACCGCCGGGCGGACGGGCCCGGCGCGGCGCTGACCTTTGTCTTCGAGGGGGCGGGTGTGACCCTGCTGCCCGGCCCTGGTCAGGGCGAGGTCGAGGTCAGCGTGGACGGCGGCCGGCCTCGGCGGCTCTCCCTCGATGGGCGGGCGGTGCGGTTGACGAGCGGTTGGCGGCGGGCGCGGCGCGAGGTCACGGTGACCGTCGTCGCCGGTGAGGTCGCCGTGGACCAACTGACTGTTCATCCCGCGCCTCTCAGCGCCGTGCTCCCCGCGCCCCGCGCCCTGTGCTACCTGGTCGCTGCCTGCGCCGCCGCCTGGCTGTTGATCCGCGCCCCCCGTCGTCCATGACTGCTCCTTCGCGCTCTCGTCCCCACACCGTGCGGCTCACGCTGGTCGCTATCCTGCTGCTGGCCTTTTTCCTCCGCGTCGCCCGCCTGGACGCCCAGTCCTTTTGGAACGACGAGGGGAACTCGGCCCGCATCGCCGAGCGGCCGCTGGAACTGATCTGGCAGGGGGCAGCGGGCGACATCCACCCGCCGGGCTACTACCTCTTGCTCCACACCTGGCGCTCGCTGGTCGGCCACAGCGAGTTCGCGCTGCGCTATTTTTCGGTCGCCGCCGGGCTGTTGGCGGTCGTGTTTACCTACCTGTTGGGACGCCAGCTGTTCGACGCATCCGTCGGCTTGATGGCGGCGTTTCTGGGCGCCCTCTCTCCCCTCGCGGTCTACTATGCCCAGGAGGCGCGGATGTACGCCTTGCTGGGGGCCATCTCTGGTGCCGCGACCTACCTGCTGCTGCGGTTTACGTCCTCCGAGACTGGCGGTCGTCCTCTGCTAGCGTACACGTTCCTCGGTGCGGCCGGTCTGTACACCCAATACGCTTTTCCCTTCGTGCTGTTGGTCCACCAGGCCATCTTTGGGCTGTGGTGGCTGACGGAGGCGCGTCGGTCGGCGGGACGCTGGCGGCGGCTGGCGTTGTGGGCCGGGGCGCAGGTCGTCATTCTGGCCCTGTACCTGCCGTGGCTGCCGACGGCCCTCAAGAGCGTCACCGGCTGGTCCTCGGCGGGGCGAGCTTACGAGCTGGGGCCGGCCATCGCGCACGTACTGCACGTGTTGTGCGTCGGCGTCAACTTGCCGGAGGCGAGTCCCACGGCGGTGATCCTGGCCCTGGGGTGGGTTCTGCTGGTGCAGTGGGTGTTCCGGTCGCGGGGAGACGGTGCTTACTCGTGGTTCAGCCTCGTCAGTGCAGCCCTCTACTTGCTGCTGCCTATCACGCTCATCTTTGCCTTCGACCTGTACAAACCGGAATGGCTCAAGTTCCTGGTCGTCGTCCTGCCGCCGTTTCACGTCCTGGCGGCGTGCGGCGTCGTGAGTCTGTTCTCCCTCGTCTCTCACCGGTCGCGGGCTGTACGTCGGGTGTTGCGGGTCGCGTTTCCCGTCCTTCTCGGTGCGCTGTTTCTGCCGTCGCTCTACAATTTGTACTTTGCCCCCGCCTACGCTCGGGACGATTACCGCCAGATCACGGTCGATCTCTCGGCCGCCGTGCGGCCTGGCGACGCCATCATTCTGAATGCCCCCAACCAATGGGAGGTGTTCACCTACTATTACCCCGACCGGGACGTCTATCCCGCTCCCTATCGTCCCGAACCGGGCGAGGTCGAGAGGTTCCTGCTCCCGCTGTTCGACCAGTACGAGCGGCTGTTCGTGCTCTACTGGGGGGACGCCGAGTCGGACCCCCGGCGGCTGATCGAGACCCGGCTGGCGGAGTGGGCGTACAAAGCCGGCGACCGATGGTACGGGCGGGTGCGGTTCTCGACCTATGGGGTGGGGCCGCGGCCGGAGCAGCCCTTGGCCCGGCTGGACGCTCGTTTTGGGGAGGCGATCCGGTTGGAGGGGTACGCGCTGCCGGAGACGCGGTGCGCCCCAGGGGACGTGCTGCCGGTGGCGCTGTTCTGGCGGGCCGAGTCTCCCGTCGCCGAGCGGTACAAAGTGACGGTGCAGCTGCTGGACGGCGGGGGTCAGCTCGCGGCGCAGCAGGATACAGAGCCTCGGGATGGGCTGCTGCCGACCGACACCTGGTCGGCGGGCCAGGCCGTGACCGACCGGTATGGGGTCGCGCTGCCGCCCGGCCTGCCGCCGGGCCGCTACACGCTTGTCGTCGCGTTGTACCACGTCACCACTGGCGAGCGGCTGCCGGTGACCATCGATGGGACGCCGAGGGGGGATTACCTGATCGTGACGGAGGTTGAGGTGGCGGGCAGTTTGGGGGATCCAGGCAACCTGAAACACTTGCCCAGTTTCCTCCCTCGTGGTACACTCGGTTGGAGAAGACGCGCGCTTATTCCAGTCATGGAGGAAAATCAGCATGTCAACTTGTGATGTCACGGTCATCGGCGGGGGGCCGGGCGGCTATGTGGCCGCCATCCGGGCCGCGCAGTTGGGGCTAGAGGTCGCTCTGGTCGAGCGGGAAAACCTGGGGGGCGTCTGCCTCAACTGGGGCTGCATCCCCACCAAGGCGCTGCTGCGCAACGCCGAGGTCATCTCCCTGCTGAGAGAGGGCAAGACGTTCGGGTTTACCCTCACCGGGTTCGAGGCCGACTTTGGCGCGGCGGTGGACCGCAGCCGCAAGGTCTCGGAGCGGCTGGTCAAGGGGGTGGGGCTGCTGATGCGCAAGTACGGGGTCGAGGTGATCGAGGGGCGCGGCGCTCTCGTCTCCCCCACCACGGTCGAGGTCAGCCTGAACGAGGGCGGCGCGCGCACCCTCGACACGCGCCACGTCATCGTCGCCACCGGCGGACGGGCGCGGACCATCCCCGGCATCGAGGTGGACGGCGAGCGGGTGCTGACCTACCGGGAGGCCATCCTG
Source organism: Chloroflexota bacterium (assembly GCA_011048615.1). Lineage (GTDB taxonomy): Bacteria > Chloroflexota > Anaerolineae > B4-G1 > B4-G1 > DSDT01. Next base: position 5,032 of record DSDT01000360.1, on the reverse strand, counting down.
CTGCGCGACCTGCCGGCGTCGGCCGTCATCGTCGGGGCCGGGCCGATTGGGATGGAATTCGCCCACGTCTGGGCCACCTACGGCGCAGAGGTCACCGTCGTCGAGATGCTGGACCGCGCGCTGCCGTTGGAGGATGAGGAGGTCAGCGCGGAAGTGGCGCGAGCCTTCAAGCGGCGCAAGGTCGGCCTGCTGACCTCGACCCGCGTCCAGGGGATCGAGACGACGCCCGATGGGGTGCGGGTGCGGGTGGCGGGCCAGGAGGGCGAGCGGACGTTGGAGGCGGAGCGGGCGCTGATCGCCATCGGCGTGCGGCCCAACAGCGAGGGGCTGGAGCAAGTCGGCGTCGAACTGGATCGCGGCTACGTCGTGGTGGACGAGGGGATGCGCACCAACCTCCCTGGCGTCTATGCCATCGGCGACGTGACCGGCAAGCTTGCCCTGGCCCACGTCGCCTCGGCCCAGGGGATCGTCGCCGCGGAGACCATCGCCGGCGTCGAGACCGTCACGCTGGATTACGAGGCCATGCCGCGCTGCACCTACTGCCAGCCCCAGGTGAGCAGCTTGGGCGTAACCGAGGCCCAGGCGCTCGAGCGGGGGTATGAGGTCAGGGTGGGCAAGTTCCCCTTCCGGCCCAACGGCAAGGCGTTGGGGTTGGGCGAGTACGACGGTTTCGTCAAGATCGTGGCCGACGCGGCCAGCGGCGAGATTCTGGGGGCGCACCTGGTCGGCCCGGAGGTGACGGAGCTGCTGCCCGAGTTGGTGCTGGCCCGGCGCTGCGAACTGACGCCGGAAGAGATCGCCCGCACCGTGCACGCCCATCCCACCCTGAGCGAGGTGGTGATGGAGGCCGCCCACGCTGTGTCTGGGCAGGCGATTCACCTGCCGCCCGGTTCATAATGCGCACGGATTATCACATCCATACCCACTTTTCGTGTGACAGCGAGGCCTCGATGGAGGCGGACTGTCGGACGGCCATTGACCGGGGGCTGGGGGAGATCGCCTTTACCGAGCACGTGGACTTTGCTCCCCGGTCACTTTCAGCCTGCCGAATACCTGGCCGAGATCGAAGACTGCCGAGCTCGCTTCGGCGACCGGCTGACGATTCGGGCCGGGATGGAGCTGGGCGAGCCGCATCTGTTTGCCTCGCGGGCGCGGGATGTGCTGGCGGTGGGCACGTTCGACTTTGTGCTCGGTTCCGCCCATTACGCGGATGGGTTGGAGTGCGCGTGGAAGCCGGCTTTTTTCCGGCCGCCGCTGCGGGAGCGATACACGGCCTACTTTCGACAGGTCGTCGCGCTGGCGGCGGCGGGGGATTTCGACGTGCTGGGCCACCTCGATCTGATCAAGCGGGACGCCCGCAAGTTCGGCCATCCCTACGACGGGCCGGCGCCTTACGCCGACCTGATTCGCACCGCGCTGCGCTCCCTGGTCGAGCGAGGCAAGGGGTTAGAGATCAACACCTCGCCCCTGCGGATGGGGCAGCCGGAGCCGTGCCCCTCGCTGACGGCGCTGCGCTGGTACCGCGAGCTGGGCGGCGAGATCCTGACCATCGGCTCCGATGCGCATTTCCCCGCCGACGTGGGGGCCGATTTGGAGACCGCGCTGGACATGGCGCGGGAAGTGGGATTCACCCGGCTGGCGACCTTTGAGCGGCGGCAGATAGACTGGCGGCCGATATAGGCGGCATTTAGCGTTGACTGCCGACTTGGCACACAACGAGCAGCCGAATGGACTTGGGGCGGATTGGTAATCCGCCACGTATGCGAGATGCATTTCAGAAAGGCGGAAAGATGAACGGAGCAGAGCAACCGGCGACTGAACAGAAGAAGGAACGTCCCCAGCGCCGTCCTCCCTGGCTGCGGGTGCGGGCCCCGGTCGGCGAGGAGTACCACTGGCTCAAGCGGTTGATGCGCGCCAAGAGCCTGCATACCGTGTGCGAGGAGGCGCACTGCCCCAACATCGGCGAGTGCTGGGCGCATCGCACCGCCACCTTTTTGATCCTCGGCGATACCTGCACCCGCAACTGCCGTTTCTGTAACGTCAAAACCGGGCGCCCCGGCCCCCTCGACCCCGACGAGCCGGAGCGCGTGGCCCAGGCGGTCCAGGCGATGGGCCTCAGGCACGCCGTCGTCACCTCGGTGGATCGGGATGACCTGCCCGACGGGGGGGCGGGGGTTTTCGCCGCCGTCGTGCGCCGTATCCGCGAATTGCAGCCCGGTTGCACCGTCGAGGTGCTGATCCCCGACTTTCGCGCGCAGATCGAGCCGCTGCGGGTAGTGATGGACCAGCGGCCCGACATTCTCAACCACAACGTGGAGACGGTGCCCCGCCTGTTCCGCACCGTGCAGCCCCAGTGCCGCTACGAATGGTCCCTGGCGGTGCTGCGTCAGGCCAAGGAATTGTGGCCGCCGGCGATCACCAAGAGCGGCCTGATGGTCGGCTTGGGGGAGACGACGGACGAGGTGCTAGCGGTGATGCGCGACCTGCGGGAGCTGGACGTGGACATTCTGACCATCGGCCAGTACCTCCAGCCGACGAGGGAGCACATCCCCATCCACCGGTACTATTTCCCGGAGGAGTTCGAAATGTTCCGGGAGCGGGGGGAGGAGATGGGGTTCCGCTGGGTAGCCAGCAAACCGCTGGTGCGCAGTTCCTACAACGCCGAGCTGCAGGCCGAGGCTCTCGTCGCGTCCCAAGAGGCATCCGAGTAGGCTCAGGTCAGTCCGCTCCCCACCCGCCGCCCCCCGGCGTCTCGACGATCAAGCGGTCGCCCGGGCCGACCTGAACCGTGGCCTGCCCTTCGATGATGGTGTCCACGCCGTCGCGGACGATCCGGTTGACGCCCTCCTGGCCCGGTGCGCCGCCCTGCAAGCCATAGGGCCCCCGGCGCTCGCTGTGGATGGTCACCGTGGCCGGAGCCAGGAACTCGTACACCCGGCGCAGGCCGTCGCCGCCTCGATGTTCTCCCGCTCCCCCCGAGTTCAACCGCCGCCCATATTCCAGGACGCGCACCGGCAGGCTGTGTTCCACGGCCTCGACGGGGGTGTTCCGGGCGTTGGTCACGTGGCTGTGCCGTCCGCTCAAGCCGGGACCCTGCGGTCCGGCTCCGTGTCCCCCGGCGATGGTCTCGCAAAAGAGGAACGGTCGGTCGTGGGCGACGCCGCTCAAGGTGACTGTGTTCGCCGTCCCCTGGCTGGCGGCCGGGATGCGATGGGGCAGCGCCTGGGCCAGAGCGCCCAGCACTACATCCGCGATCCGTTGGCCGGTCTCCACGCTGCCGGCGACGGCCGCCGGCGGGTCTGGGTTGAGCAGGCTGTGAGGGGGGAGAATCACGGTGAGCGGCTCGAAACTGCCGTGATTGATCGGCACGTCCGCTGGGGTCAGCAGGCGCACGCAGTACCAGGCGACGGAGCGGGCCACGGACGCGGCGGCGTTCAGGTTGCCGGGGATTTGAGAGGCCGTGCCGGTGAAATCAACGCTCATTCGAGAGCGAGATACGACGAGTTTCACCCGGATGGGGATGTGATCCTCGCACGGTGCGGGCCCTTCTATCACGTCCTCGAAGCGGTACACGCCATCTGGAATGCTGGCGATGGTGGTCTCGATCACGTGGCGGGAATGGGCCATCAGGGCGAGGGCGTGTTCCTGCACGCAGGTTTCGCCGTGCCTATGGACAATCTCCAGGAGGCGGCGCTGACCCACGTGTTGGGCCGCTAATTGGGCCTCCAGGTCTGCCAGCCGTTCGGCCGGGGCGCGGCTGTTGCTCGTAAGCAGGGTGAAGAGTGCCTCGTTCCGCTGTCCCCCATCCACCAGCTTGAGGGGCGGAACGACGAGACCCTCCTGGTACAGGTCGGCGCTCGGCGGCAGCGATCCCGGCGCCATTCCACCCAGGTCGGCGTGGTGCGCGCGGCTGGCGACGAAGAAGCGAGCGGCGTGGTTCCCGTTGCTCACAAAGACGGGGGAGACCATCGTCACGTCGGACAGGCGGGTTCCCCCGTGATATGGATGGTTGAGAACGACCGTGTCTCCGGGGCGGAGCACGCGGCAGGCGCGCAGCGCGGCAGCCACCGAGGCTGGCATGCTGGCGAGGTGAATCGGGTTGTGGGTTGCTTGGGTGATCATGCGGGCCTGGCAGTCGAACACGGCGTAGCTGGCGTCCGACAGATCCTTGATCGGAGGGCTAAAGCCGGCTCGTTGGAGCGCGGCCTCCATCTCCTCGGTGATGGAGGTGAACAGGCGCTGGAAGACCGCCAGGCTGATGCTGTCCGCCGTCATCGGGCCGCCTCGTGGCGGGGGGGGGATTGCCAACCCGTCCTACGGTTTCGTGGTCGGGGGTGAGCGGAGGTCATGGCGACTGCTCCAGGATGAGGTTGCGGTATTCGTCCACCCGCGCCGACCACCCCGGTGCGACAAAGGTGGTGCTGTCCATCTGGAGGACCAGGGCCGGGCCGACAAAGGCCGCGCCCGGCCGCAGCAGCTTGCGGCGGTAGATGGACATGCGGCACCGGTCGGCGCCAGCAGGCTGGGGGAAAAAGGCTACTTTGTGCCCCACTTCGGTGATGGTGCCGTCGTCCTGGATGAGGGGGGCGCGGGGTAGGGCCGGCTTTTCGACGATGGCCGTCACCTGTAAGCGCAGGGTGACGACTTCGACCGTGCGCTCCGGCATAGCGCGGCCGCAGCGAAGAGCGTACGCGGCGTGGAACGTGCGCTCCAAATCCTCGACGAAGGGGATGGTCAGCTCGCTGGATTGGCCCTGGTAGCGGGCATCCACCAGGCCGGCAAAGATGGCGGTTTCATCGGCGATCGCTTCTCGGAACATGGCGCTGCGAGCCTGGTCTACCATGTCGTTCAGGTAGGCTTTTAGATGGGCCAGCGTCTCGGTGTTGACGGGAGCCAGGATTGAGCGGCTGTAGTCTATGATGACGTCGGCCATCAGCAGACCTGTCGCACCCACCACGCCCGGATAGCGCGGGATCAGCACGCGGGGGATTCCCAGCCGTGCGGCCACGTCGCAGGCGTGGAGCGGTCCGGC
>DSDT01000291.1 GCA_011048615.1 Chloroflexota bacterium | reverse complement strand
GCAGGTATGGAAACCTGCCCTACCCCACCAATCTGCGTAGGCGGGTTTCTTACCCGCTGTAGGGCGGGTTTCTTACCCGCCGGGCAGGTATGGAAACCTGCCCTACCCCACCAATCTGCGTAGAGCCTATTTTTGGAGGAGACCAGTCATTGCTCCCCAATCTGGTTTCTTTACGACCGCCGGCGCTTCCAGAGCCAGCCCATCAGAACTCCCACCACCACGCCCAGGCCCAGGACAGCGCTCCAACGGCGCATCGAGGCGTGGACGGGGGCCATCCGCTCCCCCCAGGCCTGCCGCAGCCCGCGCCGGTAGACCGGGACGCTCAACGCCGGCAGCACGACGTCGGAGGCGAAATAGACCAGAGGAGATAGAGGAGACGCGGGCTGTGTTTTGCCAGAGGGAGAGGGCCGCTCGTCGGGGAGCGTCACCGCGGCGATGGCAAAGGATTCGCCCTGCTCCTGACTCAGCGCCGCCAACACCCGTCCGTCCGCCCCCACCACCTTGGTGCCCGGCGTCATATCGCAGGCCATCTCCATCCCGTGGGCCTGGGGTAAATACCTGATCAACCAGGGGGCCAGGGGCACAAAGCTCAGGAAACTGGCCAAGCCGTTCGGTATGGGAGTCCGAATGTGGCCCGACCCCACCGTGTTCACCACCGGCACCCCCAACCATGCAGCCTGCTGCTCGATCATCTCGCCAAACACCCGCCCGGCGCTCCCCTTCATCCCGCCCATCAGCGGCCCCATATCGTCAAAGGTCAAGGCCGCGCCGTCGGGAAAGTGATAGGTCGGCTCACCGACGTTCGGCGGACAGCTGACGACCACCATCAGGTCCACCCGCCCGGCGTACCGCCGCCATAGTCCCAGGTGACCGGCGTCCCAGCAGATCAGCATCCCGATGGCTCCCAGGTCCGTCTCGGCGACGGTGATGCGGTCGGCGCCTCGAAAGTAGGCCCGCTCCCAGGCCCAGGGATACTGCTTATCGTAGCGCCACACGCGGCCGTCCGGCGACCAGAGCAGCAAGCCATTGTACACATCGTCCTGGTCCAGCAGCATCAGCGACCCCGCCAGGTGAACACCCAGGCGGGCGGCCGTCTCCCGCATCCAGGCGGCGGTGGGCCCGTCCGGGCGCTCGGCCCGGCAATAGTTCTCGTCGCTGTAGCCATAGCCGACGTTGAACAGCTCTGGCAGCACGACCAACTGCGCCCCGGCTGCAGCCGCTTCGGTGACCAACTGTTCGGCCCGCGCCAGCCGGTCGGCCGTGGAGGCCAGAGCGGCATCCATTTGCACAGCAGCGATAGTGATGTTCTCTCCCATCGTCAGACCTCGTAATCCACCAACCGCTTTTCCGCGCGCAGGGGGTGAATGAACTCCTTGAACTTGAGGTGTTCGGGATGAGCCTGATAAACCGCCAGGTCCTCCAGGCTGTCGAATTCCGCGTACAACGCCACGTCGAAGGCATCGGGCGCGGCGGTGAGGTTGACCCCGGCCTCCAGGGCACGCAGCACCTCGATCCGCTCCCCCATCCCTTCCAGGCGGCGCTGGATGCGGCGCGCGTTTTCGGCCCTGCTGAACCCCTCGGCCTGATCGTAGAGCTTCCACATCACGATGTGTTTGATCATCTCACTCCATCCCCAGCGCCAACATCTGGGAGATGATGACCCGCTGGATCTGACTGGTCCCCTCGACGATCTGGAGGATTTTGGCGTCGCGCATCCACTTTTCGACCGGATACTCACGCATGTAGCCATAGCCGCCCAGGATTTGGACGGCGTCGGTGGTGATACGCATAGTCGCGTCAGCGGCGAAGGCCTTCGCCATGCTGGCCTGAACGTTGCAGGGGAGGCCCTGATCGGCCCGCCAGGCTGCCTGCCAGGTCAAGAGCCGGGCCGCCTCGATCTCGGTGACCATGTCGGCCAACATGAAGCGGATGGCCTGCTTGGCGATGATCGGCTTGCCAAACTGGACTCGCTCCTGGGCGTATTGAAAGGCGTACTCGTAGGCGGCCCGGGCCACGCCGACGGCGCAGGCCGCCACCACGGGCCGGGTGTGCTCGAAGGATTTCATCGCGATGTAAAAGCCCATCCCCTCCTCGCCGATCCGGTTCTCGACCGGCACCCGCACGTCTTCCAGGATGACGTCCCCGGTGTGACAGGCCCGCATCCCCATCTTGTCCTCTTTTTTGCCCGCCGAGAGGCCGGGAGTATGCCCTTCGACGAGGAAGGCGGTGATGCCCTGATGTCCGCTGCCGGGGTTCACGGTGGCAAAGATGGCGTACAGGTCGGCCACGCCGCCGTGGGTGATGAACCGCTTTTGCCCATTGAGGACGTACTCGTCGCCGTCGCGCACGGCGGTGGTGCGGATGGAGGCGGCGTCGGAGCCGGCCTCCGGTTCGGTGAGGGCAAAACCGCCCAGCCGGACGGTCTCCTCGTCGCAGAACCATGGCAAGTAGCGGGCCTTTTGCTCGTCGCTGCCGGCGATGGTGATGGGGACCGCCGCCAATCCGGCGCCGATGATGGCGGTAGCGATGCCCAGACAGCCCCAGGCCAGTTCCTCGGCCACCAGGCAAGCGGTCAGGATGCTGGACACCCCGCTGCCCCCGTATTCTTCCGGGTACTGGTAGGACATCAGCCCGACCTCGGCCGCCTTTTCCAACACCGACCAGGGCATCTCCCCGCTCTGGTCATAGTCGGCGGCCACCGGGCGGATGTCCCGCTCGGCGAATCGGTGGGCCAGATGGACCATCTGGCGCTGCTCCTCGGTCAGTTGAAAAGAGATCATGGCCGCACCAGGTTCATGCTGCGGCGGCGGCCGGGGCGGCGACGGCGGCGTTCAAATCCCTCACCAGCGCCTGCACGTCGATGCCGTGGGCCATCGCTCCCTGCTCCACGTTCTCGAAGCGGGCAACGGCACAGCCAAAGCACATCAGTCCGTGACGGAGAAAGACCTCCACCGTCTGCGGATACGTTTCCACGACATGTCCAATGGTCATATCCCTCGTGATAACATCCATTCCAACACCTCCTATCAATATCGTGAGACAATTTGCAAATGTGGCTTTACATCTCGCGAGCCACGAGTTCCAGTTGACTCCCATCGTGCAACACCACCCGCCAGGTCGGCACCCAGGCCAGACCACAGAACTCGATCGTCACATCGGCCCGGCGGGGCTTGACCACACACTCCTCCACCAGATTCAGCGTCTCGACCCACCGATCGCTGATTTCCTCCACCTGCCCCTCCCACTGGGCTCTCAAGCTCTCCAACTGGTCCTCCAGGTCCTCAATCGCCTCCAGCGACTCTTCGACGTCGGCCTCGGCCTTTTTCGTCAACGTGCGCTTGCGGCTGGAGCGCGAGATCATCGCCGACGACCGCCGCCGGGTGAGCAGATTGAAGGCCGATTCCCCCAGTGTGAGCAGTTCCTCCTGCTTTCGGGCCTCCAGTTCTTTCTGATCCATGGCCAACTCGCGCTGTTCGCGCCGCAGTTTTTCCTCCACCCGTTCTATCTCCCGATCCATACGGGTGCGAGCCTTCGCCACCTCCTCGTCCCGCCGACGTCGTGTCTCAGCCTCGCAGCGCACGCGAAAGTCACGCGGACTCTCTCCCACCAGGCCATACAGGTCCAGCACCGGGTTGTACCAGACCGTGGTCGAGATGTTGTGATAGAGATAATCGGAGAAATCCTTCTCCAACTGTTTCAAATCGCGCGAACGGGCCAAGGTCGCAGGAACCAGCCCATACAGCCCCTCGCCCAACGGCCTGGGCGAGAGATCCTCTCTGGTCAACGCGACCTGCCCCTGGTCCCAGTTGACCCTCAGGGGCCCATCCCCCGGTCGCACCAGCCGCGCCACAACCTCCTGATTGTCCACGCCGCGTTTGCGATCCAACGTCCGCACCGTGCCCATCGCCAACAGATGAGGTATGTAGACCACGCGCCGCTCCTGGGCCAGTATCGAGCGCCCCACCTGCTCCTCGTAACCGTGGAGCGCCCACTCGAACGTGACCATCGGCAGCAAAAAGACCTGGGGCACGTCCGGTGGGAGAGTGGACGGATCAGCGCTCAAGCCAGAGAAGGGGGACTCGAGGGGACGCTTTTCCCCGCCGCTCGGAGCCGCAGCTACCGGCTGAATCGAGCTGGCAGCCGACTGCTCGACTGTTCGGACTGCCGCTGCCTCCTCCTGAACGACGGCGAAGGATGGGGCCGGGGCGAGGGTCGTCAACTGGCGTACCTGTTTGCGGGTCAACGGGCCCCGCAGGTACGACATGGCCCACCGGGTGTGGAAAAAGAGAGGCGGACCGGAGTGAATGTCGTGGAACAAAAAGATCCGCGATTTGAGGACCCCCAGCGCCTGGTCCATCGTGCGCCGGTCCATCGTCGCGCCAGCCTCGGCCATCGCTCCCTCCAATCCCTCTAGGACGCGCGCCTTGTCTCGCTCGGCTCGCAGCGATCCGACCGCCCACGTACCAGCGTTGGTCAGCCCCTTGTAATCCAGGTCGGCCGGGTTCTGGGTCGCGAGCACCACCCCCAGCCCGGCCGAGCGGCCCTGCTTGACCAGCGCCAGGAGGGGGACCTTGGTGGGTGGATTGGCCGGGTAGGGCGGAAAATAGCCGAACAGTTCGTCGAAATAGAGCAGCGCCCGCAGATCAGTGGTCCCCGATTGGGCGCGTAGCCAGTCCCGCACCGCTTCGAGGAACAGGGTGATAAAAAAGAGCCGCTGGGCGTCGTCCAGGTGGGCCAAATAGAAAACGCTGGCCCGCGGACGACCATCCTCGGCGTAGAGCAGCGTCTTTACGTCCAGCCCGACTCCCTCCTGCCAGGTCTCGAACCCCGGCGCGGCGATCAGGTTGTTGAGCGAACGAGCCAGGGCAAACCGATCCTTCTCCGGGAAAAAGGTCTCCAGTTCAAAGACCCCCACCTGCTGGAAAGGCGGCTTTTGCAACAGGCGAATCAACGTGGGCAGATTGAGCGGCTTCCCAGCCCGCCAGACGTGCTCGACGATGCGGGCCAGCAGGATGTGCGCGGGGCTTTGGAGCGGGTCCGCCTCGACTCCCACCAACCCCAGCAGCGCCGAGACGATCCCCCCGACCCGTTCCCGCAACGCTTCCTCGTGCTCCTCCCATTCCATCGCGGGGGTGTCGAAAAAGTGAAGCACATCCACCGGCCGCCCCGCCCTCGAGCCGGGGGTAAAGATGGTGAACTCGGCCGCCTGTCGCAGCCGGGCTATGCGCTCGCCAGTGATACCCCACTCGGCCAGCCCGTCCCTCCATTTTTCGGCCATCTCGGTCCCATACTCCTCGACCGTCACCCCGCGCCGGCGGGCGCCCTCCAGGTCCACCCAGGGGGCAAAATCCTCCGGGCGTAGATCGGGAAACGTCAGCAGCAGATTGCAAATGTCTCCCTTGGGATCGAGGATCAAGACGGGAATCCCCTGGAGCAGCACTTCCTCCAACAGGATGACACCCAAGCCCGTCTTGCCGGAACCGGTCATACCCAGAATGATCGCGTGGGTCGTGAGGTGCCGGGCCTGGTAAAGAACGGGAGACGCCGTGACCTCCCCCTTCTTCAAATCGTATTCGCGGCCCAGGTAGAGTTTGCCCTTTTGATCGCCGACTGTCGCACCCATTGTCGTCTCCGATCTGATACGATGCCTCAACAGTACCCATTGTACTCAGGGAGAGAGAAGATGCAAGTCGGGAACTAGCAGCCCGGGAAAGGAGCAAGGTTTTGACTTCACGGTCAGATTGAGCTATACTTTTCACTGTATGACCTCCAATTTCGTATCGTTCGTCCGTGCGCGAGGTCCGTGATCCACAGGCATCCGGTAACAGACTCTACAAGGGAGATAGCATGCAAGACAAACCCAACGTACACGCCCGCCCTTCTCGACTGGTGCACACCTTTTCCATCGTCGCCCGCGACTCTGAGAGCGGCGAGCTGGGGGTAGCAGTGCAGTCCCACTGGTTCTCCGTTGGCTCGCTGGTGACCTGGGCCGAAGCCGGCGTCGGAGCCGTGGCAACCCAGGCCATGGTCGAGGTCAGCTACGGCCCGCTGGGACTGGCCCTGATGCGGGCTGGCAAGTCCGCCCCGGAGACATTGGCAGCGCTGCTGGCCGCCGACGAGAACTCGGAGCTCCGCCAGGTGGCGCTGGTGGATGGACAGGGCCGGACCGCCGTCCACACCGGCGCGCGCTGCATCGCCGAGGCCGGGCACGAGACGGGCCCCGGGTTCTCTGTCCAGGCCAACATGATGGCCAACCCCACCGTCTGGTCGGCGATGGCCCAAGCATACCGCGCAGCCGATGACGAGGGGGATCTGGCGGAACGGCTGCTGCGCGCCCTCGAGGCCGGTCAGGCCGCTGGCGGTGACATCCGGGGCCAGCAGAGCGCGGCCATCCTGATCGTCAAACCGGTCTCCACCCAACGGCCATGGGACGATAAGGTAATGGAACTTGGGGTCGAGGACCACCCTCACCCGATCCGTGAACTGCGACGCCTGGTTCACCTGCACCGCACCTACCAGAGAATGAACCGGGGCGACGAACTGCTGGGGGCCGGGCAGACAGAGGAGGCGCTCCGCGAGTACCGCGCTGCCGCCGCCATGACCCCCGAGATCGAGGAACTGCCCTTTTGGCACGCCGTCACCCTGGCCGACATAGGGCGGGTGGACGACGCGCTGCCCATCTTTCACCAGGTGTTTGCCAGGAACGCCGATTGGGCCGCGCTGCTGACCCGCCTGCCCGCTGCCGGCCTGCTGCGCGACGATCCAGAGATGCTGCGCCGCATCCTCGGTTCGTAGCGGATTGGTAGTTAGCGCTTCGCCGGCTGCTTGCACAATCCCGCATCCGTGGTATAATTCGTTCGTTGGTATGTACGTATATGCGAATATACCCAATATCGGAATAGAGGAGCCACAAGATGAAAATTGCCGTCGCATCTATGGGTACCGTGCCCGAGGCCTGGGTGGGTATCAAATTCGGCATGTGTTCCCAGTTCCTGGTCTTTGATCTCGACACGCTGGAATATATCGTCGTGGGCGTCCCCCCTCACCAGGAAACCCCGGATCGCATCAGCCTGGCCGCCATCCGCGCCGTGGCGACGCAAGGCGTCTCTGCCGTCATCACTGGACATATCAAGGACGTGTGTCGTGAGACCCTGCTGAACCTGGGCATAGACGTGATTGATGGCGTGGAAGGGATGACGGTAGGAGAGACGATCGAGCGGTACAAAGCCACAGGCCTCGAGACGCCCGCATCCCGCCGGGGGATGACGACCCGCATCGCCGTCGTCTCCCAGGGCCAGGGACTGGAGGCGCCGCTGGAGGCCCACTTTGGGGCCTGCACCTCCTTCATCATCGTGGACCCGACGACGATGGAGGAAGAGACCATACGGGTCGAGGCGGATGGATCGGAACAGGAATTGAACGTGCAAGCCATCCGCGCCATAGCTCGCAGCGGCGCGACCGTGCTCATCACACCCCAGATTCACCCCGAATGCTGCATGGCTCTGCGCGCCCTGGCGGTCGCGGTGTACGTCGCGCCGGAGGGGATTACCGTCCGTGAGGCCCTCGAACGTTACGAACGAGGGGAACTAACGGAATCCTTCACATCGCCGTTCAACAGTCTATAGCATCAGGAGGGAATCAGGAGGGAATGTATGAACATTGGCGTATTGGTTTTGGAGGGGCCGTACCAACACCAGGCGGCCGACTCGGCCTACTATTTCGTCCAAGCGGCCCTGAAGCGCGGACACACCATCAGCGGCATCTTTTTGTACACCGACGGCGTCAACAACGCCAACGGGTACATCAAGCCGCCCGGTGAGCGTAACATCGCCGAGCGTTTCAGCGAACTGGCTGGACAGGGTATCGCCGTGGTGGCCTGCACCGCCTGCGCTCGCTTTCGGGGTTTTCGACGCGACACCCTGTCCGAAAACGTGAAACTCGGTGGCCTGGGCGCCCTGGCCGATTACATCCGGGCATCCGACCGTTTCGTGACCTTTGGGGACTAGACTCGTTGAGGGCTACAATTCTTTACAGTTTCCATACCTGCCCGGCGGGTAAGAAACCCGCTACAGGTGTATTTTCGCCTTCGTCACCTGCTGCTGCGAAATTTTCCCCCACGAATCCG
>DSDT01000179.1 GCA_011048615.1 Chloroflexota bacterium | reverse complement strand
CGCACTTTCCAAGTGCGTCGCACCTCGCGTTGCACCTCATCCACCTGGCCGACGTCGATCTGGCCGACGACGACGTGCGCGCCGAGGCGGTCCGCGTGGCCGGCAGCGCGTGGGAGGCGGTCAGCGGCGCAGACATCGCCGCTGAGTACAGCGGAGCCGCCGTCGAGCAGGGCGCGCACGCGATCGCCCAGCGGCTCGACCGCGAGCGCGGCGGGCTGTACGCTCGCCACGGCCTGCACGAGGGGCTGGCGACGAGCGTCTTTATGTGGTCGCACGGCGGCGAGCAGCGCAAGCCGACGCCCCAGGCCGAGATCCGCCTGGCCGTGGCCCGGCCAGAGATCCCGCTGTCGGACCTCGACCAGGCGCTCGACGATTGCCGCGCCCGGCTCTATCGACGCCCACTATCCCGGCTCGGCCGAGCTGCTCCACCGGGCTTGTCGCTTGCGAACCTGGCGGCGGCTGGGCATCGCGGCGTTGATCGTCATGGGCCTGGCGGCCGCCATCGGGGTGACGTGGTCGCTCTGGCAGGAGAATATGCCGCTGGAATGTCAAGGTGAAATACCGATGTCGGAGGAGGGTGTTCTCGCCTCGGCTGCCCAGTCCGATGTCGATGGGACGCGCTGGTGGGTCGGGATGTCCGGCGGTGGGCTGGAGACCTTTACCGCGCGTTCTGCCCACGTCTCTTACGATTTCCGCGACCTGGTGGCTGATACGGTGGCGGCGCTGGCGGTGGACGAACGGAACGGGCGAATTTGGGTGGGAACGTCGGGGGGCGGCCTGACGATCCTGGGCCAGGAGGGTCAACAGGCGGATTGGCGTCCTTACTCGCCAGCGGCGAGCTATACGCGGGCAGGCAGAGATGGACTGCCCGGCTGTCGCGTCAGCACGATTTATCTGGATGGCGAGCGGGGGTACGTCGGGGCTTGGGATGGACACTCGTTAGGCATTCTGGAAGCGGATGGGCAGTGGCGACACATCGCCCCTCCCTCCGGGTGGCAAGAGGGCGTGTACTTTATCCCATTCAGCATCACCAAGGGACCCGCCGGCGCGCTGTGGGTGGGAACCAACTATGGGCTGTACCGTTTGAATGGGGACGGTTGGTCGCACCCGTATCAGCCGCCCTGGGATAACGGAACCCCTGGTGCCGTGCGCGCGGTTGCCGTAGACGAGAACAAGGTCATCTGGATCGGTGTGGGGAGCGAGGGATTGGCCTTGTACGACGAGCGACTGGCCGACAGTCCCTGGATCGGGCCAATCACCACGCACGATGGCCTGGCCTCCAACGATGTGCGGGCCATCGCCCTTTTGCCGACGGGGGATGGCGCTTTGGTCGGCACGAAGGCCGGGTTGAGCATCTGTCGGTGGAAAGGAGAAACCGAAAAGAGACCTGAATGTGAGGTAAATCGTGAGCTCGACTTGATGGGAGCGCCGATTCACAGTTTGACCATCTCACCGGAGGCAGACCAGGTACTCATCGGGACTGCTAATCAGGCGCTCATTTTTCGGTTGTCTGATTTGGGGGTGCCAGACAATTAGCCAAGTCAGGAGGTGTGTGATGTGGGGATTCCACACGATAGAGAACCTCAATCCCAATCATGAGGGATACGAACAGACTATCAAGAACCACCTGGGAGATTTTCCGCTCTGGCGCGTCGTTACCTGGAATCAGGGACATTGGCTCAAGATCCGCGTGGGCAGTGAATGGCTCTATACCCAGGGTCCGATCATTAAGGAAACAGCCGACGCGGAAGTGGAGATCGAAAAGTACGTGGAAGATGGGGATCACATGCTGTTCTTTCCCATGGATCAGGAAGGATTGTGCCCGCGCGCCTGGTTCGAAGCGGCGTGGTCGTTCATCGAGCATTTCCGCTCCAACTTTTGTTTCTACCCGCAGGAAGCGTTCATGTACAAGACCATCACGTTGATTGGACGGCCGGTGGGCACGCGGTATGGGATTGCCCAGGAGATCGAGGATGCGCTGAGAGACAGCAATTGGCGCCAGGTGGAACGAATTTGGTGTACCAGCGCCGATGACTTGAGGCGAGTCCTGCAGCGCCGCATCGAGGAAGGGACACGGTTTCGCGGCAGAGACGAGCTGTCGCCGCAGGCGGATGGGTGACCTGCCCGCCTGGATCGGCAAGCACGGCGCCCGCACTCGAAGCAGTGTGGGTGCGGGCGCTGTTTTGACCGTGCAAAGGAGTGTGCAACTATGGGGACAATGTTCAGACAGGGACACGCCCTCGTCATCGGCGTGGGCGCGGATCTGCCCACCACCACCGTCGACGACGCCCAGGGCCTCGCCGGCATTCTCAAGGATCAGGGCCGCTGCGCCTATCCGCCGGATCAGGTGCAGCTCCTCACCGGCCCGGCGGCGACCCGCGACGCGATCCTCGCCGCGCTCGATGCGCTGGCGCAGCGCGCGGATGAGGACGCCGCCGTCGTGGTCTACTTTTCCGGGCACGGCTACCGGGTCTCGACCTCGCTGGACGACGTCTACTTTCTGATGCCCTACGGATACGACATCAACCAGCTCAAGACCACAGCCATCAAGGGCGCCGAGTTCGCGGCCCGGCTGCGCGCCATCCCGGCCAAAAAGCTGCTGGTCCTGCTGGATTGCTGCCACGCCGGTGGGGTCGGCGAGGCCAAGGCGCCGCACATCGAGGCGTTGACCAAATCTCCGCTGCCGTCGGAAGCGGTCGACCTGCTGCACGAGGGAAGCGGCCGGGTGCTGATCGCCTCGTCGCGGGAGGACGAACTGTCGTTTGCCGGCAAGCCGTACAGCGCGTTCACCCTGGCGCTGATCGAGGCCCTCTCCGGCGAGGGCGTGGCGAAAAAGGACGGCGCAGTGCGGGTGAGCGACCTCGCCCTCCACACGCGCCAGGTCGTTCCGGGGCGCACCAACGACCGCCAGCATCCCGTCCTCCACTTTGAGCACGCCGACAACTTTGTGCTCGCCTATTACGCCGGCGGCGACACGCAGCCCAAGGGGTTGCCGTTCCCGGTCGAGTCGGTCGAGATCGAGCCGCAGCCGGGCGCGTGGCGCGTGGGCGGCGACGTCCACGGCGACGTGGTGATGGGCGACAAACGTACCGCCTTTGACCAGCGCGGTCAGACTGTGCGGGGAGCGCAGACCAACATCGCGGGCAACGTCACCGGCCCGGTGCTTTCCGGGCAATTCGACGGCCCGGTCGCCGTGGACGGCGGGGAGGCGGTGGATATGCGCGGGTCGCAGGGCGCGGTCTACAAGCCCACTGCGCCGGTGAGGCAGCACTTTGGCGACAGTATCCGCATCACGGGGGATGGCAACGTCGTCGGTGACAACAACTGGGTCCACGTGGACAAATCGCAGACCACCGGCGTCACCGTGGACGAGTTCCTGCGATTGCTCGCCGAACTGCGCCAGGCGATCCCGCAGGCCGGGCTGGATCCGGACGAGGCGGAGGTGGCTGTAGCGGACCTGCAAGTGGCCGAAACTCAGGCGCGCCAGGCCAAACCGAATGCCAGGTTGATCCTCTCACGGATCACGAACGTGGTCCAACTCCTTGCTACTGCCGATGGCGCGTTGGGTATGTTGCAGCGCCTCCAGCCGCTGGCGCAGCAACTCCAGACGTGGGCCGGGCAGTTGTTTCGGTAGAGCGGTCCTATGAGTCACCCCTCACCCCAGTGGATCGCCCGCATGTACCCGCCCAAGGCAGGGCGGGATCACCTGGGGTTGGGCAGCGTTTCCTCGGATCAGATCCTGCCGACACTCTCCCCGACATCAACGTCCTCACGTTCCACCCACGCTATCACAGCTTTTACACCTTTCTCCTCGACGAGTTCTGGCAGCGCGACCGGCCGCGCAGCCACGCCGCCTGGGTGCGGTTCTATCGTCCGCGGGAGTTTATCTTTTCGCTGGGCGCGTATCTCTGCGATCAACCGGAGCACGGAGAGATGCGCAACGTGGTCGGCGGCCAGAGAACCGAAGGGTTGGCAGCGCGCAGAGAAGCCGCGTATGACACCACCTTCGACTATATCAAGAGCGATCTGGGCGGCTACGGCCTGTACTATCGCTCCGTCATCATCCAACTGGGCCTGGTGCTGCCCGGTGGGCGCGGCCTGCCGCTGCCGGTGGACGTGCCCAGCGAGGCGGGCAAGCGCGTAGCAGAGGCCTTTCGCAGCGCCGTGCGTGATACGGTCTATTATTGCGAGTATTTCGATCAGGACGCCACGCACGTCCCCCTGGACGTGATTCGAGCGTACATTCGCCGCGCTTGTCTGTGCCAGTTACAGCAGTACACCGCGCCAGATCGCCCGCTGCTGTTGGATGCCTTTCTCCACGCCGGTACGGATCCCGCTGCGCGGCGGGCCACCTTTTGCATGTTGCTGGATCTGGCTGCTCAGACCCAGGGGGTTGTTGTGAATGAGGATGTATTCCGCCAGTTGCTCTTTTTCGGCGCGGCTGACAACGGCGCGCGGTATGCGCCCGGGGACAGCGTGGTGGAGGCTTACAGGCGCTGGCGGCTCTATCAGGCCCGCGAGTATTACGCCTATGCGCTGAACGCGCTCTGGTATCACATCTGTGAGTGGGGTCTGGCCCAGCACGGTGACGTGCGCCCGATCCACCTCAACGCGCTTCACGCCTACCTGGAACAAGCGCTCGATTTCGCCGCGCTGGCGGCACGCTTGAACGTTCCGGCCCCGGCCTTGAACGTGGCCAGCGGCTTTCGCGCGCTGCTGGACTGGCTGCAGCAGGTCGCGGGCGTCAGCCCGACCTACGACTTTGATGCAGCGTGCACCCTGGCCACGCCGTTGCACGAACACCGGCTCTATTGCCTGGCCGAGCAGTACCGGAGTGCACCAGACGTCATGGTCGCGGGGATGCTGACGATGCTGGCCCTGACCTATCTCCGTTTCGGCAAACCCGAGCGCTGGGTCGAGGCGGATTGGGACATCTCCTGCATGGGGGCCGATGGGCGCCTCAGCGTGGACGGCTTTGTGCGCACCCTGCACCGCAGACTGCGCAGCGGCCCGGTCACCATCGGCGAGATCGCGCGTTGGCTCCTGGAGGATTACGTGATCCTGCAACACCAGCTCGTGGCGACCGGCAAGTTGCCAGAGAACACCTTCCGCTTTCAGCGTGAAGGCCAGCGACTGCACTTTTACCCGTTGGACAATTCGCTGGGCTTTATGAATTCGCGCTTCGATGCCCTGAGCACCACGCTGCACGAGCTCGGCCTCTGCGGCGACCTGCGACAGGCTGACCACCCCCTGCGCCCAGACGGTCGCCGCCTGCTAGAGGAGGGGGACCTGCCGTGACCCGGCTCGAATTGCCAGAGCGCCTCAAGGGACCGTGGGAGCACGTCCTGATCTTGACCTATGGTCTGGATGCGATCTTTTTCGAGAACGCGCTGTGGCGCCAGTTTGGTGCACGCTGCCGGAACAAGATCGTCCTGGCGGATGGTCGTCGTTATCTGGATGCGTGCAGCGGCTATGCGCGCAGCGGCGTGGTACGGCATCTCAACCAACGCTATGTTGCCGAGGGGATCTATACCCCGCGCGCTGCCCACGCCAAGTTGATCCTGTTGGCGAACGCGGAGCAGGGGCGTCTGCTGGTCGGCAGCGGCAATCTGGGCTGGCAGGGCTATGCCTCCGGCGGTGAGATGTTCACCGAGTACGCATACAGCGCCAATGATCCCGAGTCGCTACCGGCATTTGTGGCAGTACGCGAGCTAGTGGAAGACTTGACAGCGCGGGGCTATGTCACTCCGCCAGCGCGACAGCGGCTGCGTTGTCTGTTGGAGTACACCCCGTGGTTCTATCAGGCGGTGAAAACGCAGGCTCGCCCTGTACGCCACAATCTGATCGAGAGTTTTCTGGTGCAACTGACCACCGTCGTCGCCGGCGAGCCGGTTGACGAGCTGTGGATTGCCGCGCCTTTCTACGATCAGCACCTCGTCGCGTTGGAGCGCCTGCTCGACACTCTTCGCCCCCAGCGGACCTGTCTGCTGCTGCAATCCGGGTACACATCCCTGAACCTGGATGCGCTGGAGGCGCTCCGCGCGCGCTGGCCTGCGCCGCTAGAGGCCTACGTCTGCGAGATGGGCGAGGGCCGCCCCTACATCCACGCCAAGCTCTATGTGCTCAAACTGCGCGATCGGGCCGTCTGCTTGCAGGGATCGCCGAACCTCTCCCAGGTCGCCATGTTGCTGACCGTGCCAGAGGGCAACGTAGAGCTGGCGAATCTGTTGCAGGGCGCACGGGATAGTTACGACTCGTTGCTGGGGGCGCTGAATCCGCGCCGGGTTCACGATCTTGCCTCATTGGACGTCGTCTATCAAGCGGCAACGCCGACCGAGTTTGCGCAGTTGGACGGCTGGTATCTCACCGGCGGGGAGTGGCGCGATGATCGCCTGCGCCTGCACTATCACGGCGCGTTGCCGGACCTGACTGGTGCGCGCGTGCTCCTCGGTGAGCAGGCCTTTATACCAAGCCGCTGCCGGCGTGACGCTCAAAGTGTGGAACTCGAGCTGCCCCCGGAGGCCGTTCAAGCCCTGGCTCGCCCGGTGCCGGTCACGTTGCACTGGTCCAGCAAGCAAGATGTCGAGACACGCTCGAACCCGGTCTATGTCTGCAATCAGGCCGCGCTGGATGCCGAGCTCGAGATTCGGACCGATGAGACCGATGTCCTGGAGCGCGTGGGCGGTCTGGATCTCCTGGACGAAGAGTTCGAGCAGTTGCTCGCCGAATTGGAGGCGGCTCTGGTCATCGACCGGCACAGTGCCTGGCGGCTGGTCGGTCGCAGCGTGAAAATCCCAGAAGACGAGGAGGATGACAAAGCTCTGTGGTTGCGCTATGAGGAGATTGATTACGATCAACTGCGCCGGCATCCCAAGATTCAGCAATACATCCAACGGAGGCAGCGCGGCGAACAGTATACCCGCTCGCGCCTGCAGATCATTCTCAGCTCGATCAGCGGTCATTTTCGCGGGATGTTGGGTGGCGCGCCGGGAACCGCCTCCCGCGCACTGGACGAGCTCGAGACGCTCGAGGTAGACGAAGGCGAGACCGAGGACGAAATCGAAGCGAAGGACGACGAGAAGAAGCGACATCGCCAGACCCAGGGCAGGCGTCTATCGCGCATCCTGAAAGGATTTGTGCGCCGGTATCTGCGCGGGTTGCGCAGCCCCGATTTTCAGGAGCTGGCGGGCTTTGCCGTTTTGACCGACAACTATATCATCTTTGGTCACTTGCTGTGGTTTCTCTTTAGCCGTGAGTGGGTGGAGCCACAGTTCATCATCGAGAGCCTCGTCGCGACGTGGCAGTTCTTCTGGGGAACGGTGGACAGGCCTGGCTACTTTGCCCAGCTCGAGCCTGAATACCGACGACAGGCATATCGTCGAGCACAAGAAGGTTACGCCGTTGCCGAGATGTTGGCCGCTCTGTATTACAGCTCCCATCTGTCCCACACGGAGCATTGGGATGAACTGCGGATCTCGCTTCGGGACTTTTGGCGCGGGTTTCTGGCGGCGTTGCCGGTGCAGATCACCGCAGAGACGCTTGAAGCGGCATGGCGTATGGTCGGGGAGCGCCTGCCATATGAACCACCGCGCCCTCCTGCCATCATTCATGCGTTGTCATCTCTGGCTGATTTCGAAACCGAGGCCAGCTTCTGCAGAGCCTTGGCAGAGCGATTCGAACTCCCACGTGGCTGTTGTCATTTTGAGAGCGTGCAAGTGCATTGCCGGACCGGGCCAGTGAAGTGCATGGTGTTGACTGCGCCAGGTCCGCTGATGGATCAGTCCCAGGCGCTCGATCTGTTGAGCTTTTGGATGCGGTATGAGAGCTTGGACTATTATCGGATCGCGTCTCCCCGTGAGGAGAACGTAGACTATTTGCTTTTCTACGACGTACTGTCCGAGTTGGGAACCTATTGGGAGAGGGTTAAAGGAAAAGCAGATGTAGGTTTCGCCGGGCCGCTTGCACCTATGGGATCACTTTGGACAGCGGCATTGGAGCAACTGCTTGAGATAGCAGAGCGGCTCGATAACAAACTCACTTTCCCGGTGAGGGAGGCCAGCATAGGTGGATGCTTTGACGTGACGTGTATCGAGCAATCTCGCTTTACCGGAGAAGAGAGGAAAAATTCAGAAT
>DSDT01000103.1 GCA_011048615.1 Chloroflexota bacterium | reverse complement strand
TTTTCCCCTCCGCCCTCAAAGGACATGGTTGCCGTGAATATGCCGACTCGCCCATTGGACGGGACGTTGACAGTCCATCCACCTGCGTAGAGATCGTAATCCCCACTGATCGTGGGGATTCCAGTCGTATAGCCGTTGCCATCAATGGTGAGGGTAGCCGTGCTGGGGCCGCCGATATGAAACGTCGTGCCCCGGCGCACAACCATGCCCCCATCTCCATTTTCTGGCGTCATCAAATATTTGCCACCGGCCTGTCTGGCGAGCAGATAAGCATATCCCTCCTTCTTGGGCATGTGATCCGGATCATCGGGTGGATAGACCGGGTTTTGATCCTCCGGCCGAAAGTATTGCTTGGTCATAAAATCGTCCTGGTACCTGACATAGATCCCAGGATCCGTACTGTCGAGCGGATCGGTACCAAAGAGCTTTTCCTCCCCATCGGTCAGACCATCGTTGTCGCTGTCTGCGTCGAAGGGGTCGGTAAAGAAGGGACCTCCAGCCTCATTGTACCATCCTGCGGTCTCCACATCGTTCGACAATCCATCGCCGTCAATGTCCGGCGACAAATCCTGCCACTCCTGGGCATGGACCGGCGACACGGGACCAGTCAGGAACGAGGCCACCAAAAGTATGGTTACGCACAAATAAAAGAATCGCTGTTTCATCATCTTTCCCTTCTCCACTGTTGATGTTTCTTGACGAAGCAACACTCATCCAATCAGCCCAGGGTTGCCCCGAGGCCGATGCTCAAATTGTATCCCAGGGCCGTCAACAATCGGTATGCAAAAGGTCAAAAAAACCTTGAAGGAGCGCCGAACAGCATTATGTGCCAGGAAGTGGGCAAGAGAAGTCATGCAAGAGGCTATATTTTGCTGGCAAGCACGGCATCCAGCACAGAGGCAGCTATGTATCGAGCGTCGGCGTCCCGCAAGTGGGGATAGCACGGCAAGTTGATCACCTCTCTGGCCGCTCGAGCGGCATTGGGGAATTCGCCCCGCGCGGAGGGCCGATACGCTGCGAGGTATGGGAGGGCATAATGATAGCTCCGATCTACTGCCACGCCACGCCGGATCATGCGCGCCTCGAAATTGATCTCGTCGCGCCGGGGGACGCGGATGGTATAGTAAGCGTACGTCGCGCCCTCGACGATGGGGGCGAGGGAGACGCCCGGACAATCCAGCGCCTGGTCGTACAGCCGGGCCAACGCGCGACGGCGGGCAGCGATCTGGTCCGCCTTGTGCAGCTGCGCCAGCCCCACCCGGGCCTGAAAGTGCGGGAGCGCGACCGCCGCATCGGGAGGCATATAATCGGGGGGCATTTGGAACTTGCGGTTGACCTCGGCGCTGGTCTTGGGGCGGTACAAAACGTCGTAAAGCCGCCGGCTGGACAAGAGATAGCTGCTCAAGAAACGCCTCCACCGGACGGCCCAGGCTCGGAGCGACGCCCGGTGCATCTCCCGGTCCCGATACGCTCTGATCTGCTCATAGAGCGCGGGGGAATCGGTGACCAGGACGCCGCCCTCGTATATGGTCAGGGGCTTGCCAGCGCCAAAACTGAAAAAGCCGAGGTCGCCTCGCAGACCACCGCCCCCCGCCAGCAGAGGATGGAGGGCCAGGGCGCAATCCTCGATCACGAGGACGCGCTCATCGCCCACCGCCGACCGGATTGCATCCACATCGGTGGGATAACCATACATGTGGGTCGCAACGACGGCGCGCGTCCGGGGAGAAAGCGCCCGTTTCAACGCCCCTACATCCATGTTGTAATCGGCCAGGTCAATGTCCACGAACGCCGGGCGATTGCCGGAGACGAGGACGGCGTGAGCCATCACCAGGCAGGTATAGGCCGGCAGAATCACCTCTGCCTGAGTCACTCCCAGGGCCTTGAAAGCCGCAACAAGTCCAGCACGTCCGTAGGCAAAGGCGACTCCATAACGTGCTCCTGCTCGTGCTGCTACAGCCGCCTCGAACTTGCGCCGCGCAGGGCCAGGGCGCAGCGCGGCTAAAAGCTCCCGGTAGTCATAATAAGGACGATAGAAAGGGATCATAACCGGAGACCCGAATTTGCATATGACAAAAGTGACCGGAAGGCGAGTAGAAGTTGCAAACGGACAGCCCCAGGGCGAGATAAAGCTTTCGCTCAGATGCACCTACTCTGGTTTGACGAGTTTAAGCAAGGCAGACGTGCCCAGCCCCTGGATCGGTGGTTTTTTGCAACCAACTTCGTGCTCCCAAAATGCATCATCGTCGAAAGCCTCTACTACCAACGGTAGATGGCCATCTTGCGAAAAGAGAATACCCCCTGGGATAAGTAGAGGGTAAAGGAACTTGAGACAGGTACGAGTCGAAGAGACCAAATCAACGTCCAGATAGATAACACCTATCTTCTCAGCAAAGCCAGGTAGAGTATCCTCAAACCATCCCTCCACAAACTCACAAGCAGCGATTTCGCCAAATCTTTGGACGTTTTGTTGGACCTCGTCCAGTGCGCCACAATAGCTTCCAGGCTGAAAAGGCCCTACGTGTTTGCCAAATATGCTCTTGTCGTGAGATTCCTCGTTGTCTGGTATCCCTTGAAAGGAGTCAAAGACAACAAGCCGTTTATTGGTCATCTTGGCGCCTATGCTAAACTTGGCTGTACTGCCTCCCTTAAAACAGCCAGCTTCTACGATGCAGCCTTGACTGGTCGAGAAAATCGCCTCTAACACAGCCAGTATTTGACTTTGGGTGTGAGGGCAATCCAAGTTGAAGGTAATTCTATAAAGTCTTTTAATCAGACGCAATCGTTCCCCAAAGCTAATGCTGTTGTTTGACCATCCTTTTAACAAGAATACCAGAACGCGTATTGGATCACCAGGATAAAGCCAAAGCACATGACGAAACGTCAACCATGGAGGTGGAATTCGGCGTTTGATCGCTGCTTTAATACGCTTAATCATACGAAATCGGGATTTACCTCAGAAATGATGTACCGATGTTTGCCCGCTGGCGTCAACTCAATTTTGTCAACAACTTGAAGGGAGATGTGCATAGACTCGCCAAAACGGGCTTGAATTTCAGCACGAACACCGTCGAGCCACACATCGCTGACCGGTTCCCGACACACAATTTTCACATCAAGATGATGGCGGTCGGTCTGATGCACCTGATACCGCACGACCTCCGGCTTGACGCGAAAAGTGTAGGCAAAGAACTCACCGTGCACAAATTGACCATCTGACGCCACCAAAAAATCGTGGGTGCGCCCCACGACCTCGCGCAGCACCGGCATGCCGCGGCCGCAGGGGCAGGGGGCTGTATCATAGATGCCCATGTCACCGATTTTGTATCGGATAAACGGCATAGCAAACTGATGCAGCGACGTGACGACGATCTCGCCCAACTGCCCCGGTGGGACGACCCGCCCGTCGGCGACGATCTCGACGCAGCGCGTCTCGCACACGTGCAAGCCGCCCCTCGCACACTCGTAGGCGATGGTCACGAACTCGCGAGAGCTGTAGCAATCGGCCACGGGGCATTGGAACACTTCTTTCAACAGTTGACGCTGCGGCCCGGTCACCTTTTCCGCCGTGGTCTCGACCAACCTGGGTCGGATGCCGGTTATGCCGCGTGTTTTCAGGAATTCGGCGAACAGAGCCAGGGCCGAGGCGTACGCTTTGATCATGGCCGGCTGCCAGTGGACCAGCATCTCGGCAAACGTCTCCATCTTGGCCTCGGTCATGCTGAACGCATTCAGCACCCGATGGCGCTGGATGCGCGCTCTCAGACGCCGGAACCAGCTCTGGTCGGGCATGTCGCGCGGGGCGCCCCAGACGAGGGCCATCTTGGCGCCTTCCCGCACGCCGTACCAGCCCCGCCCCCGGTTCCTCAACGCCACGTTCCAGCGCCAGAACGAGTCCTCGACCAGGAACTGGGTCGGCTGGCCGGTGGAACCTCCGGTCTCGAGGGGATACAGCTTGCCCCGGAAATTCGGCGCGACGAGCGCTTCCCGATGACGCTTGACATCCTCCTTGGTCAAAAAGGGCAGGGCCTGGAAATCCTCCAGTCTCCGGATGTCCTCGGGATGGACGCCCGCCTGCCGGTACGTCTCGCGGTAAAAGGGGACGTGCTCGTAGGCGTACCGGACCAGGCGCTGGATTCTTTCGAGCTGCCAGGCTTCGAGTTCCGCGCGGGACAGCCATTCGGTCGCCTCTAGCTGACGCTCGTTCCGCTGGGTTGCCAGGCCGCCCGGCAGGAGCAGCCTCGCGGCGCGATAAAGTTTCGCGTACATGTCTTCCCTCATCTCGATGTGATTTGGGTGTGTTTCATTTCAGTTGGGAACGTCCAGGTGCGACGCACTTGAGCATCAAAAACGACGATTTTCGCGCGTATAACCGTGAATCTTGAACCAAGTGCGTCGCACCTAGCTCATTTTGAAACACACCCATGTGATTTTGACTGCTCACGGATTCCACGGATGAACGTATCTACTCAGGTGCGACGCACTTTTGCCTCCCCAACAGGCTGATGCAGGGGACAAGTGCGTCGCACCTTGTGCCTGAGTAGTTACAAATGATCTGGCTCTACCTCGGAAACGACGTACCGGTGTTTGCCCGTGGGCGTGGACGGCAGGCGGTCCACGTATTCGAACGCGACCTGGACGTTCTCCCCCAGGGCCACCGCGCACGCTCTCTGGATCTCGGAGAACCTCGCTTCATCAACAAAACCACCCCTGACGATGCGAATCACGATCTGATCCAGGGATGTCTGCACGATCTGGTACTGCTTGATCTGGCCCAGGGTCGGGATCATGGGGACAAGGAACGCCCCCCAGACCCGGCCTCGATCTCTCGTCTTGAAAAAATCAATGACCCGCCCCTCGGCCACTTCCAGCACCGGCAGCCCCCGGCCGCACGGGCAGCCAGCGCCGCGCCGGACGCCCCCATCCTCGATCTGGTACCGGATCAGGGGAAAGGCCAGATTGGTCAGGTTGGTGATCACAAACTCGCCCTCTTGCCCATCGGGGACGGGCCGGCCATCCCGCAGGACCTCCAGGTAACAGTTCCGCATCATGATGTGCAGCCCGTCGTGCCGGTCGCACTCGCAAGCAATGTCCCCCGTCTCCACGCTGGAATAGCTGTTGAACACCGGGCAGTCGAACACGCCCGCGATGAACTCGCGATGGTATTCGTACAGCGGTTCGGCCGCCGTATAGACGGCGTGCAGCCTGATGGGGCGGCCGCGCTCCTGCACGAACTGGGCAAAGCGGTACATCGTCGAGACATAGCTCCACACCACCGCGTCCGGGCGCTTTTCGAGCTGGGCAGCGAACTGCTCCATGCTTTCCGGCGTCATGTGAAAGGCGTTGGAATGGAAACGGCCCACCAGCCGCTCCTTGAGCCGCGTCACGATAGACTTTTTTCCGGCATCCCCGGTCAATACGTGTCCCCAAAGACGCCCCTCGGGTTGACCGAGCCGCCATCCCGACCACTCCATCTGGAAAAAGTTGTGCGCCACCCGGTAATCGTCATAGACCCGATCCTGCACGAACCAGATCGGCTCCCCGGTGGTGCCGCCCGTCTTGGCCTTGATCAGACTGTCCTGCCGGGCCGGCTCTGTGGTGACAAGGCGGTCATGGTTCTGGCGGACGGCGTCCTTGGTCAGCAGCGGCAGATCGGTGAAGCAATCCGGCTGGGTGACAAAATCGTTGGGATGAAAACCGATCTCGATGAAAAGGTCGCGATAATAGGGGACGTAGGTGTTGGCGTATTCCAGCACCCGGCCCAACCACCGCTGCTGCCGCGCTGTCAGCTCGTCCTCGCTCAACCATTGCAACTGATCTAGCTCCTCCAAGCAGCTCATCATGCTCGAACGTGTGACAGCATAGAGAGCGCCAGCCGCCATCTGACGTATAGACATCACTTTACCTCCCTCTCTCAACAGGGGACGAGTTCATAGCCTGACGACACGCTTCATCCAGAGATCGAACGTCAGCAGAGTCCACAAGAAGGGGTTGGGCCGCTCGATCAGCCGGTCGAAATCGGCCGGCGCAATGAACGGAGGCCGCTCTATGGCCTGCACCAACTCTTGCAGCGGTCCCCGCGCCATCCAGGCGTACAGATCGTCCTTGAAGCTGGTTCCTCCCTTCTTTCTCTCGGCCAGTTCAGACAGGGATTGGCGCGCCAGCATGCGCTTCTGAAGCGGCTTGAGGCTCAGCCCGCGCATAAACCGCACCCGGGGGGCGACGGTCAGCGCCGCGCGGATGACCTCTTGGTCCATGTAGAACTGGATCAGCGCCTTACCACACGCGGCGCACAGTTGGCCCATGACCACCGCCGGGTCGTAACCGGCCGTCAACAGGTCAATGACGTGGATCTTTTCCATCGTCGAGGCGGCGTCCAGGTACTGGGCCTCGAGCGCGCGCCGGGCATCCAGGGCTTGGGCCAGCGCCCGGTCTCCAAAGCAGCGCCGCACCCCCTCAAAGGCCGCGCTGTTGGTCGCCACGAAATTCGTGGGGCAGTAAATTGAGGGAGACGCAGAGGGGGATCTGGTCTCGGCGAGCATACGGGACACGTCCCGCAGCCCGTGGGATACATTCCCGGCCCAGCCCGCCGTCAGCGCCGCCGCTAACCGTAGGGCGACGTGAGAACCGGGAATGCGTCTCGCCGCTTCCAGGAGTGCGACTTTGCGCGCCTCCGATACGCCGTGCAGGGCATCGGCCCCCTGGCCGGCGAACAGATAATCCGGGCTGGCCCCGCTCGAGGCCAGGGAATCGAACAAGGCCAGGAGGCAGGGGATGCCCTCGTTGTAGAGATTCGGCTGGGCCAGCGTCTCGACAGTCCTGATCAACCACCCGACATAGTCCTGGGGCGCGATCTCGACAAAAGTGTGCGCCGTCCCCAACCGTGCGCTGGCCTGGCGGGCGTACTCGATCTCGAATTGGAAGGACGGCGCTTGCATCGCAAAACTGCACGAAGCGGGACGTTCTGTGGAAGGGAGATGCTCATTGACCAGCACCTGGATGAGAGCAGAGTCAACCCCACCGGATAAGAGGTTGGCAGGACTCCCACCTCTGCCCTCTATATCCTCAAGATAGACTCCCATAATTTGGCCCAAGTGCTCATACAATCTCTCTACCGTGAGGTCGTCGAGACGGTCGAAAACCGGCCCGGCGGCGGGAGGACGCAAATCCTCGACCTGGCTCACGCGCCACTCGCCATCCCGCCACTGGAGCATCTGGCCCGGAAAGAGCCGCCAGACATCCCGAAAGTAGGTCGCCGGGCCTGGGACGAGGCGAAACAAAAAGTGCAGGGGGAGTGCCTCCTCGTTCAAATCCACGCGATCCAGCAGGGCCAGCAGCGGGCGCAGGTCGGTGGAGCAGAGGAATCCATCCCGCAGCCGGGTGTAATACAGTTGGGGCAGGGCCATGAGCGTCTGGTAGACCGAAAAACGAGGCTCGCGCTTGCCGAAACAGGCCAGCAGGCCATTCCCTTGCAGAGCTGTGTGGTCTATGTGATGAGGTTGCACGAGCTGTTGCTGCACCAGTTGTGACGCCGAGAGCGGCGACGACGAGTCCGCGCGGACAAAGCCCAGCTTGAGGAGAATGGCCTGCTCCGATTCCGCGACGTCGCATCCAGAGGTGTGCAGGAAAAGATGGCCCGCGCGCCCCCAGCCGATGGTCCGGGGCGCAACGCCCAGACGCTCGCGCATGCGATGGGCCACGAACTGGGGGTCGTCGGCGACTCCAAAGATAGCCCGGCGCTCCACTCGCGTTCCGCTCACCGATGCCTCCTCCTCACACGCTCATCCCGCCGATCGAGCGCCGCGCGCCAGCCCCCGCGCCAGAGGGAACTTCCAGGCCAGGGCGACGGCTTGACGGATCAGCCAGCGGGGACGAAAACCATAGTTATTGTCATACGAGCCGGGAAAGGCGAACAGCTCGCCGAAACCGAGCTTGAAGCGGGCGACGCCGGCGCTGGGGTGATCGAAGGCATGGAGATTTTCGCCCCGTTCGATGGCCTCTGCAACAACCGGCGTGATCCCTCCCAGGTCATAGTAGCGGCAGCCCCGCGCCTTGCTCCATCGGATGGCCTCCCACTGGAGCAGGTTGTTGGGCATCACCTCGCGGTGCTGGTCGGACGAAGCCCCCCACTTGTACACGGACCACTGTCCAAAGGCGAT
>DSDT01000363.1 GCA_011048615.1 Chloroflexota bacterium | reverse complement strand
GCGAGAAGCCCGATTTATCGGGCGCTGCTCCGTAGCACGGGCACTTTATGCCCGTGCGATGGACGAAAGACCGAGTTCTCACGCGATGAGTTGTCACTACAAACCCCATAATGAGAATTGCTGGTGTAGGGCAGGCGACCTGTCCTACGCGCGAGGAGTGAACAATGAACGGCTACATTGGCAAAATCCTGCGTGTTGACCTCAGCACGGGGGAACTCTGGGACGAACCCCTCAACGAGGGGTACGCCCGCGCTTTCGTCGGGGGGAGTGGGTTGGCGGCGCGCTACGTCTACGACGTGGTGGACGGCGCTACCGACCCCCTCGGTCCGGCCAATCCCCTCGTCTTTATGACCGGCCCGCTGGTCGGGACGGCGATGCCTTCGGCCGGGCGGTGCAGCGTGTGCGCCCTTTCGCCGCTGACGGGCATCTGGGGCGAGTCGAACACCGGGGGGTTCGTCGGGCCGGAACTGCGCTTTGCCGGTTACGACGGCCTTATCATCACCGGGCAGGCCGACCGGCCGGTCTGGCTCTCCATCGTCGAGGGGCAGGCCGAACTGCACGACGGTTCGGAACTGTGGGGGCTCGATTCGTACCAGACCCAGGAGCGGGTGCGGGAGGCGTTGGGACAGCCCAAGGCCCGCGTCGCTTGCATCGGGCCCGCGGGTGAAAAGCAGGCCCTGATGGCCGCCGTGATGAACGATCATGGGCGGGCCGCCGGACGGACCGGTATGGGGGCGGTGATGGGGGCCAAGAATCTCAAGGCGATCGGCCTGCGGGGTTCGAGCCAGGTCCCGCTGGCGGATCCGGATGGGTTCAAAGCCGTGGTGCGCGAGATCGTCGGCGAGGTGGGGGAGGACATGGCGGCCCAGGCACTCCAATTGGCCGGCACCGCCGGCTATGTGGATATGGCGCTCATGTTCGGCGACCTGCCCATCCGCTACTATCAGCAGGGGGAATGGAAGGAGGGCGGCAATCTCTCCGGCGTCCTGATGGTGGAACAGTTCCAGAACCGAAACATCGCCTGCTACCGCTGCCCCATCGCCTGCGGGCGCGAGACCCGCGCGCCCAGCTACGGCCTGGACGTGGTGGACGGCCCCGAGTACGAGACGTTGGGCGCGTTGGGGTCGTTGGTGCTGGTGGACGATTTGGAAGCAGTCATCTATGCTGGTCATTTGTGCAATCTCTACGGGCTGGATACGATCAGCGCCGGGGCGACCATCGGGCTGGCCTGCGAGCTGTTCGAGCGGGGGGTCGTCACCCTGGCGGATACGGACGGACTGGCGATTCGTTACGGGGATGCCGAGACCGTCCACCGGCTGATCGAGTTGATCGCCCGGCGCGAGGGGTTCGGCGACCTGCTGGCGGAGGGAAGCGCGGCTCTGGCCGAGCGGTTCGGCGTGCCGGACCTGGCGGTGATCGTCAACCGGCTGGAGGTGCCCATGCACGATCCTCGGGCCTTTACCGGCCTGGCAGTGACCTATGCTCTCTCGCCGCGCGGGGCCTGTCACATGGAGGGGGATATGTACGGCGTGGACACGGGACAGGGTCCGCCGTTCGAGTTGGGGGTCATTCCCGGCGACCGCTTCGAGATGAGCGAGGAAAAGGGGCGCATCGCGGCGCGGCAGCAGGCGTGGCGCAACCTTTACAACGCGCTGACCCTGTGCCAGTTCCAGAATCCCGGCGTCGAGCGGCTGCTGGCGGCGCTGAACGGCGTGACCGGTTGGGGGCTGGAGATGGACGATTTGATGACGCTGGGCAAACGGATCGTCACCCTCAAGCGGCTGCTCAACCTGCGTCGGGGAGTCACCCGCGCCGCCGACCGGCTGCCCGATCTGCTGCTGAAGCCGCTGGAGGGGGGGAGCGAGGGCGTGGTCCCGGACGTGGACCTGCTCCTGGCCGGGGCCTACGCCGAGTACGGCTGGCATCCGGAAACGGGCCGGCCCACCGAGGAAGGGTTGAGGGACTTGGGCCTGGACGGGTTCATCTGGACCGGGTAAGGTGAGGGGATGGGGATAGCCGAGCGAGAGCGAGAACTAGAGGTCCTGATTCGGGCCAAATATTCGCTGATCTATATCCTCTCCTGGGAGGAGCGGCGGATCGAGGCGCTGCTGGTGCGCATCGCGGCCCGCTTGAACCTGCGGCTGTACGCCTGGACGATCACGACGGGGGTGCTGGCGGTGGACACGGTCCGGCCCACCGAGGTAGACCCCGGTGCCCGGTCGGCGCTGCAAGCCCTCGAACACATCGAAAGCTCGCGCGAGGCGGCCCTCTATCTCCTCAAGGATTTTCACCCTTTCCTGGGCGGTGCTCAGATGCCGCCAGACCCGGCGGTGGTGCGCAAAGTGCGCGACCTGGTGCAGCCTCTCAAAGAGAGCCGTAAGACGGTCCTCTTCCTCTCGCCGGTGCTGCGCTTGCCGCCAGAACTGGAGAAAGAGATCACGCTGGTGGATTATTCTCTCCCCGCGCCAGAGGATCTGGAGGAGGCGCTGGAGCGGCTGATTCGCTCGGCTGAATTCCGCAAGGGCGGGCTGCATCTGGGGTTGAGCGGTGAGGAACGGGAGCAGATTCTCCAGGCGGCTCGCGGCCTGACAGTGAGCGAGGCGGAGAACGTCTTTGCCAAATCGCTGGTCGTCGCGCACAAGTTCGATCGGGACGGGGACAAACCGCTGCTCCGGCCCGAGATCGTGATCGCGGAAAAGAAGCAGTTGATCCGCAAGTCGAATGTGCTGGAATACTATGAGGCGGCGGAAGAAATGTCGTACGTGGGGGGGATGAACGAGTTGAAGGGGTGGCTGCGCAAGCGCCGCTTGGCCTTCACCGAACAAGCCCGGGCCTTTGGCCTGCCAGAGCCGCGCGGACTGCTCCTGCTGGGGGTGCAGGGGGGCGGCAAGTCCCTGATCGCCAAGGCGGTGTCCACGGTGTGGAAACTGCCGCTGCTGCGCCTCGACATGGGGCGGGTGTTCGGCGAGTTGGTGGGGGCCTCCGAGGAGAATATGCGGGCGGCGCTGCGGCTGGCCGAGGCGGTCTCCCCGGCCGTGCTCTGGATTGACGAGATCGAGAAGGGGCTTTCTGGCCTGGCCAGTTCCGGGCGGTCGGACGCGGGCACGGCAGCGCGGGTGTTTGGCAGCTTTCTGGTCTGGATGCAGGAAAAGACCGCGCCGGTTTTCGTCATCGCCACCAGCAACGACATCACGATGCTGCCGCCGGAATTGCTGCGCAAAGGCCGCTTCGACGAGATTTTTTTTGTTGACCTGCCCAATTTTGAGGAGCGACAAGAGATTTTTGCCATCCACTTGCACAAGCGGCGGCGCGACCCAGACCGATTCGACCGGGCGCGGCTGGCGCGGGAGACGGATGGGTTCAGCGGCGCCGAGATCGAGCAGGTAGTCATTGCCGGCTTGTACGACGCCTTCGAGGCGGGACGAGACCTGGAGGGAGCCGATCTGCTGCACAATATTCAGCAGACCATTCCCCTCTCCCAGACCATGCGTGAGCAGGTGACGGCGCTGCGAAACTGGGCCCGCACCCACGCTCGCCCGGCCTCATCCGACGCCGCTGTCCAGCGCATTGCGGCCCCAGCGGCGGGCGAGTACAGCGCCGATCTCCATGTAGAGCAGGTGGAGGCATAGGCCGTGGGGCGATTCCATAGATCCGCGGCATGGCTCTACCAACGTTACCGGACGTTTTTCGACCGGCTCATTCCGGCGCTGGGGTTGGTGCTGATGTTCGTGCTGGTAGAGCAGCACACCAGCGTGTTCCCGGTCGAGTGGCGCTTGTTTATCGCCGGTGCTGTGTTGGCGGCCGGTTTGGCGACCCCTGTCGTGGGGTACGGGTTGTTCGTCCTCGCGCTGGCGTATCCGCTCTATTCGATCTCGATCTATGTCGCGGCTCTGGGTTTGGCGGCCCTGATCCTGCTCGTCTTTGCAGCAGCGCGACACCTGGCGGCGGTGGTGCTGATGCTGTGCCTTCCGCTGGTGATCCCCTACCGGGTTGCGGTAGCGGCGCCGCTGCTGGCTGGTCTGTGGTGGGGGGATTGGGGCGGGGCGTTAGTGGGATTGGGCAGCGCCCTGTGGCTCAAGATATTCGCCGGGATGTGTGGGGCAGCGCCGGACCTCATCCGGCTGGGCGACCAGGCGCTGGCAGTGGAGCAGTTCATCACCCGGTTTCAGACCGCCAACTCGCTGCAAACACTGCTCTGGCTGGTGGATCCCCTGGTCCCGAATTCCCAGGCCGCGCTGTTTCACATTTTCCAGGTGTTGGGGTGGGGATTGGGCGGCTACGCGGTAGGTCTGGTGTGTCGGCGCATGGAGGGAATGTCGAGGCCGCACGTGGGACTGCTGGCCAGCGTCAGCGCTGGATTGGTGGGAATCTGGATGGGGGGCGTGGCGCTGCCGCTGATATTCGATTTGCAGGCTGTAAAGTCGTGGTCAACTTTTCTTCTTTCTGGTTTTCTGATAGAATGTGTGCGGAGTGGGGTGATCCTCGTGGGGCTATATGGGTTATCTCGTTACCTCACTCGTCCGGCGGCAATGCCCATCCCATCTCTGAGTGAGCCGCGTCAGCCATCGTCGCCGCCGCTCGAAACGGTTTCACAGTCGTGGTCTCGACCTCGATCTCGTGAGGAGGATCCTGGCGACATCATCATGATAGATTTGGATTGACGTGAGATGAAGACACAACTCACCGAGACCAGCCGGCGCCGATCCATACCAGCGCGGCGCGTCAATATCGTTCCCTTGCTCGCCATCTTGGTGATTGGCGCCATCGGTGTCACGTTGGTGCTCTTGTTTCCCATGGATTGGGTGCGTTCTCCCAACGTGACGATTAACGCAGAATACAACGCGATCTCTCCTAACGGAGATGGGAATCTGGATACTGTCCCGGTGATCTATTCCATCTCTGAAGATGCCACGATCTCGGTGGATGTGTTGGACAGCTCCCGCTCCGTCGTGCGCAAATTGGTAGAAGAGGAGCCGCAGGCAGCCGGACAGCATACGGTGGTCTGGGATGGCCTGGACCGACTGGGACAGGTGCTGCCCGATGGCGCGTATTACGTGCGGGTGTCTGCCCAGGCGACTGTTCAGCGATCCTCCTCCAGTGTCCAGATAGACGTGGATACGACTCCCCCTATCATCCGCCTGGCCAATCTGCCCGAGGATATCAAGGTAGGAGAGGGGGAAAACGAACTGCTGATCGAAGGGGTGACCGACCCGGATGCGACGGTCTGGTTCAGCAATCGTGCTCAACCGTTGGAAGTGACCGCGGATGGCAGTTTCAGCGTCCTGTATACTCTGCGGGAGGGGGTCAACCGGATCGAGCTGACAGCGGTGGACAACGCCGGCAACCAGGCCTCCATCGTGCGGGAGATCACGCTGATGACCCAACCACCGGAACTGGTGGTGAGGAATCCTCCCCGTGATGGGCTGTGGATCAACCAGCGTATGCTGAGTGTGCAAGGATCCGTTCCGTCCGGAGTGCGGGTACAGATCAATGGCTCGAGCGCCGAAGTAAACGAAGGCCACTTTAACGTAGACGTCGTGTTGGAAGAGGGCGAGAACATTGTACGGATCGAGGCGATTGACGAGGTGGGGAACGTCACGCTGGAGGAACGGCGCGTCTATCTGCGCACCCGCCCGCCGGCCCTTTCGCTGACGACGGTGCGCGAAGGGATGACGGTGCGCGAGCCATCCCTCCTGGTGGTGGGGCAGTCGGAGCCTCAGACCAATGTGTGGGTCAACGGGCGTGAACTGGTGGTGGATAGCAAGGGCGGTTTCCAGGGCCTGGTGAACCTGATTGAGGGGGAGAACATCATCCGGGTGGAAGCGATGGATAGGGCGGGCAATGCAACGGTGGTGGTGCGGGGAGTCACCTACTCCTCTGCCCCACCGGCGACGACGTTCCCTCCTGCTGTGCGCAGTGTGTTGGCCATCACCGGGCTGGGCGTCGCCGGGATCATGGGGCTGTGGTTGGTCAGCGGATTGTGGCAGCGCCCTCTGTCCCTGGTGCTCCGGGTGACGCGAGACCGGCTCGTGCCGGGGGTGGATGGGCGGTTGGAGCCGGCGGTGGTGGTGTTCGAGATCTCGCGCCCCGCGACGGTGACGGCCGAGGTGTGGGACCTGTCCAACCAGCACGTCGCTACCGTGTTCCGCAGCCAGCGGCGGGCTCAGGGTGAGCATCTCTTGATCTGGGACGGGAGAAATTCAGAGGGGCGGATCGCGTCTCCGGGCGCTTACGAGGTCGAAGTGAGCGCCAACACGATGCTCACCACTGTCAGCAGCAGTACTCGCCTGTGGGTCGAGGAAGTGCCCCCACGCCCGGTCTGGGAGCGGGTTGGGCAGCACGGTGGGCAGGTGCAGCGCGAGCAGTAGACGGATGGCGCTTTAGCGCCCACTACCAACAGAATGCTCCATTGGGGCATAGCGATGGCCTCCCGCAGGCTTCGAGCCTGCGGGAGGTTCTGTTGGTGCCGGGTTCCATTAGATGTACAGCAGCCCGCCAGCTATCGTTGGGCCAGCGCCGAACCTTAAAATTTCCTCCCAAGGTCAACCAAGTACTAGTCAAAATGGAGGGAATGGTGTATAATATGGAGGATTTTGGGATAAATTGGGATAAATTGGGATAACAATTTGCCCCAGCCCTGGAGAGCGGTGTGTCCTGGCTCTTGCATTGAGGAAGGCAACGGCATGTTCCTGGGCGAGTTCGTCCATACCATTGACGAAGCAGGACGACTGACCATCCCCGCCAAGTTCCGGGAGGAATTGGCGGAGGGATTGGTCATCACACGCGGCCTCGATCGCTGTCTGGCGATCTATCCGATGGATGAGTGGGAACAGCTGGCGGAACGGGTGAGCGGATTGCCCATCACCGACCGGTACGCCCGCGCCTTCCGCCGTCTGGTTTTTGCTAACGCCTCTCACGCCGCCCCTGATCGGCAGGGACGGATGGTGATCCCCCCCCGGTTGAGAGAATACATCGGCCTGGATAGCGAGGTCGTCGTCATCGGTCTCAACACGTACATCGAGTTGTGGCATCCCGAGCCTTGGGACGAGGAGCGGGACCGGGTCGAGGCGGAGGATGGGGGCATTGACCAGTGGGCAGTTCTGGGTATCTAGGCGACACGCATATCCCGGTTCTTTTTCAAGTGGTACTTGATAGCCTGCGGGTCAGGCCGGGGGGGCGCTACATAGATGCTACCGTGGGTGGGGGGGGGCACGCGGCGGGCATATTGGCGGCTTCATCTCCGGATGGGCGCTTGTTGGGGCTGGACCGGGATCCGGCGGCAATAGAGCGCGCGCAGGATCGGTTATCTCCTTACGCCGGACGCTGGGTGTTGGTTCAGCGCTCCTACGAGTACCTGGAGGAGATAGCGGGAGGTCAGCGCTGGATTCCGGTTGACGGCATTCTGTTTGATCTGGGGCTGTCCTCGCTTCAATTGGCCGATCCCGCCCGGGGATTTGCATTCATGCAGGATGGACCGCTCGATATGCGATTCGACCCGACGCAGGGAGGGCCTACGGCGGCTACCTTGGTCAACCAGTTTTCGGTGCAAGAGCTGGCGACCATTCTGTACCGATACGGTGAAGAGAGGCGGGCGCGACGTATTGCCGAGGCGATCGTCGCAGCTCGGCCCATTGATACGACGGCGGAATTGGCCGCCGTCGTTGAACAAGTGAGTGGACGACGCGGGCGCATCCATCCGGCGACGCGCACGTTCCAGGCGCTACGCATTGCCGTTAACAACGAGCTGGACGCTTTAGAGGCGGCGCTGCCCCAGGCGGTGAACATCCTGTCGCCAGGCGGGCGCCTGACGGTGATCAGCTTTCACTCGCTGGAAGATCGGCTGGTGAAGCGCTTTTTGCGCCGGGAGAGCCGTGACTGTGTCTGCCCGCCAGAGGTTCTGGTCTGTGGGTGCGGCCATCGAGCGACGCTGCGGTTGATCACGCGTAAGCCGGTCATGCCGACGGCGGAGGAAACTGCTGCCAACCCCCGGGCTCGTTCGGCGCGGCTGCGGGTGGCAGAGCGGCTTTAAGGGAGACTTGAGCTATGCCCAACTTTATGGAATGGGCGACGCACGGTATCAAGCGTGGTCGGTTCGAGATGGACCACTGCATGGTGATGCGTGTGGGCGCGGTCGTCGTGACTGTGACGCTGTTAGCGGCCCTCTATCTGGC